>CATVZP010000013.1 GCA_958348565.1 uncultured Collinsella sp. | reverse complement strand
GGTTGGCCGAGCGGCCCGCCATGGCAAAGCTCGAGAGCAGGCACAGGCCCGAGTAGCAAAAGCAGATGGCACCGTGGCTAAAGACTTCAAGGTCCACATCGGGCGCGGCATCGTGAATGGCGGCAATCTCGTCGATGGAAAGCTCGCGCGAGAGGGTCACGCGGTCGGCGCCCTGCTCGCGGCACCAGATAGTCCCGCGGTCGTCATGGATGTTCGCCTGGGTTGAGATATGTGTCTCGATGCCGGGCATCGTGCGCTTGACCTCAAAGAACAGGCCCCAGTCTTGGATGATGAAGGCGTCGGCGCCCAGCGTGGAGCAACGATGGATGAGTTGCAGCGCATCGCCCATCTCGGACTGCTTGATGACGATGTTGACCGTGACGTAGACGCGCGACCCGGCCAGGTGTGCAGCACGGCAGGCCTGCTCAAAGGCCTCGTCGGTAAAGTTGGTGGCCTTGCGGCGGGCGTTGAAGCTGCCCATGCCGCAGTAGATGGCGTCTGCCCCGGCAGCGAGTGCGGCGGCAAAGGGCTCCGGGCCTCCGGCGGGGGCCAAGAGCTCGGGTCTGCGGTTGGTGGTTCGACTGGCGGTTGCGGTCATATTCTGCCTTTCAAAATGCTCAGATACTCAAAAGTATAGTGGTGCTGTTGCGGCGGACGAGCCCTGTGGCCCAAGCAGGATAAAGTCTTCAGCAGCCCTTGCAGCAAAAATGATCCGTTTCCCTCCGTCCCCTATGGATCGCCTGATCCGATGGGGACGGAGGGAAACGGATCATTTTGAACTTCACCGTCCGGTCATGCCGTTCAGCGGCCGACAGGCGCCGTTGGGCGATAAATTATTCTCGCAACGTGATAATAATCTTGCATCGCGCGGAAACCTTGAGTACTATCCCAAATCAAGCGCGGTGTTCAGACCGAATTGTGCCTCCCGGTGTGAACACCGCGCTCACGCTCTCTCAATTGATCGTAAGGAGATAAACATGAGCAAGACCGTCGTGTCTTCCGATAACGCACCTGCAGCCATCGGCCCGTATTCCCCCGGCATCCAGACCGGCAACATGGTGTTCCTGTCCGGCCAGCTGGGCATCGACCCCGCAACCGGCAAGATGCCCGAGGGCGTCGAGGCCCAGGCTAAGCAGTCCCTTGCTAACGTCGAGGCCCTGCTGAGCGCTGCCGGCGCCACCTTTGCCGATGTCGTCAAGACCACGGTCTACCTGGCCGACATCGCCGACTTCGCTGCCGTGAACGAGATCTACGCCTCCAAGTTCGAGGCTCCGTTCCCCGCGCGCAGCGCTTTCCAGGTTGCCGCTCTTCCGGCCGGCGGTCTGGTCGAGATCGAGGTCGTCGCCGCTCTCTAAGACGTTGGCAACAACTGAACATGACATGCAAAAAGACCCTGCAGTGACTGTGAACTGCAGGGTCTTTTGTCAAGCGATGCGACAAAAATGATCCGTTTCCCTCTGTCCCCAAGGGTTAACGTTTAGCCTTCCTTGCGGACTTTTTGCAGGTAGCGGTAGACGCTGGGCTCCGAGATGCCCAGCGCGGTGGCGGCGCAGGCCACGGCGCCCTTGAGCATGAATACCCCGTTGCCGTTGAGGTGGCGAATGACGTCCACGCGGTCGCTCTGGCCAAGTGACGCTACATCCAGCCCGCGCGCGCTCAGCAGCTCGGCAATACTGCGGTCGATGAGCTCCTGCGTAGACTCCGAAAGGCTTTCGACCTCGATAGACGCGGGCTCCGCCTGTCTAGGCGCCGCGTCGAAGCAGGCCATGAGCTGCTGCGCCATGGCGTTGATGGAGCGCACGGTCGAGAGGTCGGTGTTGACGCAGAGCATACCGACAATCTCGCCATTCTCGCGGATAAAGTACGTCGCCGACTCCAACGTCTTGCCACCGGCACCGCGCCCCTCGTAGCCCGTAATAAACGGCAGGTCGCGATACTTGGCGTCGTGCATGATCTTGAGTGCCAGGTCGGTGGCGGGACCGCCGACCTTGCGGCCGCTCACGATGCCGTTGCGAATATCGACGATGGCGTGGTCGGGATCCGAGAAATCGTGCAGCACGATTTCGCTGTTTTTGCCGAGTATCTGCTCCAGGAAATCGACCATCGGCAAAAAGCGACGTACGGTCTCGTTCACGGGCAACTCCTTTTGGTTCTATCGAAGTGTTCATAACAATTTTTTATCATGGTAACACGCTGCTCATCATCTCGTATATCAGCAGGTACATTGCGTAATACAGACGAACGGTAGGAATTTGGCGGTAAACGGTTGACCAAAAGAAAAGTTAGATGTTATTTTGACCAGACACTTTCCTGACCTGCGGAAATGCGTTATCTCAGCTGAAGAATAGTCTGATAACAAAAAATTATTATTGAGAATGAGAATCATCTTTAATACGATATGCAACGAAGGCACAACCTCAACCCCGCACTGCGTCACAATAGAGCGTTAGATGCGAAAACAACTATTTCGAGGATTGGTGGTCAAATGACCCAGGAGACGGTTACGAACGGCACTGAAGCCCTGTTCACTCGCGAAGGCATGCCGCCCGTTAAGGAAATGATCCCGTGTGCCCTTCAGCATGTACTGGCATCGTTTGCCGGCATCATTACACCGGCGGTCATCATGGCCGGTGTCTACGGCTTTAATAGCCAGCAGAGCACCGACATCATCCAGGTTGCACTCATTCTTTCGGCAATCGACACGGCCCTTCAGGCCTTCGCTCCCTTCCGTCGTATCGGCGGCGGCCTGCCCATCGTCATGGGCGTTTCGTTCGCGTTCCTGCCGGCCCTTCAGGCCATGGGCGCCTCGGGCTTTAGCTTTGGCGCGCTGCTGGGCGGCGAGATCGTCGGCGGTGCCGTTGCGGTTCTCTTTGGTCTGGCCTACAGCAAGATCAAGTGGCTGTTCCCGCCCGTCGTGACCGGTACGGTCATCTTCTCCATTGGCGTCTCTCTCTATCCCACGGCCGTCAAGTACATGGCCGGCGGTATGGGTACGCCGCTGTGGGGCACCCCGCAGGCCTGGTGCGTCGCTCTTATCACCTTCGCCGTGGTCTTTGCGCTCGCCAACTTTGGCAAGGGCACGCTCAAGCTGGGATCCGTGTTCTTTGGCATGATCGTTGGCATGATCGTCTCCATCCCCTTTGGCATGATCGACTTCTCCAGCGTCGCCACCGCTCAGGTCTTCGCCCTTCCCAAGCTTATGCCCTACGCGCTCGAGTTTGATCCCGAGGTCTGCATTACCCTCGCTGTCGTGTTCCCCATGGTTGCCATCCAGGTTATCGGTGACGTTTCCGCCGCCTGCCTGGGCTCCATCGACCGTATGCCCACCGAGCGCGAGCTCTCCGGCGCTATTGTGTCTCAGGGCCTCACCTCTATGGTCGGCGGCCTGCTGGGCGGTCTTCCCACCAGCGCCCTTGGCCAGAACGTGGGCATCATCTGCTCCAACAAGGTCGTCAACAAGTGGGTCTTTGTGATCATCGCGGCCGTCTTTGCCATCGCCGGCCTGTTCCCGCAGCTCTCTGCCGTCCTTTCCGCCATCCCGCAGCCTGTCATCGGCGGCGCGACCGTCGGCGTCTTTGGCACCATCACCATGAACGGTGTGCGCATGTTCACCCGCGAGGGCCTCACGCAGCGCACCACCACCATCGTCGGCACCTCGGTCGTCTTTGGCCTGGGTATCTGGATGGCCAGCGGTTGCCTTGCCGGCGAGGGCATGCCCACCTGGGTGTCCACCGTCATCGGCTCCAACGCCGTGACCCCCACCGCCATCATGGCCATTGTCCTTAACCTGATTCTTCCGCAGACGCCGGTCGTGGCTCAGCACATCGATGCCGCCAAGGATGCCGCTGTGGATCTGGTCCTGCCCGAGAGCAAGAAGTAACCAATTCGGTGCTATTCGCCGGCGGACGCATCGCCTCGTCCGCCGGCGCCATGCGGCGCCAAGCCGCACTTCAAAGGGCTTGTCCCTTTGGTGAAGCGTTGACGGGAGAGGGCCCGTTTCCGGTGTAGGCCGGCGCTTCGCACTTCCGCCATGTCAGAGGTGTCAAACCCCGCCCCTGATGTTGAAGGGAGCATTTATGCTTCTGGTCGCTAACGGTTCCGTCTTTACCCGCAACGCTCAGACTCCGTTCATTCCCAACGGTGCGGTCGCCATTGACGGAGATACGATCGTCGAAGTGGGCCCCGAGTGCGAGCTCAAGGCCAAGTATCCGGATGCCGAGTACGTCGACGCCCAGGGCAACCTCATCATGCCCGGACTTATCAACTGCCACACCCACATCTACTCGGGTCTGGCCCGCGGCCTTGCCATTAAGGGCTGCAACCCCACCAACTTCCTGGAAAATCTTGAGCAGCAGTGGTGGAAGATCGACGACAACCTGACACTCGACGGCACCAAGGCCAGCGCCTATGCCACGATTCTGGATTCCATCCGCGATGGCGTTACCACGATCTTCGATCACCACGCGAGCTTCTGCGAGATCCCGGGCAGCCTCTTTACCATTAAGGACGCAGCTCAGGAGCTGGGCATGCGTTCGTGCCTGTGCTACGAGGTCTCCGATCGCCGTGGTCAGGAAAAGTGCGACCAGGCTATTGCCGAGAACGCCGAGTTTGCCCAGTGGGCTGCCAAGGAGCGTCGCGATAACGACAACCACATGATCGCCGCCATGTTTGGCGGTCACGCCACCTTTACGCTGTCGGACGAGACCATGGACAAGATGGCCGAGGCCAACAACGGCCTGACCGGCTTCCACATCCACGTGTGCGAGGGCATGAACGATGTGTGGGACTCCCGCCTCAACCGCGGCGGCATCAGCCCCGTCGAGCGCCTGCTGCAGCACAACCTGCTCGGTCCCGACACCATGCTCGGCCACTGCATCCATGTGACGCCCGCCGAGATGGATATCGTCAAGGAGTCCGGCACCTGGCTGGTCAACAACCCCGAATCCAATATGGGAAACGCCGTGGGCTGCGCCCCCGTGCTCGAGTTCTTCCGCCGCGGCATCCCCGTGTGCATGGGCACCGACGCCTACACCCACGATATGCTCGAGAGCCTCAAGGTTTTCCTGATCATTCAGCGCCACAACGCCGCTATGCCCAACGTGGGCTGGTGCGAGGCCATGACGATGCTGTTCGAGAACAACGCCAAGATGGCGAGCAAGTACTTCGATCGCAAGCTCGGTGTGCTTGAGCCCGGCGCTGCCGCCGACGTCATCGTTATGGACTACAAGCCCTTTACGCCGCTGAGCGAGGAGAACATCGACGGCCACATGCTCTTTGGCATGATGGGCAAAAACTGCCGTACCACCATCATCAACGGCAAGGTTCTGTACAAGGATCGCGAGTTCGTTGGCATTGATGAGGACAAGATCAACGCGTGGACCATGGCTGAGTCCAAGAAGCTCTGGAGCACGCTCAACGATCGCACCTACTAATTGCAAGTAGATTCACGCGCGTCGGATGTTTCGCCGCATTCGATGCGCGTATAGGCGACCTCCGCGGGGTCGCCGGCGCTGTGCTAGCGCTACACCGTATTTGCGCCCGCCGCGCGGTCTCGCCGGGCGTTACAGAGAGGAGCTCATTATGAGCGACATCATGAGGCCGATCCCGTTTTCGCAGCTGATGAACTGGATCATCGAGGAGCACAAGTCCCAGGACGCCATCTTTGGCGTGCGTAAGATGGTCACGACCAACCAGGAGGGCGCGCTTCCCATTTTTGACGAGCGCATCGAGACTCCGTTTGGCCCGGCCGCCGGCCCCAACACGCAGCTTGCCCAGAACATCGTGGCATCCTACGTGGCCGGTTCCCGCTTCTTTGAGCTCAAGACCGTCCAGGTTATGGACGGCGAGGAGCTCTCCAAGTGTGTGAACAAGCCCTGCATCGTGGCGCAGGACGAGTGCTACAACTGCGAGTGGTCGACCGAGCTCGAGGTTCCGCAGGCCTTTGCCGAGTACGTGAAGGCATGGTTCGCATGCCACCTGATCGCTCGCGAGTACGGCCTGGGTAGCCCGGACGGCTTTGTCTTTAACATGTCCGTGGGCTATGACCTGGAGGGCATCAAGAGCCCCAAGGTCGACGCCTACATCGAGGGCATGAAGGACGCCAGCGGCTCTGACGTCTGGAACGAGTGCCGCGCATGGGCGCTCGCCAACCTGGACAAGTTTGAGCATGTCGACGCCGCGTTTGTCGAGTCCATCCCGGCACGCGTTTCCAACTCCATCACCGAGTCCACCCTGCACGGCTGCCCGCCGGCGGAGATCGAGCGCATCGCGACCTATCTGATCACCGAGAAGGGCCTCAACACCTACATCAAGTGCAACCCCACGCTGCTGGGCTATGAGTTTGCCCGCCAGCGTCTGAACGAGCTGGGCTTTGACTACATCGTCTTCGATGACACACACTTCCGCGAGGACCTGCAGTGGGCCGATGCCGTGCCTATGTTCGAGCGCCTGATTGCCCTGTGCGCCGAGCGCGGTCTAGAGTTTGGCGTCAAGCTCACCAACACCTTCCCCGTCGACGTGACGAGAAACGAGCTGCCTTCCACCGAGATGTACATGTCTGGCCGTTCGCTGTTCTCGCTGACCATCGAGGCTGCCCGCCGCATTACCGAGCAGTTTGACGGTAAGCTGCGCATCAGTTACTCCGGTGGCGCCACGGTCTACAACATTCGCGCCCTGTATGATGCCGGCATTTGGCCCGTCACCCTGGCGACCGACGTGCTCAAGCCCGGTGGCTACGAGCGCTTTAGCCAGATGGCCGGCGAGTTTGCCGATCTGGCCGGCAAGCCGTTCGCGGGCGTCTCTCTCGACGCCGTGACCGCGATCCAGACCGACTCGCTCACCAACCCGCTCTACAAGAAGCCGCTGCGCCCGCTGCCCGACCGCAAAGTCGCCGGCAAGAGCCCGCTTTCCGACTGCTTTACCACGCCGTGCCGCACGAGCTGCCCCATCCAGCAGGATATTCCCGCCTATCTGGCGGCTGTTGACGAGGGCCGCTACGAGGACGCACTCAACATCATCATCGAGCGCAACGCCCTGCCGTTCATTACCGGCACCATCTGCCCGCATCCCTGCGGCCGTGCCTGCGAGCGTGCGTTCTACGAGCCCGAGGGCGCCCAGATTCGCGCCAGCAAGCTCAAGGCCGCCCGCGAGGCCATGACCGCCGTGCTGCCCAAGCTGCGCGCCCAGGCCATCGCCAACGACGGCGAGCACAACGTTGCCGTTATCGGCGGCGGCCCGGCCGGACTGGCGACGGCGTTCTTCCTGACGCGCGCCGGCGTGCCCGTCACCATCTTTGAGGCCCGCGACTCGCTCGGCGGCGTGGTCCGTCACGTGATCCCCGAGTTCCGTATCGCCAGCGACGATATCTCCCACGACGCCGAGCTCTGCCTGGCCTTTGGCGCCAAGGTGCAGCTCAATGCTCGCGTGGAGTCCATCGACGAGCTCAAGGCCCGGGGCTTTACCGACGTGGTCGTGGCCACCGGTGCCTGGATGCCCGGCTCTGCGGGCCTGGGAGAGGGTGCCGAGCTCGATGTGCTGGAGTTCCTCGAGGCCGCCAAGAAGGGCGAGAAGCTCGAGCTGGGCGAGGACGTCGTAGTCATTGGCGCCGGCAACACCGCCATGGATGCGGCCCGCGTGGCCAAGCGCCTGGCTGGTGTGAAGAACGTGCGCCTGGTGTATCGCCGCACCAAGAAGCAGATGCCCGCCGACGAGGAAGAGCTCGATCTTGCTCTTGCCGATGGCGTTGAGTTCTGCGAGCTGCTGGCGCCCAAGGCACTTAACGGCGCCGTGCTGACCTGCGATGTTATGGAGCTTGGCGAGCCGGATGCAAGCGGCCGTCGCAGCCCTGTCGCCACGGGCGAGACCGTTGAGCTTCCCGCCACCACGGTGATCTGCGCCGTGGGCGAGGGCATCGATGCCAGCCTGTACGATGCCGCGGGCGTCGAGCACGACCGTCGCGGCCGCCTTGCCGCCACCTCCACCGGCGTCGAGGGCGTCTGGGCTGCAGGTGACTGCCGTCGCGGTCCTGCCACCGTGGTCGAGGCTATCGCCGACGCCGCCGAGGTCGCCCGTGCCATCGCCGGCGTTGACTTTAACAAGTACGCCGATTGCAACGAGCAGGCTGGCCGCGAGGACACCTGCTACGAGCGCAAGGGGTCGCTGTGCCGCGACAAGCGCAACTGCACCAAGACCCGCTGCCTGGGCTGCGGCTCGGTGTGCGAGGTCTGCTGCGACGTGTGCCCCAACCGCGCCAACGTGGCCATTAAGGTGCCGGGCCTGGCCAAGCATCAGGTCGTCCACGTCGACGGTATGTGCAACGAGTGCGGCAACTGCGCCGTGTTCTGCCCCTACCAGGAGGGCCGTCCCTACAAGGACAAGCTCACCCTGTTCTGGAGCGAGCAGGACATGGAGAACTCCGAGAACGAGGGCTTCCTGGCCGTGGACGAGGACCACTTTAAGGTCCGCGTCGCCGGCACGGTCCGCACCGTCTCGGTCGATGCCGTCAACACCGGTCTGCCCGAGGCCGTCCGCCTGACCATCAGGGCCGTGCGCGACAACTATTCGTACCTTCTTAAGAAATAGGCGAGTCTCTTATGGCCAAATCCATTCAACATCACGTGGCCTACGTTGCCTGCGGAAGCGGCTGTGCTTCCGCAGGCGGCGACGCCCGCTGCAGCGAAGGCTGCATTGGCTGTGGCGCCTGCGTTACGGCCTGCCCCCACGGTGCCATCGCGCTGGTCGACGGCGTCGCCCGTGTGGACCGCTCCAAGTGCACGGGCTGTGGCCTGTGCGGCATGGCGTGCCCGCAGCGCGTGATTGCCTTCGTTCCCGGCTACCAGAACATCCTGGTGCGCTGCAACAACACCGATAAGGGCGCCATTGCGCGCAAGATCTGCGACACCAGCTGCATCGGTTGCGGCATGTGCGCTAAAAAGTGCCCCGCCGGCGCTATCCGCATCGAGGACAACTGCGCCCATATCGACGGCGCGGACTGCCTGTCGTGCGGCATGTGCGCCGTCGTCTGCCCGCATGGCGCTATCCACGACCGCACCGGCATCGCCGCCGGCGTGTAGAAGGGAATCACCATGGCACAGGAATTCACTTTTACCGTTAACGGCGTTGAGCGCACGACGACCCAAAACAAACCGCTGCTGCGCTACCTGCGCGACGACCTGCATATCCATTCCGCCAAGGACGGCTGCTCCGAGGGCGCATGCGGTACCTGCACCATCCACGTGGACGGTGCGGCCGTCAAGGCCTGCGTGCTGACCACCGCGCTTGCCGCCGGCCGCAACATCGTGACCGTCGAGGGCCTGCCCGAGGACGTGCGCGAGGCCTTCGTGTACGCCTTTGGCGCCGTGGGCGCCGTGCAGTGCGGCTTTTGCATCCCCGGCATGGTCATGGCGGGTGCGGCGCTCATCGCCGAGGACCCCGAACCCACCGAGGAGCAGATCAAGTACGCCATTCGCGGTAACGTCTGCCGCTGCACCGGCTACAAGAAGATTATTGAGGGCATTTCGCTGGCAGCCGCGGTGCTCCGCGGCGAAAAACAGATCGACGAGGACTTGGAGCGCGGCGACGACTACGGCGTGGGCAAGCGCGCCTTCCGTATTGACGTGCGCAAGAAGGTGCTCGGCGAGGGCAAGTATCCCGACGACATCGACGAGCTCGATCAGCCGGGCCTGACCTACGCCAGCGCCGTGCGCTCCAAGTATCCGCGCGCCCGCGTGCTCTCCATCGATACCTCCAAGGCCGAGGCCCTGCCCGGTGTGGTGGGCATCCTGCGCGCCGAGGACGTGCCGGTCAACCAGGTCGGCCACCTTATCCAGGACTGGGACGTCATGATCGCTCAGGGCGATATCACCCGCTGCGTGGGCGATGCCATCGTGCTGGTGGTTGCCGAGGACGAGGCGACGCTCGAGAAGGCCAAGAAGCTCGTAAAGATTGATTACGAGCCGCTGGAGCCCGTGCGTAACATTGTCGAGGCCAAGGCGGCCGACGCCCCGCGCCTGCACGACAGTTTTTTTGCCTTTGGCAACACGGTGGAGCTCAAGGACAACGTGTGCCAGAGCCGCCATGTGACGCGCGGCGACGCCGCCAAGGCGCTGGCGGAGAGCGCGTTTACCGTGACACAGCGCTTTACCACACCCTTTACCGAGCATGCCTTCTTGGAGCCCGAGTGCGCCGTCGCCTTCCCGTACAAGAACGGCGTCAAGGTGCAGTCGACCGACCAGGGCGCCTACGATACGCGCAAAGAGTGCGCCCACATGTTTGGCTGGGATAGCGAACCCGAGCGTGTGGTCGTCGAGACCATGCTCGTGGGCGGCGGCTTTGGCGGCAAGGAGGACGTGTCCATCCAGCACCTGGCCGCGCTCGCTGCCTATAAGTTCCAGCGTCCTGTGAAGTGCAAGCTCACTCGTGCCGAGTCGCTTGCATTCCATCCCAAGCGCCACGCCATGGACGGTACCTTTACACTGGGTTGCGACGCCGAGGGCAACTTTACCGGTCTGGATTGCGAGATCAACTTTGACACCGGCGCCTACGCGTCGCTGTGCGGCCCGGTGCTCGAGCGCGCCTGTACGCATGCCGTCGGCCCCTACAAGTACCAGAATACCGACATTCGCGGCTTTGGCTACTACACCAACAACCCGCCCGCCGGTGCGTACCGAGGCTTTGGCGTTTGCCAGTCCGAATTTGCGCTCGAGAGCCTGATCGACCTGCTGGCCGAGAAGGTCGGCCTGGATCCGTGGGAGATTCGCTACCGTAACGCCATCGAGCCGGGTGAGGTTCTGCCCAACGGCCAGATTGCCGACTGCTCCACGGCGCTGAAGGAGACGCTGCTCGAGGTCAAGGATGCCTACTACGCGCATCCCGGCCACGCCGGCATTGCCTGCGCCATGAAGAACGCCGGCGTGGGCGTGGGCCTGCCCGATGCCGGCCGCTGCAAGATTCGCATCGAGGATGGCCGCGCCGTGGTCTACGCCGCCACGTCCGACATCGGCCAGGGCTGTAACACCGTCTTTTTGCAAGACGTTGCCGAGGCCTGCGGTCTGCCGCTGAGCTGCATTGCCAATGGCGAGTGCTCCACCGAGAACGCTCCCGACTCCGGCACTACGTCTGGCTCGCGTCAGACGGTCGTGACCGGCGAGGCCGTGCGCGGCGCCGCCTTCCTGCTGCGCGATGCCATGCTTGACATCGAGGCCGGCAAGCCTGCGCCCGCCGCTCCCGTGAGCGCGCATGGCGACGGCGTCAAGATCGAGTACGACGACGGTCGCGCCTATCAGCTGCGCACGCAGGAGTTCGTCGCCGGCCAGGGTATGCATCCTCAGGATCCCGCGGCCGCCATCAAGGCGCTCGAGGGATGCGAGTTTGGCTACGTGTATCTGGAGCCGACCGACAAGCTGGGTGCGGATGTTCCCAACCCCAAGAGCCACATCTGCTACGGCTTTGCCACACATGTGGTCATTCTGGATGATGACGGCCGCGTGAGCGAGGTCTATGCCGCGCACGATTCCGGCAAGGTGGTCAACCCCATCTCCATTCAGGGTCAGATCGAAGGCGGCGTGCTCATGGGTATGGGCTATGCGCTTACCGAGGACTGGCCGCTCAAGGACTGCGTGCCCCAGGCAAGGTACGGTACGCTCGGGCTGTTCCGCGCGCCCGAGATTCCGGATATCCACGCCATCTACGTGGAGAAGGACGAGCTGCTGCCCGTGGCGTACGGTGGCAAGGGCATCGGCGAGATCGCAACGATCCCCACGGCGCCCGCCGTGCAGAACGCCTACCGCGCATTTGACGGCAAGCTGCGTCCGGATCTGCCCATGGTGGATACGCCCTACAGCCGCGCCCGTCACCGCGGGTAGGGTAGGGTGCGGACAGCCATTGTTGACGGGCTGTTCGCACTGAGCATCAACTACATACGCTGCGCCTTTGGCCCCAGCTCCATCGCGAGCCGGGGCCTTTTGCTTGGAGCGCCTCCGCATGCGGAAGATTCGTCCCAGATTTCGGCTCCAGAATGGGGCGTACTTTCCGGACGGGCTTCAAACGGAAACTGTATCCCGGATTCGACGCTCAGAATGGGATTCGTTTTCCGGTAGAGGCCTCAAATGGAAAGTGTGTCCCGGAATATGGCTCCAGCCTGGGATGCATTTTCCGGTTGAAGCCTCAAGCGGAAACTGCGTCCCGGAATTCGGTCTCGGAACGGGTCGTGCTTTCCGGATCGCCCCTCAACCGGAAGCTGTGTCCCGGAATCATGCCTCAGAATGGGACGCGTTTTCCATTGGCGTGGCCGTTGGGAAAACGCGGCCCAGATAGGGGGGGATGCGATCCGGCGATGCGCGGCCTAGCAGCTCCTACAGCTCCACTTCGTTGAGCCACGTCGGCAGCGCGGTCTGCCGGATGCCTGCCGTCTGCAACTTTTTGGCGAGCATTCCTGCCGAGCGGACCTCGTTTATGGTAAAGCGCAGCAGAGGATGACCGTAGAGCGATAGGTGCGCCTCGCGCTGTCGTTCGGCAACGAGCGCCTCGGCGGTGGTGCGTCCGGCCAACATGGTCTGGTCGGTATATTTGATGAGCCCGTCGAGCTCGCCCAGCGTGAGTCCCCGCGCCTGGCGCTCCCAGGCAAAGTCCGTTCGTATGGGCTTGGCCGAATCGAAGGGGTCCGTCAATTCGTATTGAAGCCAGTCGGGCGCAAAACCGGTCTCGATCATGGCGGCTCGGGCGACCGATTCCCCGCCGCTCTCGGCGCGGGCGTCGGCATATCGAAGCGTTGTGAGGGCGGTGCGAATCGCGCGACCATTGCGGGCGGTCGTTCGTTGCTCGACGGCCTCCATCAACTGCTCTCGCGTAAGGCCGAGCTTTGAGATTGCCGAATCGGCAATGGGCATGCCGTCGGCAAAACCAGTTTGCAGCAGGCAATCTGTGGCCGTTTGGATGGGCGGCGTTACCGATATGCCGGCTTTGTGTATTGCTCCGGCCGGCTCAATCTGGTGCCGCTGAATATGCGCGCCCGGACGAGCCGACGGCTTTGTCGAGCTGCAGACATGCACGACATTCAGGTGTCGCCACGAGACCTCGAGCCCCAGCAGGCAAGCTGCCGAAAACGAGCAGAACGTCCAATCGGGGTGGATGATCGCAAGGGCGCGAATAATCTCGCAATGACGCTGCGCCCGGTTGAGTTCATCCCAGCGCATTTTGCGCGCGAACAGTCCCGGCATGGGGGAGACGACCGTGCCGCCGGTGCGCCGGAGGAGCGCTTTTCGGATCGCCGTGCTCGGGGGGATCAGGCAGCGCCCCTCTTGTTCGGCTTGAGTGAGCAGTTGGTCGATGAGCTGGTCATTGCAATGGGTCATGAGCTACCGCCTCCTTTTGGGTAGCAAAAACGTATCAGCTGGAACTTGCCGCTCAGCTGACCAAAATCTAACCATGCAGGTAGATGGCCTGTTTTCGGCGACATTTTTACATCCGAATCGGTGGGCGGTAATCGGCGACCTTGAACGGTAGCTAGATATGAAGTCTTGGTAAGTTTCGGGACGTGTACTTTTCCAAAAATGGTTGTTTATCTGCTATTTTGCAGCTCTGGATTGCGCGTTTGAGGACGTGTGATATGAGCGGTTGATCGGTCCTCAAGCGGAAATTGCATCCCGGAATTTGGCTCCAGAGTGGGGCGCAGTTTCCGATTGGGACCTCTGGCGGAAACTGCGTCCCGGATTCGACGCTCGGAATGGGATTCGTTTTCCGGTAGAGGCCTCAAATGGAACATGCGTCCCAGGACCCGCAGCGGCGCCGCCGCGCAACTTTGTGTCCGCACGGGCGCCTATGTTTACTGCAACGTAGTCATTCGTGGAAAGGACGGATGCCATGGCAACGGATAAGACCGGTTATGTGAGCGTTGGTGCCCAGATCGAGGATAAGGTCATGCCCGATCGCGTGATCTTTAGCATTGGCTTTGGCGGCCGCTTTGATACCAAGGAGGCGTGCCTGGACGATTACAACGCCGATCGCGCCAAGGTCGCCGCTGCGCTGGCGCCCTTTGGTCTGGATGACGAGTTAACGTGTCGCCGGTACACCTGCTATGCGCAGACGACGCGCAAAAGGGCAATCATCGTGGGCTACGACTACTATGCGTACGGCACGGTTGCTGCACCTGTCGATTCTATTGACTGTGCGGCTGTGTGGACGGCGCTCAACACCTGCGGATCGCATGCCGACATGAACATTCGATTTGAACTTGCGGATGAGCGCGCGGCGGAGGACGTCCTGATTGCCCGCGCTGTCGAGCGTGCTCGCGGTAATGCACAGGCGCTTGCTACGGCGGCGGGGACTAAGCTGGGCGGTATCAAGCATATCTCGTATAACAGCCGGCCGGGGGATTATGGTGGGGTGTACTGCGCTGCCATGGGCGCTCCCGATGGGACATCCGGAGGCCTTGGGGAAACGGTGCTGGATCCGGAACCCATCGAGGTCGAGTGCTCCGTGGACGTGGAGTGGTGGCTGGAATAGTGGATGAGTCGGGCGAGCGCCGTGCTTCCTTTACCGAAAATCCATTTGGTAAACCTGGCAGCCGTGGGTAGAATAAGGTCGACGGCAGCCCAAGGGTGATAGCTGGGCAGCGCCGTTACTTCGATTAAGGGGTCAATGCCTTAGTGGCGTCGACCCCTCTTTTTCTGCTTCGTACGCTGCTTGAGTGCCTCGGTAAGCCCGATAAGCGCCGTGAGGAGCGAGACCAAAGCGGTCAGGAGCTTCACGAAATCAGTCAGATCGGTCATTTCATGTCCGCACGAGCGCCTATCCTTACGGCAATGCAGCCGCCTATGTAGCAAGCGGCAGGCAACGGAGAAAGGCCCTAACCGTGTCAGCTGAAAAGACACCGTGTATCTCGGCTATCGATACGACGAACTTTGCGCGCCAGATTGTGCTGGACTTTGAGTTTGCGCCGGTGCCAAAGCAGCGCCAGCGCCGTGGACTGCGCAATGAGATTATCGAGGTCGGCGCCGTCAAGCTCGATTACCACGGCAACGTTATGGGCGAGTTCTCGCAGTTTGTGCAGACGGAATTTACCGAAGGCGTTGCGTTTCCCGTCCGCGAGCTTACGGGGATATCGGCTGTGGACACCGCGATGGCCGATCCGCTCTACGTGGTGATCAAAAGGCTCAGCGATTGGATCGGTCGCTACTCCGCCCAGGTGGTTTGCTGGAGCGGAGCGGATCGTCGACAGCTTTTGACCGAGTGCCAGGCAAAGCGCATCGATCTTTCCGCATTTCCTACGGACTGGGCCGACCTGCAGGCGTTTTACACCTCGATTATGGACGTGGGCAGCCACGGGTGCGTCTCTTTGGGTGACGCGGCAATGTGGTTTGGCATCGAGTTTGACGAGTCGACGGGCCACGCCCACAGCGCCCTGGCCGATGCGCGCGTGACCGCCAAGCTGCTCAAGCAGGTGATGGACGAGGACTACCGTGTGAGCCCGCGCGCCCAGGAAGTCCGCCAGCGGTGGGGGATGGGCGAGCGAGCCCAGACGCGCCTTTCCAGCAAGTGCCCCGAGCTGGGCGACCTGTTGCTGAGGCTTAAGGCGGAGGGGAGGTAGGCCTTTTGAGAACGCCATTCGGTTTGGCATGGCGGGACTGTAAGCGCGACTTCGCCCTGCTGTTTGAATCGAAGTGTCAACCAGTATGACGAGCTGTCTGGTCTGTCTGCCTACGCCCCCGCAATCCCGCGCGCGGCACTCAACAGCTCATACTCCCTCTGGCTCCACTGACGCAGCCCGGCCGCGCGCACGGCATCGCGGCACAAGTCCAAAAACACCTCGGCTCCCTCGCAGAAGCACTCGCGGGCAAAGGCGCCGGATCCGTCCGCAACGCACACGCCGTCGGCAAAGAGCTTCCAACTAGACGGCTCACGCGAGTCGTCTCCGAACAGCTTAATCTGCAGCACATGCGGATTGCCAGCAGCACAGAGCTTTTCCTCGAGCACCTGCACCGTAAAGCGCATCTGGTGGGAGAGGCTGCTCTTGACCATGGCCGAGGCGTAGCCGTTCGGCTTGTCCAGAAGATGCATCTGATTCGGTTTGACGACCAGATTGTGGAAGTTGCGCTCACTGCGCAAGGAGAAATTGTCCATACGGACTCCTTTCATCGATGTTGGCAGGGCCACCGTGCCTCTTGGCCGGTTGGCGTCGGGATCGTGGAGCCAACTCTCTACCCCGACTCTGGATAAAACGCGCCCGCTCCTTGCGGGCACGATGGAGTCTATCAGCACGCGCGGACAGAAATCAAGCGCCGCCTGCGAAATGATGTGCAGACGGCGCTTGATTACGCGGCAATTATTCGGCCAACATCCGGAAAAGTGTCGAAATCAGCCGTATGAAAGTACGGAAAAGTGTCAAATTCGAGCCGCCCAAATCACGGAAAAGTGTAAAACTGCACGTAAACAGGGGTGCGGCATAGCTTATGTTCCAACCTAGCTGTTGGGGTCGCCCTTGAGGGTGTTGATGTCCAGGTACTGGTTGTCGTCCTCTGCTTTCTGCGTTGCCGATTCGGATGCGGTTGGGCCGCGGAATAGCTGGAATCCCTCAAACGCGATCACGCCGAGCAGGGCGATGATGATGGCGATAAAGACAACCTTTGCCGCCTGCGAAAACTCCGAAAAGCGCGGCGGTTTTTCTTCGGTGTGGTAATCGGCAGCGCGCTTATCGTCGGTGCCGTGGGTATACGACGATGCCGAGGCTGCCTTTACGCTCGCTTGGTTGTAATCGGCAGCGGGCGTGGCGGTAAACGGGTCGCGAGAATAGCCGCTCGACGTTTGGCCGTAATTCTCGGTTTCGATGCGGCCGGCGCGAGGCTGTTCGCTCGGACGGTTGGCGTATGCTGCGGTGTTGTCGTATGCGGAGTCGCGTTCCTCGGCAGCCGCAAACAGGGGGTTTACCGGAATGTTGAGCGCCGGCATGCCGCCCGAGGTCTCGTCCAGATCTGCCGCCGCCCAGGAATCAAAGGCAAACTGACGGTTGGAAAGATCATCCAGATCCATGACAGGCGGCTCGAGCTCGGGCTCGGGAGCCGTGTATGCCGACTGCTGCGGGGCAGCGTAGCGAATCGTGCTGTCTGCCGTGGGGCGCTGTGCCGCTGCAGCGAGAAACGCCGCCGTCTCGGACGGATCGCTAGCAGGACGGGGTGCAGGGGCGGCTTTACGCGTCGCCTGCACGATGGGACGGGTGGCAAAGTCGTCCGCGGGCACGGATGCCGGCGCGGGCGTGGCGGAAGGTGCGGGCTTTGCACTTGTCGGGCGAGCTCCGCCGCCCATGAGTTCCTCGGCGGTCCAGGGGCGGTCGCTCATCACGTCGTCGAGGCTCAGCGCAAAAAGGCCCTCTTCGCCCTCGTCAAACGCGTGTTTCGCATGCCTGGCGCCAGAAACGGTGCCTCCGCGGCCGTTGCGTGATGCGTTGCTCGACCCCATCTTGTTCCATCCTTTCGAAATGCTCATATTCATCGATTATATGGAACTTGCCTTGCGGCCGACTCTCGGATTCGTGCATTCCAGAACTCGTGCCCAAAAGGGGAGGGGCGCAGGCGCGCTGACTATTTGTCGCCGGCGGCAGCCTTTGCCTCGTTGAGGTAGCTGTAGAAGCTGTATTTGGAGATGCCAAAGAACTCGCAGGCGCGTTCGCTCGACTTGGAGATGAGGAAGGCGCCGCGACGGTCGAGGTAGCCAATGGCACGGATGCGCTCGTCTTTGGTCATGAGCGCCGCGGGCTTGCCCACGTATTGCTCGCACTCGCGCAGCAGGTCTTCGAGCAGGTCGCCGATGTTTTTGGTAATGGGCTCGGGCTCGGTGTAGCCCGTGCCGCCGGTGCCGGTAAAGGCATCGAGCGAACGCTCAAAAGCCTTCATGAGCGTAATGTCAAAGTTAATGCCCAAAATGCCGACGGGTTTGCCCTCATCGTTGCGGATAAAGATGGTCGAGGACTTGAGCAGCTTGCCATCGGCGGTTTTGGTGAGGTATGGCTCGCGGTCGTGCACGTCGGCGGTGCCCTCGTGCATGGACTCGAGCACAATATGGCTGGGACCGTCACCTAGTTTGCGTCCGCTGACGTGGCCGTTTTCGATCACTACGATGGAGTGGTCCACGTCCTCGGTCTCCAAGTCGTGGACGACGACTTCGCAGTTGGGGCCAAACTGGAGCGCCAGGCCGTGTGCAAGGCGCTTGTAAAACTCTATCTGTGCGGGGGTCATGGGTGCCTTCCTAAAAATTAGTTTGGGCTCACTTTGCCATAAACCCCACTTGTTCGCAAATAACGAAAACGTCGCTGCGTTATGTAACCGTTCGGCGGCGAAAAGGTACCGATTACGGCAACAAACAATTTGTTAGGTTTGCCAATCAAAAAGTGTGATAGAACAGTGCTAACAAACTTTTTGTTTGGCATCCACATAAAAGTTCAGTCGCATGAATGGGAATGGGCTGAAACGCGTATGCGGGGGCCGGCAAGAGAGGACTTAAGGAGTTCACCGTATGGCCGATAAGATCCAGTGGGCGGGCAACACGATGCCCAAGAGCGATGACAAGCATTTGGGAATCATGAGCCTCGACCACGTGAAGAAGGCCCGTGCCTTCCACCAGTCGTTCCCGCAGTACACCGTCACTCCGCTTGCCCGCCTGGATGGCCAGGCTGCACGCCTGGGCCTGTCCAACCTGTGCGTTAAGGACGAGAGCTATCGCTTTGGCCTCAACGCCTTTAAGGTCCTGGGCGGTTCGTTTGCCATGGCCAACTACATTGCCGACGAGACCGGCAAGGACGTTGCCGACTGCACCTTCGATTACCTGACTTCCGATCAGCTTGCCAAGGACTTTGGCCAGGCCACCTTCTTTACCGCCACCGACGGCAACCATGGCCGCGGCGTGGCATGGGCTGCCAATAAGCTGGGCCAGAAGGCCGTCGTGCACATGCCCAAGGGTTCCACCAAGCCCCGCTTCGACAACATCGCCGCCGAGGGCGCCACGGTGACCATCGAAGAGGTCAACTACGACGAGTGCGTGCGCATGGCCGCCGCCGAGGCCGACGCCTGCGAGCGCGGCGTTATCGTTCAGGACACCGCCTGGGAGGGCTACGAGAAGATTCCGTCTTGGATCATGGAGGGCTACGGCACCATGGCTTCCGAGGCTGCCGAGCAGCTGCGCGAGATGGCCATCAACCGCCCGACGCATGTCTTTGTCCAGGCTGGCGTAGGCTCGCTCGCCGGCGCCGTGGTGGGCTACTTCACTAACCTGTATCCCGATAACCCGCCCACCTTTGTCGTGGTCGAGTGCGCTCCGGCCGCCTGCCTGTACAAGGGCGCTGCCGCCGGCGACGGCGACCCGCGCATCGTGGACGGCGACATGCCCTCCATCATGGCCGGCTTGTGCTGCGGCGAGCCCAACATCCTGGGCTGGGATATCCTGCGCAACCACGCTACCGCCTTCGTGTCCTGCCCCGACTGGGTCACCGCTCGCGGTATGCGTACCCTGGGCGCCCCCGAGAAGGGCGACCCGCGCGTCATCTCCGGCGAGTCCGGCGCGGTGACCACCGGCCTGGTCGAGACTCTCATGCTCGATCCCGAGTACGCCGAGCTCAAGGAGCTCATCGGCCTGGACAAGACGAGCTCCGTGCTCTGCTTCTCCACCGAGGGCGACACGGATCCGGATCAGTACCGTCGCATCGTCTGGGAGGGCGAGTACCCCACCTGTTAGCAGGCCTGACCTGTCCGGGTGGCGGAGCATATGTTTGCTCCCTGCTCGAACAGTCCTGCGCAAGACGGAAAGCACATTAAGTGCTTTCCTTTGCGTGCGGAACTCGCGACGGAGCAAACATATGCTCCGCCACCCTACGTCCACTTGCTTGTGGGGTGCTCGACCTCACGCTACTTGGCACAAGTGATCTATCTGAAATATCTACCTGTAGGTAAACCCTTGTAGAAAGGTTGACTGTTATGGCTAAAGAACTCGATTTCGACGCTATCAAGGCTGCTGCTGAGTCCCACCGTGCTGATATGACTCGCTTCCTGCGCGCTATGATCTCCCATCCCTCTGAGTCCTGCGAGGAGGGCGAGGTTGTCGCTTGCATCAAAGCCGAGATGGAGAGTCTTGGCTATGACGAGGTCAAAGTCGACGGCCTGGGCAACGTTATGGGCTTTATGGGCGAGGGCGACAAGATTATCGCCATCGACTCTCACATCGACACCGTTGGCATCGGCAACATCGATAACTGGGATGCCGATCCTTATGAGGGCTACGAGACCGACGAGATTATCTATGGCCGCGGCGGCTCCGACCAGGAGGGTGGCATGGCTTCTGCTACCTACGCTGCCAAGATGATGAAGGACATGGGCCTCATCCCCGAGGGCTACAAGATTATGGTCGTCGGCACCGTCCAGGAAGAGGACTGCGACGGCATGTGCTGGCAGTACATCTACAACAAGGACGGCATTAAGCCCGAGTTCGTCATTTCCACCGAGCCCACCGACGGTGGCATCTATCGCGGTCACCGCGGCCGCATGGAGATCCGCGTCGACGTTCACGGCACCTCCTGCCACGGCTCCGCTCCCGACCGCGGCGACAACGCCATCTACAAGATGGCCGACATCATCGCCGACGTCCGCGCCCTCAACAACAACGGCTGCGACGAGTCGACCGACATCAAGGGCCTCGTCAAGATGCTCGATCCCAAGTACAACCCCGAGCACTTCGAGGACGCCCGCTTCCTGGGCCGCGGCACCTGCACCGTCAGCCAGATCTTCTACACCAGCCCCAGCCGTTGCGCTGTCGCTGACTCCTGCGCCATCTCCATCGACCGTCGCATGACCGCCGGTGAGACCTGGGAGTCCTGCCTGGACGAGATCCGTAACCTGCCGGCAGCCAAGAAGTACGGCGACGACGTGAAGGTCTCCATGTACATGTACGACCGTCCGTCCTGGACCGGCGAGGTCTACGAGACCGAGGCTTACTTCCCCACGTGGATCAACAAGGAGACCGCTCCGCACGTCAAGGCCCTCGTCGACGCCCACAAGGCCATGTTCGGTGACGAGCGCATCGGCTGCGAGCCCAGCATGGACAAGCGCACCGGTCGTCCGCTGTGCGACAAGTGGACCTTCTCCACGAACTGCGTTTCCATCCAGGGCCGCTATGGCATCCCCTGCGTCGGCTTTGGCCCGGGTGCCGAGTCTCAGGCTCACGCTCCCAACGAGGTCACCTACAAGGACGACCTGGTCACCGCTGCCGCCATGTATGTGGCTGCCCTGAACCTCTACGATCCGAGCCAGGCCGATGGCGACGCCACCGTGTTCCGCGCCGGTCTGACCAACAACAAGATCGACTAGTCCCATTCCTCGATTTTGTTGAGCCGGGGGCCGCTCGTGTCCCCGGCGCCTCCTGTTGACTTGGGGCCCGCGGTCGTTATCTCCCATGCTTCCTCAACGGTGGCGGGTCCTCGTCATGGTGCTCTGCATGTTCTAGCCACACGCGCATGCCGGAGCGCATCTACTCATTGCGATCGTTTCACCTTTAGAAAGGACATTTACATGGACGCTAAGTTTACCGAGCTCGTCGAGCAGCTGAACGGCCTCGATTTTAAGGGTATGTACGGCAGCGACTTCCTGCACACCTGGGACAAGACCACCGATGAGCTCAAGGCGCTCTACATCGTCGCCGACGCCCTGCGCGAGCTGCGCGAGAACAACGTTTCGTCCAAGATCTTCGATTCGGGCCTGGCCGTCTCCCTGTTCCGCGACAACTCCACCCGTACGCGCTTCTCCTTCTCTAAGGCCGCCAACCTGCTCGGCCTTGAGCTGCAGGACCTGGACGAGAAGAAGTCCCAGATTGCTCACGGCGAGACCGTCCGCGAGACTGCTACCATGATCTCCTTCATGGCCGACGTCATCGGCATCCGCGACGACATGTACATCGGCAAGGGCGACGCCTACATGGCCGAGGTCTCTGAGTCTGTCCAGCAGGCCTACGAGGACGGCGTCCTGGATCACCGTCCCACGCTCATCTCCCTGCAGTCCGACTCCGACCATCCCACGCAGTCCTCTGCCGACATGCTCTACCTCATCAACGAGTTTGGCGGTCTTGAGAACCTCAAGGGCAAGAAGGTTGCCGTTACCTGGGCCTATTCGCCCTCTTACGGCAAGCCGCTGTCCTGCCCGCAGTCGCTGATCAGCCTGCTGCCCCGCTTTGGCATGGACGTCACCCTGGCTCACCCCGAGGGCTACGACCTCATGCCCGAGGTCGTCGAGCGCGCTAAGGGCTACGCCGCCGAGTCCGGCACCACCTTTAAGCAGGTCAACACCATGGCCGAGGCCTTCGATGGCGCCGACATCGTGATCCCCAAGAGCTGGGCTCCGTTTGCCGCCATGGAGAAGCGCACCAATCTGTACGCCGAGGGCGACGACGCCGGCATCGCTGCGCTCGAGAAGGAGCTGCTCGCCCAGAACGCTACGCATCAGGATTGGTGCTCCACGACCGAGCTCATGGAGAAGACTGCCAACGGCCAGGACACCATCTTTATGCACCCGCTGCCCGCCGACATCTCTGGTGTCTCTTGCGAGCACGGCGAGGTCAACGCCGACGTCTTCGACATGCACCGTGTGGGCATGTACAAGGAGGCCAGCTACAAGCCGTACGCCATCGCTGCCATGATGTTCCTGCAGAAGGTTGCCGATCCCGCTGCCGCCCTCAAGGCCCTCGACGAGCGCAACACCGCCCGTTGGTTCCAGGCCTAAAGCTGGGCTGAGAAATGGCTAAGCGTATTGTTGTCGCCTTGGGCGGAAACGCCCTCGGCACCAACCTTCCCGAGCAGATGGAGGCCGTCAAGACGACTTCGAAGGCTATCGTCGACCTGATCGAGGAAGGCAACGAGGTCGTTGTCGTGCATGGCAACGGCCCCCAGGTGGGCATGATCGCCAACGCGATGGCCGAGCTCACGCGTTCTAATCCTCAGAAGTACATTCCCTGCCCGCTGTCCGTTTGCGGCGCCATGAGCCAGGGCTACATTGGCTATGACCTGCAAAATGCGCTGCGCGAGGAAATGCTCGACCGCAATATCGACAAGGGTGTCGCCACCGTACTCACCCAGGTCGAGGTTGCGGCAGACGACCCGGCCTTTGCCGACCCGGTCAAGCCGATCGGTCCGTGGATGAGCGAGGCCGAGGCCAAGGAGCTAGAGGCCGACCGCGGCTATCAGTTCATCCATGACGAGAAGCAGGGTTTCCGCCGCGTGGTGGCTTCGCCCAAGCCCGTGAACATCGTCGAGCTCGACACCATTAAGTCGCTCGTCGAGTCCAACCATGTGGTGATCTCCTGCGGCGGTGGCGGCATTCCCGTCACCAAGGCCCAGGGCAACCACCTTAAGGGCGCTGCCGCCGTCATCGATAAGGACTTTGCGGCCGAGAAGCTCGCCGAGCAGCTCGATGCCGATGCCCTGATTATCCTGACGGCCGTGGAGAAGGTTGCCATTGGCTTTGGCACCGACCACGAGCAGTGGCTCGACACGCTGACCGCGGCTGACGTAAAGCGTCTGTCCGAGGCCAACGAGTTCGGTCGCGGCTCCATGCTGCCCAAGGTCCAGGCCGCCTCGACGTTTGCCGAGAGCAAGCCGGGCCGCACGGCGCTCATCACGCTGCTCGAGAAGGCGCGCGATGGCCTTGCCGGCAAGACCGGTACCACGTTTACCGGCGACGCTGAGTAGGCATATCTGCACCATTGAGGAGGGTGCCCTGCGTCGCGGGGTGCCCTCCTTTGTGCTATGGAGAGCCAAGGGGCGTTCGCTGAAAAACGAGCGCGTGCCTGTTCCGACGGAGTGTGAGCTTGGTATGGTGGGTGTAGCAACTATGGTGTCCAAGGTGGCCAGGGGAGGTTTGCGGAGATGAAACTTGGTTGCGTCATTATGGCTTCGGGCGAGGGCAAGCGGTTTGGCTCTAACAAGATGCTTGCCGATATCTATGGCGAGCCGCTGATTGCCCGGACCATCGATTCGGTTCCCCGGGGCTTTGACGTCGTGGTTTCGACGCGTTGGCCCGAGGTCGCCCAGATTTGCGAGGGCAAGCATTGCCCGTGTGTGCTGCACGATGGCGAGCTGCGCAGCGAAAGCGTCCGCGCGGGCCTTTCGTGGGGAGTCGAACGCAACTGGAAAGGTTGCCTCTTTTTGCCGGGCGACCAGCCGCTCGTGAGTTCGGATTCTTTTGAGGCTATGGTTCGTGCATTTGACGAGCGTGGCCGCAAGCATCCGGTGCGTCTTGCGTGCAACGGTGAGCCTTCGAGCCCGGTGCTCTTTCCGGCGGAACTGTTCGATGCACTTATGTGTCTCGAGGGAAAGGACGGCGGCGGTTCGATTCTCAAGGACCGTACCGACGTGGTGCTGGTCGAGGCGCGTGCCTACGAGCTGTGGGACGTCGATACCGCCAAGGGACAGCAACGCATAACGGAGCATATCGCTGCCTGCTCGTATTTTGATCGCGTGGCCAACTGTATTAATCAATAAGGAGCAACATGATCATCATCAAAAACGGCGCGCTCGTGACGCCACAGGGACTTCGCCGCGCCGATCTTGCCATGGATGGCGATAAGATCGTGCGGATTGCCGCGGCGATTGAGCCGGCCGAGGGCGATACCGTCGAGGATGCCGCGGGCTGCTGGGTGTTTCCCGGCTTTATCGACGGCCACACGCACATGCAGTGCTGGACCGGCATGGATTGGACAGCCGATAGCTTTGAGACCGGCACGCGCGCGGCTGCCTGCGGCGGCACGACGACCATCGTGGACTACGCGACGGCCGATCGCGGCGTGACTATGCCCGATGCCTTGGCCGAGTGGCATCGCCGCGCCGACGGAACCTGCACGGCCAACTACGCCTTTCATATGGCACTCGCCGAGTGGAACGAGCGCAACCGCGCCGATCTTTCGGCCATGCGCGAGGCGGGCGTATCGTCGTTTAAGACCTACTTTGCCTATGACCACCTGCGCTTGGACGATGCCGAGACGCTCGAGGTGCTGGAGGAGCTCAAACGTATTGGCGGCATACTGTGCGTGCATTGCGAGAACGGTACGCTGGTGAATGAGCTGCAGAAGCGCGTGTTTGAGCAGGGTGTCCACGGGCCCGAGGGCCATGCGCTCAGCCGTCCGGATGTGTGCGAGGCCGAGGCAGTGAGCCGTCTGCTATATCTGGCGCACCTGGCCGGCGACGCACCGGTCAACGTGGTGCACCTTTCGACCAAGCTGGGGCTCGAGGCCATTCGTGCCGCCAAGGCGCGCGGACAGAAGAATATCTATGTCGAGACCTGCCCTCAGTATCTGATGCTCGACGATACTTGCTACTTGGAGCAGGGCGAGGACGGCTTTGCGGGTGCCAAGTATGTGATGAGCCCGCCGCTGCGCCATGCTGGCGACCGTGTGGCTCTGCGCGAGGCGCTTGTGGCTGGCGAGATCGATACGATTGCGACCGACCACTGCAGCTTTAACCTGCACGGGCAAAAGGACCGCGGGCGCGACGACTTCCGCGCGATTCCCAACGGCGGACCCGGTGTGGAGCATCGCCCCGTCGCGATCGCTACGAGCTTTGAGGGACAGCTGGGCCCCGAGGACCTCTGCCGCCTGATGAGCGAGAACCCGGCGCGCGTCTTTGGCATGTATCCGCGCAAGGGCTGTCTTGCCGAGGGCTCCGATGCCGACGTGTGCGTGTGGGATCCCCAGGCGCGCTGGACGATCAGCGCCGCGACGCAGCATCAGGCCGTGGACTACACGCCGCTCGAGGGCTTTGAGGCGCACGGCCGCGCCAAGGCTGTGTTTGTGAACGGCGTGCTGGCTGCGCGCGACGGCGAGCCCACTGGAGCCCAACCCGGCCGCTACGTCCCCCGCTAGCAGGAAGATCACCGGATTCCCCTCCGCAGTTGCGGTGGAATAGTTCCTGTTTAGCCGCCAAATAGGCCGTTTCAGGAACTATTTCACCGCAACTTATAGGTCTGCTGGGGCAGCGCCGGCTATTTGAGGCTGGTGGCGACGACGGAGCGGCCGAGGGCTGTCTCGAAGCGATCTGCCATCGTTGGGTCGGCAAGCGTGTCGACTTGGTTGAGCATGACGCGGGCATTGTTGAGGCTCAGCATCCGCAGCTCGACATTGAGCACCATGGCGACGCGCTCTGGGGTGGCAGTGTTGGTGGGCTCGCAGCCGCAACGCTCGCAAAAGAGCTCGGGGTGGTGGACGGCTTCGTTGATGGGCTTGCCCAAGCCTGAGGCGCCGACGATCCAGATGACGTTGGCAGTGCTGGCAGGAATAACCGGCTCCCAGGCGGCATGCGCCTTGAGCGGGAGTCGCTTGCTGCCATCTGCCTCGGCCAACACGTAGTCAAAGCGCCGTGCCAGCTCGCCGAGCGGCTCGGCGGGGGCGGAGAGCTTGCCTGTCTCCGGGTCCAAAACACCCGCCTGGCAGATACTTCCGCGGCTCATGCCAGCGCATGCCTCGCAGGTGCAGCCGGGAACATGCAGGGCCCCCGGCTTCCAAAGCACGGCGTCCAGGCGACGGCTCGACCCGTCCCATGGCACACCGGCGACGGGAAACATGTGCGTGGTGGTACAGAGAAGCACCCTGCCGCCGGCGCGCATGAGCTCGAGACCCAGCGTCTTCAGCAATGTCGACTTGCCGCCACTGCCGATAATTGCGGTAATGCCTGGCTCGATCTTGAGCGCGGAGGCAAGGTTTCCACTCGTCGTTTCCATCTGTTCACCGCCGTATAATACTGTGATAATAAATAATCATCAGAGTAGCGGTCGAACCGCTTTTGCTCTGCTCAAACCGTAGCACAGGGAGGTGCCCCGGGAATGCTCGTTTATATTCGCGGTGCCGGCGATATCGCCACGGGCGTCGCCGCTCGCTTGGTGCGCGCCGGCGTGTCGGTCGTTATGGCCGATATCGCGGTTTCCACGTGCATCCGCCGCACAATCAGTTTTTGCGAGGCCATTCGCCTGGGCGAGGTCGAGGTCGAAGGCATTCGCGCTCGCTTGGCACAGACGCCGGCTGAGGCGCTTGCGATTACCGAGGCTGGAGACGTCGCCGTTGTGGTGGACCCCCAGGCCAAGATGCTCGGCGAGCTGAAACCCGCGGCTGTGGTCGACGCGATTTTGGCCAAGCGCAACCTGGGCACCACGCGTGACATGGCGCCTGCCGTCATCGCCGTGGGGCCGGGCTTTACCGCGCCGGTCGATTGCGACGCCGTGGTCGAGACCATGCGCGGGCATTTTCTGGGCCGCGTCATCACCCAGGGTTCGCCCCAGCCCAACACGGGCGTGCCAGGCATTATCGCCGGCTATGGCAAAGAGCGCGTTATTCACAGCCCCGCTGCCGGCGTGTTTCGGTCCGACCGCGCAATCGGCGACATCGTGAGTGTCGGAAACGTGATTGGCTACGCGGGTGATACTCCCATGGTCACGCAGATTGACGGCTGCTTGCGCGGCCTTTTGGCCGATGGCGTTCAGGTGACCGAGGGCTTTAAGTGCGCCGACGTCGACCCGCGCGGCGATGCCAGCTATATCAACTATATTTCGGACAAGGCGACGTCGGTCGGCGGCGGTGTGCTTGAGGCACTCGCTATGCTCACCGGTGTATTCCAGGGATAGGAAATTGCAATGGAAAAGCTCGATGTGGTGAATGCGGCGCTTGGCGCTCTGAAGGCTGGTAAGACGTGCGAGCTGGTGGTCGTGGCCGGCACGGCAGGGTCATCGCCGCGCGGCGTGGGCGCCTGGATGGCCGTCTTTGCCGATGGCAGCCAAGCGGGTACCATCGGCGGCGGCAAGATCGAGCTCTTTGCGCTGGATGAGGCGCGCGAGCTCCTGAGCGCGGGGCAGTCGCGTCTGGTCCGCTACACCATGGGCGGCGAGAACTCCGATACCGGCATGATCTGCGGCGGAGCCATCTGCCTGTGCTACCTGCATCTGGATGCGACCCAGGCGTCGTTGTTCCAGGAAATCGCCGACGTCTTGGCCTATCGGCGCATCGGCGACTTCGTCATCGACTTTGAACCGTTTGTCATCCAGGCCCTCGAGGGCGATGTGGCCGAGTACCATGGCGAGGAATCGCGCCGCACCATTGCGGGCTGCCCCGGGCTTTCGCTGGTGGAGGAGGGGAGTAAGGTCACCTACACCAACGCGGCCTCCGAGATTCCCGCGGCGCACATCGAGACACTCTGCCCCGAGGGCCTGACCTATATCTTTGGCTGCGGTCACGTGGGCGCTGCGACGGCGCGGGTGCTCACGGCGGCGGGCTTTGCCGTCGTGGCTTGCGACGACCGCCCCGGCACGCTGACCCCCGAATGGGTGCCCGGTGTCTACGACCGTCGTCTGGTCGACTACAAGAACCTAATCAAGCAGTGCCCCATCGGCCCGCGCGACCTGGTGGTCGTCGCCACGGCGGGTCACAAGTCCGATATCGACGTGGTGATTCAGGCCATGCGCGCCAAGCCTGCCTACCTAGGCTGCCTGGGATCGCGTCGCAAGACTGCCTTTGTGCGCGCCCGCCTGGAGCAGGAGGGCTTTACGCAGGACCAGATCGACGAGCTGCACCTGCCGATCGGCGTTGCCATTCAGGCGGAGGATCCCGAAGAGATCGCCATCTCCATCGCCGCCGAGATGATCCACCTGCGTCGCACCAAACTCGTCCCCCGCAAGCGCTAATCGCATCCCCACCAATAAGTTGCGGTGAAATAGTTCCTAGATAAGCCTAGCGGGCGGTCAGCCGGGAACTATTTCACCGCAACTGCTTTTTGGGACCCATTTGTGCGGGGGAGTTGTGGAGTTGTGCAGGCAGACGAGGTTTTTCTGGAAATACGCACCCAATGCGCGTATAGTACCGATTGTTTTGTCGGCTCCTGCTGCGTCGAGTCCAAACCGCAAAATGCCATGAGCGGCGCGGATGCAGCCAGGAGGCACGAGGACAACCCATCGTGGCCACGCCCCGTGCTTAAAACCCCAAGAAGGAGTGAACAATGGCAGAAGAGAAGTATGTGCCGCGTCTGAAGACCAAGTACAACAACGAGGTCAAGCAGCAGCTTCAGGACAAGTTCCAGTACGAGAACGTCATGATGATCCCCAAGTTTGAGAAGATCGTCGTGAACATGGGTGTCGGCGAGGCCGCTACCGATTCCAAGGCCATCGACGGTGCCGTGCGCGACCTGCGCGCTATCACCGGCCAGCAGCCGATGATCACCCGTGCCCGCAAGTCCATCGCTACCTTCCGCCTGCGTGCTGGTATGCCGATCGGCTGCAAGGTTACCCTGCGTGGCGACCGTATGTGGGAGTTCTTCGATCGTCTGACCTCCGTCGCGATCCCCCGTATCCGCGACTTCCGCGGCATCTCCGCCAAGAGCTTCGACGGCCGTGGTAACTTCTCCATGGGCGTCACCGAGCAGCTCATCTTCCCCGAGATCGACTTCGACTCCGTCGATCACCAGCGTGGTATGGACATCACTTTCGTGACCACCGCCAACACCGATGAGGAGGCCAAGGCCCTTCTGGACGCCTTCGGTTTCCCGTTCAAGAAATAGGTTCACCTGCCCTATAAGCGCCGTTCCCAGAAGGGGGCGGCGTTTGGGGCGAACAATACTCTATGTGAGGAGGATATAAGTGGCTAAGACATCGATGATCGTCAAGTGCAATCGCAAGCAGAAGTTCTCTACTCGTGAGTACACGCGCTGCCAGCGCTGCGGCCGTCCGCACTCTGTGTACCGCAAGTTCGGCCTGTGCCGTGTCTGCTTCCGTGAGCTTGCACTCAAGGGCGAGCTTCCCGGCGTTAAGAAGGCCAGCTGGTAAGTCACTACCAGCGTTTCAAGCATCCGTTTGGAACAGGGAAAACGCGCTAGTTAGGCTTTGCCGTTAAGGGCGGCGAAGAACCAAGAGCACGTGTTCATCAAGAACGAAGGAGAATCTGTATGAACCTTACAGACCCGATCGCAGATATGCTTACGCGCATCCGTAACGCTAACTCTGTGAACAAGGCCACGGTCTCCATGCCGAGCAGCAAGAAGCTCGTCGAGATCGCTCGTGTTCTGCACGAGGAGGGCTACATCGAGGGCTACGATGTCGAGGACACCGTTCCCCAGAAGACTCTGCACATCACGCTTAAGTATGGTCCCAAGAAGGCTAAGGTCATCAGCGGCATCCGCCGCATTTCCAAGCCGGGCCTGCGTAAGTACACCGGCGTTGCCGACATGCCCCGCGTCCGCGGTGGCCTTGGTACCGCCATTATTTCCACCAGCCATGGCGTCATGACCGACCGCGATGCTCGCAAGCACAACGTCGGCGGCGAGATCATCGCTTACGTCTGGTAATTCGCTCGGTAGGTAGAAGGAAAGGAGATCACCGTGTCTCGTATCGGTAATAAGCCTGTCCAGATTCCCGCCGGAGTCGAAGTGGCAGTCAACGGCAACAACGTTGTCGTCAAGGGCCCCAAGGGCCAGCTCGAGCTCGATGTCTTTGAGAAGCTCGCTATCAACGTCGAGGACAACGTCCTCACCGTTTCCCGTCCCGACGACGAGCGTGAGACCCGTGCCCGTCACGGCCTCACCCGCGCCCTCATCCACAACATGGTTGTTGGCGTTTCCGAGGGCTTCGAGAAGAAGCTCGAGCTCGCCGGCGTCGGTTACCGCGTGCAGCAGAAGGGCAAGAACCTCGAGTTCTCCCTGGGCTTCTCGCACCCCGTGATCGTCGAGGCTCCCGAGGGCATCACCTTCGAGGTTCCCGACAACACCCACGTGAACGTCAAGGGTATCAACAAGCAGCAGGTCGGTCAGATCGCCGCTGAGATCCGCGGCCATCGTCCTCCCGAGCCTTACAAGGGCAAGGGTATCCACTACGTTGGCGAGCACATCCGCCGCAAGCTGGGTAAGGCCGCCAAGTAGTCGTAACCGACTCACTCGCATAAGACCAGCACCCCGTCAGGTGCTGGCAAGATCAACCTTTTTAGGAGTTTACGTATGAACAAGCATAAGGCGAAGCTGGAAGGCCTCAAGCGTCGTCAGCGTCGTGTTCGCGGCAAGGTCTCGGGTACCGCCGAGCGTCCGCGTCTGCGCGTGACCCGTACTAACGCCAACATCTATGCCCAGATCATCGACGACAGCAAGGGCTCCAGCCTGACGCTCGTCTCCGCCTCGACCCTCGAGGCCGAGTTCAAGGGCACCCACACCTCGAACAAGGAGGCTGCGGAGAAGGTCGGTCAGCTCGTTGGCAAGCGTGCCATCGAGGCCGGCATCACCAAGGTCGCCTTCGATCGCGGTGGCCGTATCTACCATGGCCGCGTCAAGGCCCTCGCCGACGGTGCTCGTGCCGCCGGTCTCGAGTTCTAGGAGGTATGTAGCACATGGCTCGTAATCAGAAGCAGCAGCGCGAGGCCTCCGAGTTCGAGGAGCGCGTCGTTTACATCAACCGCGTGTCGAAGACCGTCAAGGGTGGTCGTCGCATGAGCCTCGTCGCTCTCGTCGTCGTTGGCGACGGCAAGGGCAACGTCGGCGTTGGCATGGGCAAGTCCGCTGAGGTGCCCCTGGCCATCTCCAAGGCGTCTCTCGATGCCAAGAAGAACATGTTCCACGTGCCGGTGACCGATCAGGGCACCATCCCGCACGAGGTTCTCGGCCACTTTGGTGCCGGCCGCATCATCATCAAGCCCGCTGTCGAGGGTACCGGCGTTATCGCCGGCGGCGCTGTGCGTCCCCTCTTCGAGCTTGCTGGCATCAAGAACGTCCTGTCCAAGTCCCTCGGTACCGACAACGGCCTTAACATCATCAAGGCTGCCGTCGAGGGCCTCAAGGAGCTCTCCAGCCCTGAGGACGTCGCGGCTCGCCGTGGCCTGACGGTCTCCGAGATGTTCGTCGGTAAGGAGAACTAAGCATGGCTGACACCATCAAGATCAAGCAGGTCCGCAGCACCAACGGTTGCAAGCAGGACCAGGTCCGTACTGTCCGTGCCCTCGGTCTCCACAGGATCCGCGAGGTTCGCGAGATTGCTGACAACGAGTCCGTCCGCGGCATGATCTTCAAGGTCAAGCACCTTGTCGAGATTGTAGAGGAGTAGCAAATGCAGCTTCACGATCTTACTCCCGCGCCCGGTTCCACCAAGAACCGCAAGCGCCTCGGCCGTGGCAATTCTTCGGGTCACGGCACCACTTCTGGCCGCGGTCAGAAGGGCCAGGGTTCCCGCTCTGGCGGCACCAAGGGTGCCGGCTTCGAGGGTGGCCAGACTCCGCTGGCTATGCGCCTGCCCAAGCTTCCGGGTTTCCGCAACCCCCGTCGTATCGAGTACACCGCCGTTAACGTTGAGCGTCTCGAGCGTAAGTTCGAGGATGGCGCTGTGATCGACGGTGCCGCTCTTAAGGCCGCTCGCATCACCAAGAGCGAGTTCGAGCCCGTCAAGGTGCTCGGCAATGGTGAGCTCACCAAGAAGTTCACGGTCAAGGTCGACAAGGTCAGCGCTTCTGCGCAGGCCAAGATCGAGGCCGCCGGCGGAAAGGTCGAGCTGCCGTGCTAAATGGTCTTAAGAATGCTTTCCGCATCAAAGAATTGCGCGAAAAGATTCTTTTTACCATAGCTATGCTCGTCGTGTACCGCATTGGTGCGCACGTTCCTGTGCCCGGCATTCCCTTCCAGGGGATGCTGGGCCTTTTCTCGACCGATAACAATTCGGTCGCCGCAGGTGCTATGGCCCTCCTGAATCTTTTCTCTGGCGGCGCGTTGAGCTATGTTTCGGTGTTTTCGCTGGGCATCATGCCTTACATCACCAGCTCGATCATCCTCCAGATGCTCCAGGCCGTTGTGCCTTCCCTGCATGAGCTTGCCCGCGAGGGCGAGGTCGGTCAGACCAAGATTACGCAGTATTCGCGTTACCTCACCCTGGCTCTGGCAATCCTCAACTCCGTGGGTTACCTCTTCCTCTTTAAGAGCTTCGGCATCAGCTTTAATGGCGCCGGCGCTCCCGAGATCATCTTCGACCTCATGGTCGTCGGCACGCTCACCGCGGGCGCCATGCTGATCATGTGGATTGGTGAGCTCATCACCCAGCGCGGTATCGGCAATGGCATGTCGCTGATTATCTTTGCGAACATCATGGCCGGTCTGCCGCAGGCTATCTTCTCCAGCACCGAGGGCAATGCCGGTGGCATCATCACCATGGTGATCATCTGCGCCATCATCCTGCTGGTTATCCCGCTGATCGTTTTCCTTGAGCGCGGCCAGCGCCGCATTCCGGTCTCTTACGCTAAGCGCGTCGTGGGCCGTCGCATGATGGGTGGCCAGACCACCTACCTGCCCATCAAGGTCAACACCGCGGGTGTCGTGCCGATCATCTTCGCCTCGGCGCTGCTGTACTTCCCGGCTCAGATTGCCGTGTTCTTCCCGGGCATCGGCTGGGTTCAGGCAGTTGCCTCTGCGCTTTCGACCGGTTGGCTCAACTGGGTGCTTAATGTTGTCCTCATCGTGTTCTTCGCGTACTTCTACACCTCCATGGTGTTCAACCCCGATGACACGGCCGACAACCTTAAGAAGCAGGGCGGCTTTATTCCGGGCGTGCGTCCGGGTAGGGCTACCGCGGCCTACATCAAGAACGCGCTCAACAAGATCACGCTTCCCAGCGCTGTCTTTTTGGCGCTCATCGCCATCGTGCCTTCGATCATCTTCTCCTTCACGGGCAACCATCTGATCCAGGCATTTGGCGGCACGTCCATCCTCATCATGGTCGGCGTCGTGCTCGACACGGTCGATAAGCTCGAAGGCCAGATCAAGATGTATGATTACGATGGATTCTTTAAATAGGCTAGAGGAGGATTGCTCATGAACCTCGTATTGCTCGGAGCTCCGGGTGCCGGTAAGGGCACCGTCGCACAGGAGCTCGTCGCCGAGTTTGGCGTCGCTCACATTTCCACGGGCGACCTGCTGCGTGCTGCCGTCAAGGGTGGCACCGAGCTTGGTATTCAGGCTAAGAAGTACATGGACGCTGGCGAGCTTGTTCCCGACCAGCTCGTGATCGATCTTGTCAAGGAGCGCCTTGCCGCCGATGACGCCCAGCAGGGCTTCATTCTCGATGGCTTCCCGCGCAACACCGCCCAGGCTGTGACGCTCGATTCCGAGCTCTCCGCCATGGGTCGCGAGATTGACTGCGCCCTTCTGGTCGACGTGGCCCCCGAGGTCATCATCGACCGTCTGTCTTCGCGTCGCACCTGCCGCGCCTGCGGTTACACCGGCACCGCTGCCGATGCTACCTGCCCCAAGTGTGGTGGCGAGATGTATCAGCGCGACGACGACAAGCCCGAGACCATTAAGAACCGTCTCGACGTCTACGAGAAGTCCACGAGCCCGCTCGTCGACTACTATCGTGGCCAGGGTCTGCTCAAGTCGGTCAACGGTGACCAGGCTCGCGAGACCGTGTACGGGGATGTCAAAGAGGCTCTCGGTCTATGATCAAGATTAAGTCTGCAACGCAAATCGAGCAGATGAAGAAGGCAGGAGCGCTATCTAAGATGGCGCTCCGCCACGTTGGAGCCATGGTTCGCCCTGGTGTTTCGACCTTTGAGCTCGATCAGCTTGCGGAGCAGATTATCCGCATGCATGGTGGCACCCCGGCCTTTAAGGGTTACGGCGGGTTCCCGGGGACCATTTGCGCATCGATCAACGATGCCGTTGTCCACGGTATTCCCAACCCCGACATGATTCTGCGCGATGGCGATATCATCTCCATCGATACGGGAGCCGTTGTCGACGGTTGGGTCGGCGATAACGCTTGGACGTTTTTCGTCGGTACCCCCACGCCCGAGGCCAAGGCTCTGTGCGAGGTTACGCGCGATTGCCTTAAGGCTGCAATCGAGCAGGCTGTTCCCGGTAATCATATTGGGGACATTGGCTATGCTGTCCAGTCCCTCGCCGAGTCTCACGGCTATGGCGTGCTTCGCGATTATGTGGGGCACGGTATCGGCCATGTGATGCACGAGGACCCCAACGTTCCAAATTACGGAAAGAAGGGGAGGGGCGTTCGTCTCCAGGCCGGTATGGTCATTGCCATCGAGCCGATGGTCACGATGGGATCCAATCATGTGAGCACGGGCTCCGATGGTTGGATCGTCACGACCAACGACCACCTGCCTGCCGCGCACTACGAGAACACCGTCGCCATTACCGATGACGGCCCGGTGATTCTCACCACCGACGCGCAAGGATCCTGGTGTTCGCTCCAGGGCGGAGAAATGTAACAAGTTCCACGTAGTTGTGGAGCCATTACGAAGTTATTACGATGCGTGCATACGTGTTGTAGAATA
>CATVZP010000012.1 GCA_958348565.1 uncultured Collinsella sp. | reverse complement strand
CCATAATGTCGTGCAACGCCACGTTAATGATGTTCTCGTTAAACGCGGCAACAAAAGCTGCAACATACATTACGACGAGAATCGCCGAGGCTGTCGACGGTGATTGAGTTTGCTTTTGGGATTTGGTCCCCATGAAATTCCTTCCTCTTAGAACGACAAACGCATCGCCCCAGAGGAACGGTCCAGGGCGAAAATGAGCCCTAGACTTACGCCAGACGCCGTACACGACGAATCTGACAACATGGTCCAACGTCGAAAGATTGTAACGCGGACGCGCAGCTTTCCTTCCGCGCTATTATTAAAAGTCCATGAAAGCATGAGACACGAGGAGCCCGCCATGATTAAGCCCATCATGAAATCCGAGTTCTTTTTACGCCTGCCTTCCGAAGACGCGGGACCCGACGACGCCGTAATCGGGCAAGACCTCCTGGATACGCTCCACGAGCATGAGCACGAGTGCGTGGGCCTCGCCGCTAACATGATCGGCGTGCGCAAACGCATCATCTGCGTAAAGGACGGCAACAGGGCGCTGCTCATGTACAACCCGCAAATTCTTGAGCAGGTCAATGCCTATCAGACGAGCGAAGGATGCCTCTCGCTCGTCGGTGAGCGTCCCTGTACCCGCTATCGCCGCATTAAGGTTGAGTATTTGGACGAGAACTTCGTCCACCGCATCAAAAACTTCTCGGGCTACACCGCCGAAATCATCCAACACGAAATCGACCACTGCCGAGGAATCGTTATATAGTTCCGACGATTCAAGAAAGCTCCCCGCAGCCAAGCAACTGCAGGGAGCTTTTCATAGTGCGGAGCTTCTATCCCACTAGCTCTGGCGGTAATGATCGAAGAAGTCGGCAAGGTCTTCGAGGGACTCTTTGAGCACTTCCATGCGCGGCAGGTACACGATGCGGAAGTGGTCGGGCTCGGCCCAGTTAAAGCCGCCGCCGCGCGTGATCAGGATCTTCTTCTCATGCAGCAGGTCGAGGGCAAACTGCTCGTCATCGGTGATGTTGAACTTCTTAACATCCATCTTGGGGAAGATGTAGAACGCCGCGCGCGGCTTGACCACCGAGATGCCGTCGATCTTGTTGAGCGCCTCATACACAAAGTTGCGCTGCTCGTAGACGCGACCGCCAGGGCGAATGTAGTCGTTGACCGACTGATGACCGCCGAGCGCCGTCTGGACGATCGACTGGGCCGGCACGTTGGAGCACAGGCGCATGTTCGAGAGCATGTTGATGCCCATGATGAAGTCGCTCATGCAGCGCTGGTTGCCCGAAAGCACCATCCAGCCAATACGATAGCCCGCGATCATGTGCGACTTGGAAAGGCCGCTAAAGGTGACGCAGGGCAGATCGGGAGCGAGCGAGGCAATCGAGACGTGCTCGTAGCCGTCCATGCACAGACGGTCGTAGATCTCATCGGCAAAGATCATGAGCTGGTGCTTGCGCGCAACCTCGACGATGCCCTCGAGCACCTCGCGCGGGTAGACCGAGCCCGTGGGGTTGTTGGGGTTGATGATGACGAGGGCCTTGGTCGCGCTCGTGATCTTGGACTCCATATCCTCCAGGTCGGGATACCAATCCGCCTGCTCATCGCACAGATAGTGCACGGGATGGCCGCCGGCAAGGGTTGCGCACGCCGTCCAAAGCGGATAGTCGGGGCTGGGGATCAGAATCTCGTCGCCATTGTCGAGCAGCGCGTTCATCGAAAGCTGAATGAGCTCGGACACGCCGTTGCCCGTGTAGATGTGCTCCATCTGAACGTTGGGCAGGCCCTTGATCTGCGAGTACTGCATAATCGCCTTGCGCGCAGAGAACAGACCGCGCGAGTTGGAATAGCCTTCGCAGTCGGGCAGCTGCTGGCGCATATCCTTGATGACCTCGTCGGGCGTGCGGAAACCGAAGGGCGCCGGATTGCCGATATTGAGCTTGAGGATGCGCTCGCCCTCGTCCTCCATACGGGCAGCCTCGTCGACGACGGGACCGCGCACGTCATACAGGACGTTATCGAGCTTGGTGGATTTAGAAAAAGTACGCATGCTGGTGCTCCTTGGAATTTGAGCTGAGGGATGGGGTTCGGGCTTGGAAACGTTACGGGTCGATGATGCCTCGCCTTGATCGGCGCCACCGGCAAGCAGCCAGGTAGCATCGACCTCCAAAATGCGGGCGAGCAGCTCTGCCACATCGCGCCGCGGAATCGTCTTGCCGCTCACATATTGGCTCATCTGACTCTTGCCGAGTTTTTTGCCGAGCATCTCCGATGCGCGGATTACGTCCGACTGGCGAACGTCGCGATCGGACATAGTCTGTCGCAGGCGATCGCTAAACGTCTCTTGGGCCACTAGAACCTCCTTGCTGGCAAAGTTCAATTTATAGAACACGAATTGAACCAGGGTTCAATTTAGGCAGCAGTATAGCGCGGTACCTCATTCGAAAGTTCAATTTCATAAGAAAATGTACCGGACTCCGAGATTTGCCCATAGCGGACAATGACGTGTACACGTTTAGAGGTATTCAAGGAATCGAGCAGCGGCAAGCGAAACGTCAGCCGTGCGATATATTGCATTGATCTGCCGATGAGGACGTCCCTCGAGCGGGCGCACGGCGACATCGAACTGGCAGCGGCGCAAGATGAGCGCCGGAAGAATGCTCACGCCCAGGCCGTCCTCGACCATAGCCATAATCGCATAGTCATCCCAGGTCGACAGTTTCGAGCGCACTGTCAGCCCCGCGCGGCGAAACAGCGGCGTAATCTCGTCGTCGCTACCCCGTTCCAGCAGAATAAACTGCTCGTTTGCCAAATCGGCAAGGGAAACGACCTCCGCGGTGGCAAGCGAGGAGTCCGCTGGCACCACGGCCATCAGCTCGTCTTGCACCAACGGACGCGACGCCATGCCGGCGCCGCGTGGCTCGCGCGGAATAAAGCCCAGGTCGCAGCGGCCTTCCGCCACCCATTGCTCAATCTCGGAGTAATCACCCATCAACAGCTCGTAATCGACACCCGGATGATCGGCGCGAAAGCGCGCAATCACCGGCGGCAGCACGTGGGTCGCCACACTCGAAAACGTACCGATGCAGATCTTGCCACGCATGAGCCCACGCATCTCGTCCACGCGTCGCTGTAGGCGGCCAAACTCTTCGCATAACGCCTCGACTGCCGGCATGACCTGCCGCCCGTCGGCAGAAAGCACCACGCCCTCGCGGCTGCGATCAAGCACCTTAAAACCCCAGTCTGCCTCGAGGTCGCCCACCATGCGGCTCACGCCCGACTGCGAATAGCTCAGCCGCTCTGCAGCACGCGTAAAGCTGCCGGCGCGCACGGTCTCGAGCAGCACCTGCATCTTTTGAATATTGGTCTCCACGGCACGTCCCCACCTTTTCATGAGTATTTGTCATGTTATCCATGCATTATATTCGCTTTTCTTCTAAAGCCAGTTCACCCATAGTGGACATGCTCGGATATAGAGGGGATGTCAGCGCATGAACAACGGACTGTTTACGTACTTAGCAGCATTGCTATTGTTTGGCTCCAACGGCATCATCGCCGTTGCCATCGCGCTGCCGAGCTCCGATATCGTGCTCCTGCGCACGTTTTTGGGCGCACTCTCGCTTGTCACCATCCTCGCCATCACCCAACGCCATAAGTTGCAGGCGCCATCTCGCCCCCGCGAAGCCGCGGCCCTCCTCCTTTCGGGAGCCGCGCTGGGCGCCAGCTGGATTTTTCTGTTCCGCGCCTACCAGACGATCGGCGTCGGCATATCCTCGCTGCTGTACTACTGCGGCCCTATCATTGTCATGGCGCTCTCCCCGCTCATCTTTGGCGAAAAGCTGACCGGTAGCAAAATCGCCGGGTTTATCGCCGTCGCCTGCGGCGCTTTTCTCATTGCAGCGCAAGGTTTAGGCGGCAACATGCCCATTGCGGGCATCGTCTGCGGCATCGCCTCGGCATTTTGCTATGCGCTGATGGTCATCGCCAGCAAGGGTGCGCCGCACATCGAGGGTCTCGAGAACTCCGCGCTCCAGGTGAGCGCCGCCTTTGTGACCGCGCTGGTCCTCACGCTCGTCACCCAAGGCGCCCCCTCGTTTTTCTCCCCCAGCATTGCCGCCGGCATCGATTGGCGCGCCGTTGCCATGCTCGGCATTGTCAACACCGGCATCGGTTGCCTGCTCTACTTTAGTGCTGTCGCCAAGCTGCCCGTCCAGACCGTCGCGGTCGTCGGCTACCTCGAGCCGCTTTCGGCCGTCGTGTTCTCGGCCGTCCTTTTAGGCGAAGCCATAACGCCGGTCCGTCTGATGGGCGCCGCCCTTATCATCGGCGGCGCGATTATTTGCGAACTCGCCGGCAAACGCGCAAACGCCAAGGCTGGCATCGCTCAGGCAGCACGCGCTTAAAAGCCCCTGCTTTGAAATGCTATCTGCGTACATGAATAATCCCCAGCTGGGGATTATTGTCTAAAACACCCCCATGTGCCAAACTGCTCTTATATGTATAAAGATGGCATAAAGGTCTGCTGCCCTTTGCAGGGGCCAGATGTCCAAGGGAGTCCACGTGGCACACAACAAACTGGAGGCAAACCTCCAAGATCAGCATGTGCAGGGCGGGCACAGAGCCATTCCCCTCTCCGCTGGCATGCTGCTCGTAACGCTCGGCGTCGTCTATGGCGACATCGGCACGAGCCCCATGTACACCATGAAATCAATCGTCGCCAACAACGGCGGCATCGGTACCGTCAGCGAGGACATGATCTTGGGCGCGCTTTCGCTCGTCATCTGGACCATGACGCTCGTGACCACGGTCAAGTACGTGGTAATCGCCATGAAGGCCGATAACCACAACGAAGGCGGCATCTTCGCCCTGTTCAGCCTCGTGCGCAAGGTGGCACCATGGCTGATTCTGCCCGCCATGATCGGCGGTGCGGCACTGCTTGCCGACGGCATCCTCACCCCCGCCGTCACGGTCACCACAGCCATCGAGGGTCTGCGCACCATCGAATGGGGCCATGCGCTGCTGGGCGACGGCCAGACCAATGTGATCATCATCACTATCATCATTATCTGCGGCCTATTTGCCATGCAGCGCGCCGGCACCTCGTCAATCGGCAAGCTCTTCGGTCCGCTCATGACACTATGGTTCCTGTTCCTGGCGGGCGCCGGCCTGTTCAACATGCTCGGCAACCTGTCCATCTTGCGCGCACTCAACCCCATCCGCGGCATCATGTTCCTGTTCTCGCCCATCAACCATTCGGGCATCATGGTGCTCGGCTTTGTCTTCCTGTCGACGACCGGCGCCGAGGCCCTCTACTCGGACATGGGTCACGTGGGCAAGGCTAACATTTACGCATCCTGGCCATTCGTAAAGGCGGCCCTCATCCTTAACTATCTGGGTCAGGGCGCTTGGCTGCTTGCCAATAATTCCAATCCCCAGATGCTCGCGATGGACATCGTCAACCCGTTCTATATGATGCTCCCCGAGCCCCTGCGCCCCTTTGCCATCGTGCTTTCGGCCGTAGCGGCCATCATCGCCTCGCAGGCGCTCATCACCGGCTCGTTCTCGCTGGTATCCGAGGCCACGCGTCTCAACCTTATGCCGCACCTGCGCATCCACTACCCCAGCGACACCAAGGGCCAGCTCTATATTCCGCTCGTCAACAACATCATGTGGGTCGGCTGCATCTTCATCGTGCTGCTGTTCCAAAACTCCGAGCGCATGGAGAGCGCCTACGGCCTCGCCATTACCGTGACCATGCTCATGACCACCACACTGCTGACGAGCTATATCGCCGGCATTCTCAAGCACAAGCTGGGCGCCTGCGTCTTCGCCCTGCTCTTTGGTGCCATTGAGCTGTGCTTCTTCGCTTCGTGCCTCACCATGTTCTTTGACGGCGGCTACGTCATGATCTTCCTGGCCGCACTGCTGTTCGGCCTTATGTATGTGTGGCGTCGCGGCACCGCCATCGAGCGCACGCAGACGATTCTGCTGCCCGTCTCCAAGTACATCGACCAGCTCAATCGCCTGCGCAATGACGAGACCTATCCCGTGCTCGCTGACAATCTGGTATTTCTCACCAACAGCCCCGACCCGCTCACGCTCGACCGCGACGTGCTCTATTCCATCCTGGACAAACACCCCAAGCGCGCCAAGGCATATTGGTTCATTAACGTGCACGTTACCGACGAGCCCTATACGCACGAGTATTCCGTCGAGACCTTTGGCACGGACTTTTTGTTCCGCGTGCGCTTGGACCTGGGTTTTAAGGTCAATCAGCGCATCAACGCCTACCTGCGCCAGATCGTTGGCGACCTGATGGCATCGGGTGAGCTGCCGCCGCAACATCACACCTACTCCATCTACGAGACCCGCGGCAACGTGGGCGACTTCCGTTTTTGCATGCTGCGCAAGATGCTTGCACCCGAAACGGACATCAACCGCAACGACCACCGTGTGATGGCCATCAAGTACGCCGTCCGCCGCGCCTGCGGAAGCCCGGCACGCTGGTACGGTCTCGAGAACTCGGCCATCATCATCGAGTACGTGCCCCTCTTTGCCCGCATGCGTCCGGCAGTCAAACTCATTCGCACCCAGGTGCCGCTCGAGATCCTGATCGAAGAGGCCGAGGAAATGGAAGTCGACATCTTCTCGGACGACCTGGTCAACGGCAACGAAGCCGGTAAGGACATGAACGTCGATCCCACCGAGCTGCTCGAGAGCGTCGCCGATACGCCCGAACAGCAACAGCTCGACGGCCTCGAGAGCGAACAACTCAACGACGCCAACTTCTAGCGACGTCACAAATCGACGACAGCGGCCCTGCATCTCACGGGAGACGCAGGGCCGCTTTGCATTGCAGTAAAGCTAACGGCTACGAACGACGCGGCTCGGGAACCACGAGCCTATCGGGGCTCGCGCCCTCGGCATCCATCAGGCTCACGTAGCGAATCGACGGATCCCCATACATCGCGTAGTAATAATTGCCCGTGCGCGCGCTAAAGCATCCGGTATAGATAGTCTTCTCGAACTTGCCATCGCCCATCCTGGACGCCCCCTCAATCATCACCACGCCCTCGAGTGAACGGAACATGCGGACGACGTTTTCGGTCTCGCTCTCCTTTTGCGGGTAATTGGCATTGAGGTACGCCGCCTTTACAAAACGGCTCGGCGAATAGCAGTCACCCGGAATACCGCGCATGCCGGCACCCGCGCCATAGGGCTTGAGCTCGGCGCCACGCCATGTCGCCGTCTGCGGAAAATCGCTTGTGGCCGTGATATAGGTGCGCAGGTTTTCCATGTGCCACGGGAAGGTGGGCTGATTGGCAAGGGTGTCGACCGGATCGTCGTATACATGCAGGCCGTCAGCCATCATCTCGACCACGATGCTACGCTGGCTGTCGCCGATAATCCAATGGAGCAGCGACACGCCCAGCCCCTCTCCTGCAGATTTAGCAACAATCACCGTATCGCGCAGCGCAGCCTCGACCTCGTCGACCGTCGAGAACGTCGCTGCCACCCACAGGGGAAACTCATAGGCCGCGATATTGGTCTTGCCGTCGACAGGGTCCTCGGCATACTCGGCATAACCCGGGAAATTGAGGCCCGCCACGGCGAGGCCCGCATCGTTGCCGCAATCGAAGAACATGGGATAGTTCTTGTAATCGATGCACATACCGATCACCGCGTGTGCCGCTGTCGCGTCGTCGATAAACGAATACGGAATGTGAAACCCGCGCGGCATCACGCGAACCTGTTGGCCGTAGTCAAAGCTCCAGTCGAGGTTGCGGCCCAGATACATGTGGCCAGAATCATCGGTAAATCGAATACTCGTACACATAGCGCCTCCTAGCTTCACGTTCTCGCTAAGTTCATTGTCACCAAACAAAAAGGCGCTAAACACAAAAGCCCGGACATGACAACAACGTCATACCCAGGCTCAAAGACCGCAAATTCGGTCCCCAATTGAACCGCTCTAGACGAGTTTGCCTAAGCAGTGATCAATCATGTGTTGAATCATTTGAGCCTCGAAGCCCACAAAGTCCTGCTTGCGCTCGCGCATCTTGCCGTCGACGATCTGGTCAAAGGCAACCTTGCACTTGATGTAGCGCGTGGACTTGGTGACCTCCTCGTGCGTCAGGCAGCTCTCCTCCATCTTGCTGGCGCCCAGACCAAACACCAGACGGGGGTTGTAGAGCACATGGGGCTCGCCGGCATCGTCCAGGTAGACGCAGACCTTCTTGGTGACGCCAATCTGGTTGGCGGCAAGGCAGCCGGCATCGTCGAGCGACTTGATGGTATCGATCAGGTCCTGTGCCACCGACTCGTCCTCGACGGTCGCGACCTCGCAACGCTGGGACAGAATAGCCTCGTCGTGGCAGAGCTCTTTAATCATACGTTCCTCCATAGGGGTCGTTGTAACTGCTTAAGTATACGGTACCCACACATTTTCATACGGAAAATACCGCCCGTCCGCTACAAAGCGCCGAACATCAACATGTGAGGAACAGCAAGGTTGTAAAGGCGATATAGTGAGTGAGTTCGTGTCAATCGGCCTAAACTCGGGGCCGAACAAGGAAAGGGTATGCATGGACGAACTATTTCACGTCAGCGAGCGCAAGTCCACAATCGGGACCGAACTTCGCGCTGGACTGACAACGTTCCTGGCAATGGCCTACATCATTGCCGTCAACCCCGCGGTGCTCTCGGGCGCCGGCATCGATGCGGGAGCGCTCGCCTGCGCCACCTGCCTGGGCGCCGGCATCATGACCATCTGCATGGGCGTCTTCGCCAACCGCCCGCTCGCCTGCGCGTCGGGCCTGGGCATCAACGCCATGATCGCGGGCATCGCCACCACCATGTGCGGCGGTGACTGGCACGTGGCCATGAGCGTTATCTTCCTCGAGGGTATCGTCATCTTGCTGCTCGTCCTGTGCGGCCTGCGCGAGGCCATCATGGATGCCATCCCTGTGGTCCTGCGCCACGCCATCTCGGTTGGCTTGGGTCTGTTCATCGCTATGATCGGCCTGTGCGACGCCGGCATCATCACCGCTGGCGCCGGTACGCTCGTCGGCCTGGGCGACATCGCCTCCCCCACCTTTATCGTCGGCATCATCTCCATCGTCGTGACGGTTGCCCTGGCTTCCCGCAACGTGCCGGGCTCGCTGCTCATCGGCATCATCGTCGCCGTTATCGCCGGTATCCCGCTGGGCGTCACCCATGCGCCCGAGGGCCTTATCGCCCCGCTCAACTTCTCGACCTTTGGCGCCCCGTTTGCCAGCACCGCCGACGGCAACATGGCCATCGTGAAGGTTCTGACCGACCCGATGCTGCTCGTCGTTGCCTTCTCGCTGCTCATGAGCGACTTCTTTGACACCATGGGCACCGCGATGGCCGTCGCCAAGCAGGGCGAGTTCCTGACCGAGGACGGCAATGTCGAGGACATCCGTCCCATCCTGGTCGTCGACTCCGTGGCCGCTGCTGCCGGTGGCTTTATGGGCGTCTCCTCCATCACCACCTTCGTCGAGTCCACTTCCGGCGCCGCCGACGGTGGCCGCACGGGCCTCACCTCCGTCACCACCGGCGTGCTGTTCATTCTCGCCGCGTTCTTCTCCCCCATCGTCACCATCGTTTCCAGCGCCGCCACCTGCGGCGCTCTGGTCTACGTCGGCTACCTCATGATGAGCGAGGCCTCCGAGATCGACTGGTCCGACGTGTCGCAGGGTTTCCCGGCGTTCATGATTGTCGCCGGCGTGCCCTTCACCTACTCCATCTCTGCCGGCATTGGTCTGGGCTTTATCGCCTACGTGATCGTCGCGCTCTTTAAGGGCGAGGCCTCCAAGATCAAGCCGCTCATGTGGATCGCAGCCCTCGCCTTCCTCGTCTACTTCTTTGTAGCGTAACGGCAAAGCTGCCAAAGCAGAACACCAAAGCGCGGAGTCGCATCGAGCGGCTCCGCGCTTTTCTTTTAAAGCCAGGCAACGCACGGACGCGCGATGTATTGCTTCCCAAGTTTTGGACATTTTGCCCTCCAAACGGCACTACCGCCGGCTACATCCTGCAGATATGCTGGGCGTAATCGCATAGGCCCTATGAGGATGGGAGTAACCATGGCCGCCTTGTTCACGACCCCCAAGCGCAATGACAAAACCTCTGGAGCCCATTTTGCCGAGCCCGACGTGCGCCGTCGCACGTTGCTCGCACACGGCAGCTGGCGTCGCGTGACACGCCGCATCGTCTGCGGCCTGGCCTGCGCGCTCACGGTGAGCTCGCTGCTCATGCCGAGCGTCTCGCTCGCGGCGGAGTGGGTGGACGTCGGCGGCACCCAGTACAACGCCGGCATCGCGGCGGGCGACGAGGCCGGCACCTGGAGCTGGGACGGCGCCGACGATATGAAGCTCAACGGCTATGACGGCGGCGCGATCGAGGCAGCGGGCAAGCTCAACGTGAGCTACGAGGGCAACAACACCGTCACTAACGACGACGGCCGCGGCATCAAGGTTAAGGATGGCGCGAACGAGAACGCCGAGCTTAATATTCAGGGCGACGCTTCCAGCACGCTCAACGTGACATCTTCTCGTGACGCCATCACTTCCGTCGGCAACATCAACATCGACGGCGCTGGCACTGTCAACGCCACAAGCACCGAGCACGATGCCATCGATGCCGGGGGCGATGTCACCATCAAGGGCTCGGGAAACGTTAACGCCACGGGCGATTCGGATGGCATCAGGGCCGACGGCAACATCACGATCGACAACAGCGGAACCGTCACCGCCAAGGCCACCGAGGATCAGGGTATCGATGCTAACGAGAGCCTCATCATAAAGGGCGGCGGCAAGGTAGAGGCAAGCTCTATCAAAGACAATGCGATTTGGGCCGACGGCAACATCGAGATCTCGGGTGGCAGCCAGGTCAAGGCAAGCTCCGAGGAAGACGCCGCCATCGACGGTAAAAACAGCCTCACGGTCACGAACGCTTCCCTCAACGCAAGTGGCGTTGGGTATGGCATCTATGTCTACAAGGGCATCACGCTCGATGGCGCGACCGTGACGGTCCGCGCAAGCTCAGATGGCGGGGAAGTCAGCGCACTCTTCACCGATGAGGACGACATCGTCATCAAGAACGGCTCGACTGTGGATGCGCTCGCAGAGGGCAAATTCTCGACTGCGATTTTCACCAGAAACTACGACCCCAACGAAGCGGGTGGCCACATCTACATTAGTGACTCCGTTGTCAAGGCTATAGCCCGCTATGCCGAAATCGGTGGCGACGGTCCCGACTGCTACAGTACAGACCAGGATGGCGAGATGACCCCTGAGCGCAGGGGCGTGAACATCGGCATCTTCGCCCAGACCGAGAAGGGCATCACGCCTGCGACCATCTCCATCGTCCGCAGTAAGGTCACGGCCGAGGGAGACACGGCGGCGATCTTCGCCCTTGCCATGAGCGCGGACGGCAAGGCGATCGGCACCATCGAAATCGAAGGCGCCAGCATCCTGACGCCTGAAGGCGGCAAAGTCATTGACTATCGCCACAAAGAAGAGCTCAGTAACGGCATCATGTACGAGGCAGGCCAAGTCATTGGCACGGGCGACGCCGTGATTGATTCTCCCTACGACGATGTCATCGCCAAGAAAGCCGTCATCGCACCGTCCGAGGAGACCAAGCCCGAGGAGAAGCCCGGCGAGACCAAGCCCGAGGGTTCCAAGTCCGAGGGCACGAAGACAACCAGGACCGTTGCAGTTGCAGCCACGGGAGCCAAGACCACCGGCAAGCTCGCGGCAACCGGCGACGCCTCGAGCGCAGCCATCGTGGCAGCCGCCCTTGCGGGAACAGCCGCCATCGCCGCGGGCGCCGTGGTGAGCCGCAAGCGCTCATAGACGCTCTTCATACACGAACCGACACTTTTAAAGCCGCCTAGTCCGCGCACCGTTTAGCAACGCCACCGCCGAGCTCCCCTCCGGCGGTGGCGTTTCCTGTTTGCACTCGTATGGCGCACACGCGAGCGGAGTCGCAACAAGCGGCTCCGCGCTTTGTGATTAATGCCCGACAACGCGTAGGCGCGCAGCTTATTCCTCTTCCGGATTTTGGACATTTTGCCCTCCGAACGGCACTACCGCCGGCAACATCCAGCAGATACGCTGAATCTAGTCGTATAGGCCCTATGAGAACGGGAGCAACCATGGCAGCCTTGTTCACGACCCCCAAACGCAATGACACTACCGCCGGAACCCATGTTGCCGAACCCGACGTTCGCCGTCGCATAGGACTCGCGCACGGCAGCTGGCGCCGCGTGACGCGCCGCATCGTCGCGGGCGCCGTGTGCGCGCTCACGGTGAGCTCGCTGCTCATGCCGAGCGTCTCGCTCGCAGCGGAATGGGTCAAGGTCGGCGGCAACAAGTACAACACCGCGGCGAGCGACGAGGCCGGTACCTGGTCGTGGGACGGCGCCGACGACTTGAAGCTCAACAACTATAACGGCGGCGAGATCCAGGCCGCAGGCAAGCTCAACGTGAATTACTCGGGAACCAACATCGTCACTGCCGAATGGATCGAAAGCATCAACGTTTCTCATGGCACTAACGAGAATGCCGAGCTCAATATCCAAGGCGACGAGGGCGGCACGCTCAGCGTGACATCTACTGAGGACGCTATCCTCTCCACGGGTAATATCAACATCGACGGAGCCGGATCCGTCAACGCCACGAGCACTGGGTTTGATGCCATCAATGCCGGAGGTGATCTCGCTATCAAAGGTTCGGGCAACGTCAACGCCACGGGTGCATCGGATGGCATCAGGGCAAACGGCAATATCACGATTGACGACAGCGGAGCCGTCACCGCCAGGGCTACCAAGGACAAGGGTATTGGAGCCGACAAGAACCTCACCATCAAGGGTGGCGGGACGGTCGAGGCAAGCTCAGCCGATGGTGAGGCCCTTTGGAGCGGCGGCAATATCAACATCTCGGACGACAGCCAGGTCAAGGCAAGCTCCGAGAAAGACGCTGCCGTCGAGGCCAAGGGCAGCCTCGCAGCCACAAACGCCTCTCTCAACGTAAACGGTGTTGAATATGGCGTCTATGCCCACAAGGGCATCACCCTCGATCATGCAAACGTGACGGTCCGTGCAAGTAAAGGCAGATACGGTGGCGCCAACGCCCTCTTCACCTACCAGGACGACATCGTCGTCAAGAACGGCTCCACCGTGGACGCGTTTGCGGAAGGCGAGGTTTCGGCTGCATTCTCCACCAGAAACGATCGACCCAACGAGAAGGGCGGCCACATCTACATCAGCGACTCCGTTGTCAAGGCCATAGCCCGCTATGTCGAGAACGGCGACGGCCCCATCCCCTACAGCGAAAACCAAGATGGCGAGACGAGGCGCGAACCCCAAGGCGAGAACATCGGCATCATCGCCCAGACCAGCGAGGGCGTCACACCCGCAGTCATCTCGATCATCCGCAGCAAGGTAACGGCCGAAGGAGATACAGCGGCAATCTTTGCCCGTGCCATGAGCGCTGACGGCAAGACAATCGGCACCATCAAGATTGAGAACGCCGCCATCCAGACGCCCGAAGGCGGCAAGGTCATTGACTATCGCAAGCTCCGTGACGGCATCTACGAGGCAGGCCAAGCCATCGGCACGGGCGACGCCACGGTCGACTCCCTCTATATCAAAGCAGTCGCCAAAAGTACGACCATCGCACCTCCCGAGGTAGCCAAGCCGGAAGACCCCAAGCCCGACGAGACCAAGCCCGCAGAAAGCAAGCCCGCGGAGTCCAAGCAGGACCCCAAGCCTGAGGGCTCAAAGCCGACCAAGGCCGTTGCGGCTTCAACCACGAAAGCCAAGACTACCGGCGTGCTCGCGGCAACCGGCGACACCTCGGGTGCGGCCATCGTGGCAACCGTCCTTGCGGGAACAGCCGCTATCGCCGCAGGCACCATGGCGAGCCGTAAGCGTTCTTAGACGCCTCTGCGCACATGGCAGCTCCCGCGAAGGCCCCGAGCCCCAGCACCGTTTAACAACGCCACCGCCGAGCTCCCCTCCGGCGGTGGCGTTTTCCATATGCGTCCGCAGGGGATGCACGAGATTGTCTTTGGTCTAGCCCAACCGGCATACGCTGGCGTGCGACAATTGGGGCTGCCGATATCACAACACTGAGAGAAGCCTGCCATGGAAGCGCATCAAAAGCAGATAACCGTTTATTCGAATCATACGGAAAGCGCGCCTGTCATCTACCTTCCTGTGGTCGTGGGCGACGGCAGCGAGGTTTATAAGTGTTGCCGAGAGCTCGACTGTCCGCCATTCGCCCTCGTCACCATTGGCGGGCTCGATTGGAATCGCGAGCTGAGCCCCTGGGCATGCGACGGGACCGTACGCGATGCCGAGCCTTTCGGCGGCCAAGCTGCCGATTTTCTTGATGAGCTGCTGAATCAGATAATCCCCCAGGTGGAGTCGTCGCTTCCTCAGCCACCTGTTTGGCGTGGCATTGCCGGTTATTCGCTGGCAGGCCTCTTTTCGCTTTGGGTCCCCTGGCAGACCGATACCTTTGACCGCGTCGCAAGCGCATCGGGATCCCTGTGGTTTCCTGGCTTTATCGACTATGCGCACGAGCACGAGATGGCAGTTACGCCCGACGCCGTCTACCTGTCACTCGGCAAAAAGGAAACCAAGACGCCCAACCGCATGATGCGGCATGTACTCGACGACACACGCGCGATGGAAGCGTTACTCGTCGAGCGCGGCATTCCAACAACGCTGGAGCTCAACCCCGGCAATCACTTTGCCCAAACCGACTTACGCATGGCCCGCGGCATCCACTGGATACTGACACATTAAAAATGGTGCCCACACGCATATACGCATGGGCACCATATCTTGTTTTAGCTGAACGCAGCTGCTACTCAGCAGCCTCCTCGAGCTCGGAGACATCAAACTCAAAGTCGTTATCCGGCAGGATGGCGTTGAGCACAATGCCCACCAGTGAGCCCGCGGCAATGCCGGACAGCGAAATGGTCACGCCGCCCAGCTCCAGCACGATGGCACCGGCAGTGCTATAGGCAATGCCGAGCGAAAGCACGAGTACCAGAGCGGCCACCAGCACATTGCGGTTGTTCTGGAAATCGACTTGGTTTTCGATAAGGTTGCGAACGCCCACGGCACTGATCATGCCATAGAGCACGAGCGACACGCCGCCGATTACACACGCCGGCATGGCCGCAATGACAGCCGCAAACTTGGGGCAGAACGAAAGCACGATGGCGCAGCACGCGGCAATGCGAATCACACGCGGGTCGAACACGCGCGTCAGGGCGAGCACGCCGGTGTTCTCGCCATACGTGGTGTTGGCCGGAGCGCCAAAGAGCGAAGCCAGAATCGTGGCAAGACCATCACCGAGCAGCGTGCGGTGCAGGCCGGGGTCGGCGATGTAGTTACGCTCGCAAGTGGAGCCGATAGCGGAGATATCACCGATATGCTCGATCATGGTCGCAAAGGCCAGCGGCATGATGGTGATGATGGCCGTCGTGGCAAGACCGCTATCGAACTGCGGCCCAAAGAGCGCAAACACGGTGTTGTCCCACACGATGGGAAGACCGACCCACGGCGCGGCGGCAACGCCCGAAAAATCGACCTCACCCAACGCGGCCGCAACGGCATAGCTCACCACGACGCCCAACAGAATCGGCACGATCTTGACCATGCCGCGGCCCCAGATGTTGCAGATGACGATCACTGCCACGGCGATAACGGCGACGAGCCAATTGGTCTGGCAGTTGGCAATGGCGGAGCTTGCCAGGATCAGACCGATGGAAATGACGATAGGTCCGGTCACCACCGGCGGGAAGAAGCGCATGACGCGCTTGGCGCCAAAGGCGCGGAAGAGTGCCGCAAGTACCGGATAGAGCAGGCCGGCACAAGCTACGCCCAGGCAGGCGTAGGGCAAAAGCTCCGTCTCGCCGTTGGGCGCAATCGCGGCATAGCCAGCGATAAAGGCAAACGACGAGCCCAGAAAGGCCGGCACCTTACCGCGCGACAGGAAGTGAAAGAGCAGCGTGCCCAGGCCGACAAACAAAAGCGTTGCCGAAACCGAGAGACCGGTGAGCACGGGCACCAGCACCGTGGCGCCAAACATGGCAAACAGGTGCTGCAGACCGAGCAGGAACATGCGCGGGCGGCCAAGCGACGATGCATCGTAGATGGCATCGGTGACGGCGGGCGTCGAGGATTGGGACATGGATGTCCTTTCGAATGGAAGGGCGATCGGGCATATCGGATAACCTGCCCGAACGATACGATCCGAACCATTGTACGCGATACGCCATGTCTCGCACGCGCCGTCACCTGCGAACGTTACCGCTATTTCCAAACGCGCTTGGCAACGCGCTTGACCAGCGCGATCTTTGCCCATTGCTCGTCCTCGGTCAGCTTGTTGCCAATCTCGCAGCTGGCAAAACCGCACTGGGGCGACAGATACAGGTTCTCGAGCGGAACATACTTTGCAGCCTCGTGAATACGCTCGACAATGGCATCCTCGTCCTCAAGCTCAGCGGCCTTGGTGGTCACCAGGCCCAACACGACCTTCTTGCCGGGGGCAACGTACTTGAGCGGCTCAAAGCCACCGGCACGCGGCGTATCGAACTCCAGATAGAACGCATCGACATCCTCATGCGCAAACAGGTACGGCGCGACGGGGTCATAGCCGCCCTCGAAGGCATAGGTAGAGTGGTAGTTACCACGGCACACGTGCGTGTTGATGACCAGGTCGTCGGGCTTACCCTCGATGGCGGCGTTGTTGAGCGCCACGCCCAGCTCGCTTACCTTTTGCAGGTCGACCGGGCTCATGCCGGTCTTGGACACAAAGTCGGTATCGCAGTAGATGCCCCAGGTGCAGTCATCAAACTGGATGTTGCGGCAGCCTGCTGCGTACAGGTCGGCAATCACCGTACGATAAGCGGCTGCAATGGCATCGGCAAGTTCCTCATCGGTCTTATAGACAGCGCGCAGGCTCTCCTGCTGGCCGTCGCAGCGATCGAGCGTGATCTCAGAGAACGTCTGGATCGGTGCCGGAATGGTTTGCCGTGCGACCTGGCCCTCCCCCTCAAGCGCCTTGACGAACTTGAAGTGCTCGACGAAGGGGTGGTTCTCGCCGCTGATGGAGCCGGTCACCACGGCGGTATCGGCCGTCGTCTCCTCATCATGGAACATATAACCCGTACGCGAGGTACGGCGCTCAATGCCATTGAGGCCCCACATAAAGTCGAGGTGCCAGTAACTGCGGCGGAACTCACCATCGGTAATCACCTGCAGGCCGGCGGCCTTCTGCTTGGCCACCAAATCGCGAATGGCATCGTCCTCGACGGCCTTAAGGCCGGCGGCGTCGAGTGTGCCCGCGGCATAGGCGGCACGTGCATCCTTAACAGCCTGTGGACGAAGAAAGCTGCCGACGATATCGGCGCGAAACGGCGCGTTCAGCGTGGTTAAAGCACTCATAGATATCTCCCTTTGCATTGGTTGCTTTACTGGGACAAAGTATGAGCGCTCATATGGCAATCGTAAAATATACGTTTATAACAGTTTGATATAGGAAACTTCTATATTCACACCAACGAATCGTCGAGCCAAGCCATCCCATATCCGCCAGTGCAAATAGCCATTTTCGTGCCCATATGGCACTAGCAGCTCTGCCCTATCGACCATACGCTTAGTGGCGACCGCACAAGGCCACGCGAGAGATAGGAGCGACCATGACCACGTTTACGACCCCCACGCGCCGCACCGATCGCACTACAGGACTCCATTACGCCGAGACCCCCGTGCGTCAGCGCACCGTTCTCACCTGTGGCAGCTGGCGCCGCGTGACCCGCCGCATCGTTTGCGGCCTGACCTGTGCACTTACTGTGAGCTCGCTGCTCATGCCGAGCATTTCGTTTGCGGCGGAGCGGGTCGAGGTCGACGGCAACATCTATAACGCCGGTGCCGCGGCCGGCGACGGCAGCACGTGGGCCTGGGACGGCGCCGACGACATGACACTCAATGGTTATAACGGCGGAGGCATCGCTGCCTACGGCAAGCTCAACGTGAGCTACGAGGGCAACAATACGGTTGCCAATGACGAAGGCGACGGCATTTCCGTTGTGGACGGTGCCAATGAGGGCGCCGAGCTCAACATCTCCGGAACGGGCACCCTGACGGCAACAGCAGAAGGCAACGCCTTGTATTCCGAGGGCGATATGACGATCAGCGGAACAGGAACTGTCACCGCCAAGGGCGCGGGCGCCGAGGGCATCCTTGCCGACGGCGACATAACCATAACCGGCGGCGGCACAGTCGACGCACGCTCCGAGCAGGACTGCGGCATCGTCGCCGAAGAAACCCTCACGGTATCCAACAGCACGCTAACCGCTCAGGGATTCGGCAGCGGCATATATGCCTTCGATGGCCTGACCATTGATGCGGCGACCGTACGAGCGTATGCATACCCAGCGCGCGAAGATAGCCCCACCGCCATCTTCACCGACGAGGGCGACATCACCATTAAAAACGGCTCATTCGTTCACGCCTATGCCGAGGGTGAAAACGCCTCAGGAATCTACTCGTACAATCACGACACCGACAGCCCCGGCGGGCGCATCTTTATCAGCGACTCGACCGTCGAGGCCATTGCCCACTACATCAACCACGATGGAGGCAACCAGCCCCTACCGCCCATCGGCAATGGCGACATTGTCGTAGTTGACCCAGACGTGAACGCTCGTACGTATGGCATCTTCGCGCTCACCGAGGATGGCCTAACGCCTGCAACCATCTCCATCACACGCAGCCGCGTAACAGCAGAGGGCGACACCGCCGCCATCTTGGCCGTGGTGAATAGTGCAGACGGCAGCATTGCCGGAACGATCAATATCGTCGACAGCATTATCGAAACACCTAACGGTGGACGCATTTGCGACGTGCGCTTCGTTGACACCAATCCCGTCGATGCCCCCTACCAGCGCGGCCAGACGATCGGCACCGCCAATGATGTCATCACGGATCTGGACAGCGACGCCATCGCCAAGCGCGCCGTCATCGTTCCGGTGGATACGCCCCCGGCGAAGCCCGAGTCGAAGCCTAAGGTAACGACCGCCGCCGCGACCATCAAGCATGTCGACACCAAGGGCACGCTCGCGGCCACGGGTGACGCTTCCGCCATGGGCGCCGTCGCCGCTGCCATCACAGGCGTGGCAGCCGTCGTCGCCGGCATCTTTACCAGTCGCAAGCGCTCGTAACTCCAAGTCTCGTGACGCTCGATCAATTCGGGCGCGCACCGTCCCATGGTAAGCGGCCGCCGGACCTCCCACCGGCGGCCGCGCCTCGTTTGAACGACCCCGCTTCAATTATTCGTCCAAAACAGGCGCACCCGCCCAGTCGCCTACAGCAATACAAACTGCTTCAGCGCGGCGCGACTCGTTATGCCCAGCTTGGCGTAGGTGTTCGACAGGCGATTCTTTACCGTGCCACGCGAGATACCCATGTGAGCGGCAATCTCATCGTTGGTCCAGCCGCGACAGGCCAGCATAGCGATGGCGAACTCCGTCGTGGTCAGGCTCTCGGCAACGGTGGCGCCCGTCCCCGGATTATGCACACGACGCCAACCGCGACTAAACCGCTCGGTAACTTTGATGATCTCCGCGAACTCCTGCGGATGGCCCTTCTTTAGGCATGACTCCAACACGCCCTGCAAAAGCCCGTGATGCTCTCCGACGATTTCAATCAGGCCATCGGGCTGTGCAATCTGCCAGGCACGCATAAAATGAGCGTTCGCGCGGTCAGCTTCGCGCTGGTTAATCCACCCAACGGCGGCAATCAGGTGCAAGAAGACCTCAGGGACGGGATAGCTCTCCTGCTTCATCGACAAGGCGTTCTCCGCCATACCCACGCAGCGCCCGTAATCGCCGTCGAGGTAGGCACGGTGCGCCAGCGCATAGGTTGCAAACAGGCGCAGCCCCTCGGGCAGCAGTGATGCATACAAATCGAATTTGCCGCGTGACACCGGCGAGGGAAAATGCAGCAGCACACAGGCGCTCGCCGCAAGCAGCATATATGAGGCCTGGGCGCGTGGATCCCTTGTCGCACTTTGACCCTTCCCTGTTTCCTTGAGATACGCAAGGCAGCGGCGCGCCGCCAATGCGCGATTCAGTGACAGATTTGCATAGGCGCACAACAGGCATGCCGAAAGACGGAGCGAAAGGTCATCCGATAGTAAGTACGGCTCCGCTAGGCGTCGTGCCTCATCGGGGCAAGCGCGATAGTAGTGCGCCTCGGCACGCGCGATAACGCCATAGTCATCTTTGAGCATCACGTCGAGGGTTTTGTCGAGCGTTCCGGGCTCAAACGCCGCGCACATAAGCGGCATGGGGAAACGCCAGCTGTCGGTATATATCCGATCCACGGCGACCTCCCCTCGCATAGCGGCTCACTTTGATGGTAATGCGAGGGGGCAACGGTTAATGGGACATGTGGCTCGAAATACAGCCTCATCCTGGGACGTACGCGGTAAATCGAACGGTGCCAAGTTTAAATGCGGCGCCGCTCAAAAGGCTAAATATGCTGGCGGATCGCGTCGATATAGGCTTGGCCGTAGCGCGTGAGTGTCGTGTTCTTGCGCGTGATGATGCCGATCTCCATGTACTCGTCTACATCGAGCGGAATCGAGATGATGCCGGGACCGTTGAGCTCGTGACTGATCACGCCTGAGCATACCGTGTAGCCGTTGAGGCCCATGGCAAGGTTGAACAACGTCGCACGGTCGCGCACACGGATATTCTTGCGGCGCTCAAACGTCGAAGTCAGTTCCTCGGAATAGTAAAACGAGTTGTAGCTGCCCTGCTCGTAGGACAGGAAGGGATAGTCCTCCAGGTCCTCGAGCGTCACGCTGGAGCGGCCCGCCAGCGGATGGTCGGCGCACACGAAGACATGCGGCGTGGCACAGAAGAGCCCTTCGAACACGAGCTCGTTGGCCGCCAGCATGCGCTCGATGACCTCGCGATTGTGCTCGGACAGGTACAAGATGCCCAGCTCGCTTTTCATGTGCGCGACGTCCTCGATAATCTCGTGAGTCTGCTCCTCGCGCAGGGTAAAGTCGTAGCGCGCGGCATCGAACTCGCGGATCACATCGACAAACGCATTAACGGCAAAGGAATAATGCTGGCAGCTCACACTAAAGTGCGGCACTTGCTCGGACGCGCCCTTGTACTTGCCTTCGAGCAGATCGGCCTGGTCGAGCACCTGTCGCGCGTAGCCCAAGAAGGTCTCGCCCTCCTCGGACACAATGACACCCTTGTTGGTGCGCTCAAAGATGTGCACACCCATCTCGTTTTCGAGATCGCGGATCGACGCGGTAATCGAAGGCTGCGACACAAAGAGCCGGCGCGAGGCCTCGGTGATGCTGCCGCATTCGGCAACTTTGACGACATATCTGAGCTGCTGAAGCTTCATAGCGCCCTCCCTAGACGTTCGTGACGCCAAGACCCGCCGCGTCCATCTGACGCATAAACGGCGGCATCTCCCCCGTCGCGGCACAGGCGGCAATCTGATGCAGAGCCCCGGCAACCGCATCGTCTGCCGCAGCGCCGATATGCCAGCGCGCGGCAGACGCGACGGCCTCGTTGGCATTGGCGACTGCAACGGAGTTGGGAACGGCACCGATCATGGGCAGATCGTTATCGGAATCACCGAATACGGCCACCTCGTCGAGCGTCAGGTCCAAAGCGCGCGCCAGCTCCAGCGCGGCGCAACCCTTGTCCCAACCTGCTGGAAGGATGTCGAACAGGCGCACACGATTGTTGGGAAACACGAGTGAGAGCTCCGGTACCTCAGCGGCAACGCGCTCACGTAGCTCCGCGAGCTCCTCACGCGAGCGGGCGCTCCAGATATTCGCCTTGAACACCGGCGCGTCGTCGACAACGGGACGGCACGGAGCCTCTTCGCCTTTGAGCCATGCGTTGCCGCCCGACTCCATGGCGCGACGCACGCGCTCGGGGTCGCTCGTCACGCAATAGGCATCGTTATCCCAAAAGTCGTCACCCAGGCTGTAGACCTTTAGATAGGTATCGTCGGTCTCTTGCTCCAGATAGTCGGCCAAACGCATCAGAGCATCGTTGTCGATTGCGTGCGAGGCGACTACTTCGCCGCCGACAAACATCACCTGGCCGTTACAGAACGCGCCAGTCGAAAAACACTCGGAACGATTTTTGAACATCCAGCCCATCGCGGACGGCTGACGACCCGAAACCGGGCCAAAGTGTAGACCCGCCGCCTGCATGGCATGAATACCCTCGATGGCGTAGTCGCTGGCGCCGTCATGCCCGGCCGGAATCAGCGTATCGTCCATATCGGTCAGCACAAGTTTGATCATGAGGTCCCCATTCGTATCGGTCCTACCTATTGTAACGACCTGCCAAAATAAACCTGTCCCTTTTTGGCAGGTGCGTTAGTATAGGGAACAACAGATTCGATGCGGGAGTGCCGACGGTGCAAACCACAAGGCTGAGAGGGCATAGGGCCCAATCCTTTGAACCTGTCAGTTAATGCTGGCGTAGGGAGCATGCCGCCTTTGCAGGGGCGCTGTCTATGCACAGCGCCCCTTTTCTATGCCAAGGAGGCATGTGCAGTGATTGATTCGGAACAGCTTAAGCAAAATGTGGTCAAGGCCGTGGATGAGATTCGCGCCACCAATCCAATGGCCGGCTCCATCACCAACACGGTGACGATTGACTTTGTCGCCAACGCGCAGCTCGCCGTAGGCGGTTCGGCCGCCATGGTCTATCTGCCCGACGAGGGCGAGGCGCTCGTTGCCGGCGGCGGCGCCATCTATCTCAACATGGGCACGCTCTTCCCCATCTACGAGCAGACGATTCCCCGCGCGGCCAAGGCGGCACACGACGCCGGCAAGCCCTGGGTGCTCGATCCGGTAGGTCTGGGCATCGGTAGCCTGCGCACCCAGCTGGTAAACGAGCTCAAGCAGTACAAGCCCGCCATCGTGCGCGGCAACGCCTCCGAGATCATCGCGCTCGCCGGCCTGTGGGGTCTTGAGGGCGAGGCGGCTGATCTGAGCCGCGTGCGCGGTGTCGATACCACCGACACGGTCGACGCCGCCCGCGATGCCGCCGTGGCGCTCGCCCGCTACACCGGCGGCGCCATAGTGGTCTCGGGCGAAGTCGACCTAATCACCGACGGCATAACCGTGGCCAAGTCCCACGGCGGCAGCCCGCTCATGTCCAAGATCACCGGTTGCGGCTGCTCGCAGGGCGGCGTGCTGGCCGTGTATGCCTGCGCCGCCGACCCGTTTACGGCAGCCGTCTGCGGCACCGCCGTCTACAACGTTGCCGGCACGCGTGCCGCCGCTGTCGCCGATGCCCCGGCAAGCTTTAAGGTCGCCTTTATCGACGAGCTCTACCGCGCAACCGCCCAGGATATTGCCGACAACCGACTCGAGCTCGAGGAGGCATAAGCCATGTCCGAACCCGCAACCAATGCCGGCATGAACACACTCGTCGCCGTGGCCATCGCCCCGTGCGGCACCGGCGACGAGCTGTCCGCCGAGGTCGCCGAGGTCGTGCGCGTCATTCGCGAGAGCGGCCTTCCCAACCGCACCACCTCGATGTTCACCGAGATCGAGGGCGACTGGGACGAGGTCATGCAGGTCGTGCGCGACGCGACCTTTGTGTTGGCAAGCAAGGGCATCCGCACCGAAGTCGTGCTCAAAGCCGATATTCGACCCGGATTTACCGACACCATGACCGGCAAACTTGAGCGCATGGAAGCGCAGATCAAGAAGCAGGAGGAAGCACGATGAGTATCCGCGACAACCTTGATATCTCGGCCTATCTGGTACTCGGCCCCGAAAACACCCTCGGGCGCCCCGTGGGCGATGTAGTGACCCAGGCGCTCGACGCCGGCTTTACCTGCATTCAGGTGCGCTCCAAGGTGGCAAGTGCCCGCGAGATCATTGCGCTGACGGGCGACGCCGCGCAGGCCATCGCTCAGGCCGGCAAGACCGGTCAGGTCGCCCTGTTAATCGATGACCGCCTTGACTGCGTGCTCGCCGCGCGCGAGCAGGGCATTGCTGTCGACGGCGTGCACGTGGGCCAGAGCGATATTCCCGTCGAAGTCTGCCGCAAACTTTTGGGCCCCGATGCCATCGTGGGCCTTTCGGCCCGCTGCGAGGAGATGCTCGAGTACGTCAAAACCGCCGACATGAGCCTGGTCGACTATCTTGGCATCGGCCCGCTCCACGAGACCGAGACCAAGCGCGACTGCGGACGCGCGGCCGACGGCTCTATCATTACCAAGAGCTTTGAGGACCTGGCCGCACTCCACGCAGCAAGCCCCGTGCCCATCGTGGTGGGCGGCGGCGTCAAGACGGCCGACCTGCCGCAGCTCAAGGCCACCGGCGTCGACGGCTTTTTCGTGGTGAGCGCCGTCTGCAGTGCCGACGACCCCCACGCCGCGGCCAAGGAGCTCGTCGACACCTGGCAGCAGGCATAGACATAAGCCGAGCAGCTGATTCGCAGCCTCATATCTTCAGCAGCGGAAAGCGCATCCCAGTTTGGGCCCCCATTCCGAGATGCGCTTTCCGCATGCGGCTCCGTTGGGAAACCGCATCCCATTCCAGACGCAAATTCTGGGACGCCGTTTCCAAAACCCGCCCGTCCGGGAAACTGCATCCCGTTCTGGGCGCCGATTCTGGGATGCGCTTTCCGCCGCAGCCCCTACCCCGCTAGATACGTTTCCAACGCCGGCAAAGTCGCCTCCGCATCGCGGCGACCGACCTGGTAGATGCGCTCGAGCTCATCCGGTTCGCGGCACAGCGACGGCACCTTCACCGATTCGCTCGGCCGCACCACAAAGATTTCGCCGGCAGCCTCGCGACGTGCCAGGTCATCGAGCGTGGCATTATAGACCTCATGCCGATGCTCAAGCGCTGCGACAAACTCCGGGTAGTGACGGAACACGCGCCGCAGCATGGGCATCACGCTGTTGGGCTGCTTCACAAAGCCCGCCGGCTGCGTGAGCACCACGATATTGCGGTCATACCCCTGCGCAAACAGCCATGCGCTGGGAATAGAATCAGCCACGCCACCATCCAGATACTTATGCCCGTCAATAGCAACGGGACGCGTCGCCACGGGAATAGCAGACGACGCCCGGATCCACTCGATATCGCGCTCGTCGCCATAGGGCAGATCATGGTAGACCGCCTCGCCCGTCTCGATATCGGTACACACGCACGTAAACCGCATGGGGCAGGCGCGATATGCCTCCAGGTCAATGGGGTCGCGCTCGATGGGCACCTCGTGATAGGCAAACTCGGCATTGTACATATCGCCGGTGCGCAACCAACTCGTCACGCTCGCATAGCGCTTGTCGGCGCAATAGGCCTTGTTGTAGCGAATAGCACGGCCGATCTGGCGCGATTTAAAGTTGTAGCCAAACGCCGCGCCCGCCGAGACACCCACCATATGGTCGCAGGTCAAACCGTGCTCCATCCAAACGTCGAGCACGCCCGCCGTATACATACCGCGGTAGCCGCCTCCCTCGAGCGCCAGCCCCACCGCGTGCGTCATATTTGGCTGTGTCATGCGACCATCTCCGTCCCCGCAAATTTAAACGGAACAAGTATACCCGTCAACATATACCGCCCCAGTCGCATTTTTATCGAACATCGCATCGTCGCGCTACCGCTTGTCGAATAATAGCCGCCCACAGTATGTGCACCCATATCCCCGCTCTCGAGGAAAGCGGCTTTGCGGTGACGCTCGACAAGTACATTTGGCAGATTGTGCCCGTCGACGGCGATCAAGACCGCAACGCGCAGATCGTGTCATCGATGCTCGAAATGGCGCAGTCGCTCCATCTGCCCGTCGAGGTCGAAGGCGTCGAGACAAATGAGCAGGCGAACATGCTACGACAAATGGGCGCCCGCTACGCTCAGGGCTTCCTCTACTACCGCCCCATGCCGGCGAAGGATTTTGAGGCATTGCTCGATGGTGGCAATAACAACTGATACGCTCGCGTGCAAAACGCCACCGCCGAAGGAAGCATTTGTCCCCATTGGCTAACTTATATCCCCAATTCAAACCGAATTGGGGATATGATACAAACCGTTGTTCTGCCCAAGGAGGTTATCCATCATGAACGAGTCGTACCGCATGGGCGAGCAATCGATTATTGCCTATCTTCAGCGACTTGCGAATGGCATCTCGACCGCCGAACTCGATGTTGCTGCGCTGCCTGCTGAGCTACGCGCCGTTGGTGAGCAACTGCAAAAGACGCATGCCATCCTGCAACAAGAGCGCCAGCTGCTTGAGCGCAACGCCTATATCGATCCGCTCACCAACTTGGGCAACCGCAACGGATTCGACCGTCACGTCGAGCAACTCTGGCGCAAAGGCGACCCCTTCACCTGCGCCTATATTGACATCGACCATCTCAAGCATTGCAACGATAGGTTTGGCCACGCCGAAGGCAATCGCTATATTCTGAACATCTGCCGCACGCTCTCCGAAACCATGGAGCACGATGAGATGCTGTTCCGTATCGGTGGAGACGAGTTTGTGCTCATCTCGCCCTCCGCAAACGAGACTGAACTCGAGCAGCGCTTGGAGCAGGTGCGTACCGGGCTGATCGAGGCGAGCTCAGGTGGCAAGGCGCCCATGATCGGCAGCTTTAGCTTTGGCTGCTCGCGCGTCGATCCACTTGCTGGCGACACGCGTCGCCAGATGACGATGGATGCCGATCGCAAGATGTATCGCTATAAGCTTATGCATCGTGTACAGCAACCGGAAAACAATGACGCGCCGCAACGCCCAATCGTCGATCAGCTTCCCTGCAACGACCGGGTGTTCCAAGCGATCTCCATGAGCTCCGAGACGCGCTATCCGTTCATCCTTAACCTCGATACTGGAGAATCGCAATGGTCGGTTAACGCCGTGCGCGATTTTGACCTGCCTTCCCAGCACCCTTTTAACTCACTCGACATGTGGCTCGCCCGCGTTCATCCCGAGGACCGCGACAACGTACGCGCCGAGCTCGACATGGTGATAAACAGCACGTGGCACTTCCACTACATGCAGTATCGCGTAATGGATGCCACCGGAAAATACGTGCTTTGCGACTGCACGGGCTACCGCTTGGACGGCACCGATACCGAGCCCAGCATGTATGTGGGCATTATCGTCAACCGAAGCCTAGCGGATACGACCGACTCGGTAACGGGCCTGGGCGATGTCCACGCGCTGGTCAACGCTATTGGAGAGATGCGCCGCGTGGCGCGCGAGGCAGGCTTTATTGCCATTAAGGTCGACGATATCGCCGAGGTCAATGCCCGCTTTGGATTCGATGCAGGCGACCGTGTGCTCGCCGAAAGCGCCGCCTGCCTCATGGATTGTTCGCGCGGCAAGGGCCGCCTGTTCCGCTCGACGGGGCCAACGTTCGTGGCACTCTTCGATGAGCTCGGCCCCGAGGCAATCGATGAGATCGCAGGCGACATCGAACGGTTCTTGGGTTCTCCCGTGCTCATCGGCTCGCTTGAATATCAGCCGCCCATTCGCGTGGCCACGCTCCATCTGGACGGCGTCGACCGTCAGCCTGTTTCCATTTTGAACGAGCTCAAAGCGTTGCTTAAAGAGGCACCGCAAGTACCAGGCACCAAGCTGGACTAGCGTCGTGGGGCGCGATGTGAAACACAAGCCGTTTCACATCGCGCCCCACGCCATCTGCCCTCTCGTGCGATAATCCTCCGCAGAAGTCACCGACAGCAGAGGGAGTTTGTGATGAAGGTTCTTTTGGTCAATGGCAGTCCCAAGGCAAACGGCAACACCGCCCGCGCACTCGCCGAGGTCACCGAGCAGCTCAATGCCGAAGGCATTGATACCGAGGTGTTTCAGCTGGGCGCCAAGCCCATTCGCGATTGCATCGGTTGCGGCCAGTGCGGCAAGCTTAGCGGTCGCTGCACCTTTGACGACGACGTAGTGAACGAGCTCATCGCTGCCGCCGAGCAGGCAGACGGTTTTGTCTTTGGCTCGCCCGTCTACTACGCGCACCCCAGCGGACGCATCCTTTCGGCCCTCGATCGCGCCTTCTATGCAGGCGGGCATGCCTTTGAGCACAAACCCGGCGCCGCAGTCGCCGTCGCCCGTCGCGGCGGCACGTCGACCACGTTCGATGTACTCAACAAGTACTTCACCATTAAGCAAATGCCCGTAGTTGCTTCCACCTACTGGAACAACGTGTTTGGCCGCGTGCCCGGCGACGCCGATGGGGACGCCGAGGGCCTTGCCACCATGCGAAATATCGGCAAAAACATGGCCTGGCTCCTGCGCTGCATCGAGGCAGGACAGGCCGCCGGTATCAACGCACCCGAGGCAGATCACGCAACGACCAACTTCATCAGGTAGAACGGCGGAGCATGAATATCCAGATTTTTGGCACCAAAAAGTCCTTCGACACCAAAAAGGCCCAGCGCTATTTTAAGGAGCGCCGCATTAAGGTGCAGTTTATTGACCTTAAGGAAAAGGAGATGAGCAAGGGCGAGCTCACGAGCGTGATGCAGGCGGTCGGTGGCATCGACAAGCTGCTCAACCCCAAGGCCAGGGACGAGGAGACGCTCGCGCTCATCCAGCACCTCACCCCTAGTCAGCGCTTCGACAAGCTGCTCGAGAACCAGCAGGTTCTAGCTGAGCCCATCGTGCGCAACGGCAAAAAGGCCACCGTCGGTTATTGCCCCGATGTATGGGGAGCCTGGGAGTAGCTTGTGTTATTTGCCGGCTCGTGGGTATAAGAGCAGGCGTTTGGCATAAGATTCAACTGTAAGCCATGTCTAACAAAGGAGGGCACATGCCCAACAAACCCGTGAAGATCATCATGCTTACCGGATACCTCGGTGCCGGCAAGACCACGCTGCTCAACCACATCCTCGCTAACGACGGCGGTATCCGCGCCGCCGTGATCGTCAACGATATCGGCGAGATCAACGTCGACGCCAGCCTTATCGCCGACGGCGGCCTTTCCGAGACCGATGACCTCATCCCGCTCACCAACGGCTGCATCTGCTGCACGCTTTCGGATGACCTGGCCAACCAGCTGCAGGGCATCGCCGATTCGGGCAACTTCGACTACATCATCATCGAGGCATCGGGCATTTGCGAGCCTATCCCCATCGCCTACACCATCTCGAGCTTCTGCGACGAGGCCAAGGTGGGCGGCGAGCCCAAGCTCGCGCTCGACAACATCGTGGCCGTGGTCGACTGCGCCCGCATGTACGACGAGTTCAACGGCGGTCGCGACCTGCTGGCCGAGGATATCGACGAGGACGACATCGAAAGCCTGCTCATCCAGCAGATCGAATTCTGCTCCACGCTGATCCTCAACAAGACCGATACCGTGACGCCCGAGCAGATCGCCGAGCTCAAGGCCATCGTGCGCAGCCTGCAGAAGGACGCCGTGATTGTCGAGGCCCAAAACGGCGAGGTCCCCATGGAGGAGCTGCTCGACACCGACCGCTTCGACTTTATGCGCGCCTACAACTCCGCCGCCTGGATCGAGGCCATGGAGCATCCCGAGGAGCACGACGACCCCGAGGTGCTCGAGTACGACATCGAGACCTTTGTGTACTCGCGCCGCAAGCCGTTTGACCTGCAGAAGTTCACCAATTTTGTTGAGCAGGAGTGGCCCGACGAGGTCATCCGCGTCAAGGGTCCGCTGTGGCAGACCGGCGATCCGGACATGTGCTACATGTTTGAGCAGGCCGGCCACCAGATGCGCCTGATGGAGAACGGCCTGTTTGTCGATTCGGCGCCCGAGGGCGAGAAGCAGAAGATCATCGACGAGAACCCCGAGATCATGCAGATTTGGGACGACGAGACGGGCGACCGCATGACGAGCCTGTGCATCATCGGCCGTCACATGGACAAGGATGCGCTCATCGCCTCCCTCGATGCCTGCCTGACCGACTGGCACCGCGCCTAGGTTTATCCAAGCGGGCATTTTTCCGCCTATGTAACCGCCAAACCACCACGAAGGTGCTCTTCGTGGTGGTTTTTCGTTCTGAGCCAAGGAGATTCATGTTCAACATTGTGCTGTATGCGCCCGAGATTCCGGCCAATACGGGCAATATCGGCCGTACCTGCGTGGTCACCGGCGCCCGCCTGCATCTGGTGGAGCCGCTGGGCTTCTCGCTCGACGACAAAACGGTACGTCGCGCCGGCCTGGGCTACTGGCAAAACTTGGACGTGACGACCTATGCCGGCTGGGAGGATTTCCTTGCACGCAACGGTCTCTCCCCTGCCGACGAGCGCCTACATCTGCTGACCAAAAAGGCACGCCGCACCTATGCGCAGAGTACCTACCACGACGGCGACTACTTGGTCTTTGGCAGCGAGAGCTCGGGCATTCCCGAGCCACTGCTCGCCGCGGCGCCCGAGCGCTGCGAGCGCATCCCTATGCTGCGCGATTGCGACTCGCTCGATAACGCCGAGGCTTGGGAAGCCCACGAGGAATCGCTCGGACATACCGAGGACAGCCACGAGGCTATCCTTCAACAGGACATCTGCGGCAACTTCGTCAACCCGGACGACTACCGCATCAGCGCCCTCAACCTCTCCAACAGCGCCGCCATCGTCCTCTACGAAGCCCTGCGCCAAACAGGCTTTCCGGGAATGTGACAAAGGAACTGTCCCTTTGTCACATTCAAGCGCCGCGCCGATGGCGCACACGCCTAATTGATGCTCTAGATAAAAAGCCCTCACTTTTAATCAGAATTAACTAAAGTAAAATGAAGTTAAACGGCGCTGTGAAAGGAGAGCTTTGTGGAATATCTCGAGAACCCGTTTACCCCTAGCTTTGGCGAGGTTCCTGCCCATCTCGCTGGCAGACAACAGATTATTCGGGATTTGGACCGTGCCTTCTTGAGCCAGCGCAGGCGCCCAGAATTGACCTCGATCTTCTCAGGCGCACGTGGAACCGGTAAAACCGCTCTCATGTCGTCGCTCGCGACAAGGGCGGAATCCCACGGCTGGATTGCCGTAAAGACAACCGCGCTCCCGGGAATGCTTGAGGAAATCGAGTTCGGGGCGAAACGTGCTGCCGGCCATCTTATCGACCCGTCTAACAACTTCGAAGTCACCGGTCTCGGAATTGCACCGCTCGGCAGCATCGAGGTCAATCGCGTTCACGATGCCTCAACCTGGCGTTATCGCATGAGCGACATCATCGACCAGCTCAACGAGGCTGGCACCGGTCTGCTCGTTACGGTTGACGAGGTGGACCCGACACTCGACGAGATGATTCAGCTCGCAGCGTCGTATCAGCACTTTGTGACCGATGGAAAACGCGTCGCCCTGCTCATGGCGGGACTTCCCAACAACGTATCGACGCTACTAAACCACAAGACGGTCTCGTTTCTTCGCCGCGCCCAACAATATCATCTGGGTCGCATTGCCGACTATGACGTGCGCGAAGCCTTGATTCGCACAATTCAGGAAAACGATCGCCTGGCAGATGCTGAGGGAATCGATAGAGCCGTTCGCTCAATCTCTGGTTTTCCCTTCCTATTGCAACTCGTAGGCTACCGTGCCTGGGATCTCACAAGCGATTCGAAGGAAATCTCGTCACGCGACTTTGACCTGGGAATCAAAATCGCGCGCGACGAGATGGACGACCGAATTCTCGCGGCAACCTATCGGGAACTCACTGCAGAAGACAAGCGATTCCTCATCGCCATGCTCGATGACGAGGAAGAGTCCACCACCGCCGACCTTGTCGAGCGCCTTAAGCGTTCGCCGCAGCAGGTCTCCCGCTACCGACGCCGCATGATAGACGCCGGCATCATTGGGGAACGTGGGCGCGGAATCGTCGCTTTTGAATTGCCATTCTTCCGCGACTATCTCGCCGCTCAATGCGTGAAATAGAAGTCAATGTGACAAAGGGGCAGTCCCTTTGTCACATCGCCTATAGGTAGCGGCCGGTGATGCTTGCGGAGCAGGCTGCGATGTCGCCTGGCGTGCCGGCGCAGACGATTTGCCCGCCCGCATCGCCACCGCCCGGGCCCATGTCGATCACGTAATCGGCGTTACAGATAAGGTCGAGGTCGTGCTCGATCACGATAACCGTGGCGCCCTTGGCAACGAGGCCGTCAAACACGCTCAGCAACACCTGAACATCGAGCGGATGCAGGCCGATCGTGGGCTCGTCGAACACGAATACGGCGTCGTCCTGCACGCGACCCATCTCGCTCGCGAGCTTAAGGCGCTGCGCCTCGCCGCCCGAGAGCGCCGGCGTGGGCTCACCAAGCGTGAGATAGCCCAAGCCCAAGTCGTGTAAGGTCTGCAAGCGCGTCTGAACCTTCTTGAGCCCCAGCGTGGCGTCGATGGCCTCGTCCACACTCATGTCCATAAGCTGCGGCAACGTAAGCAGGCTCCCGTCCTTGCCCTCGCGATGAATATGCGAAGCCGCGTCTGCATAACGCGAGCCGCGGCATGCCGGGCAGACGATCTCGACATCGGGCAAAAACTGCACGTCGAGCGATATCGAGCCCGTGCCATCGCACGTAGGGCAGCGCAAGGCGCCGGTGTTGTAGCTAAAGGCGCCCGCCTTGTAGCCGGCTGCCTTGGCCTCTGGCGTACGGGCAAAGGCACGGCGCAGCTCATCATGGATGTCGGCATAGGTTGCGACCGTCGAGCGCACGTTGGCGCCGATGGGCGTAGCATCAATCAGGTTTGCGCGAGCAATGCCTTCGGGATCAACCCAACGCACGTGTCTTGGCAGGCGCTCGCCGGCTGCCTGCGCCTTGAGTGCCGGGATAAGTGTCTCGAGCACCAACGTCGTCTTGCCCGAACCCGAAACGCCCGTCACCGCGACAAGGCGGCCGCGCGGGATATCGACTTCGAGCGGCTTGACGGTATGGATGGTATCGGTCGCCATACGGATATGACCCTGGTCGAACATTTCGTCGTCAGTCACCTGCGGACGCAAGCGCTTGGGCTCGGCGCGCAAAAACGGCGCGATACGGCTGCCCTGCGATTGTTCGACCTCGTCCACCGTGCCCGCAGCGATTACGCTGCCGCCGCCCGCTCCGGCAACGGGCCCCATCTCGACCAGATAATCAGCCTCCGCCAGCACACGTGTATCGTGGTCGACAACAACCACGGTATTGCCGTCATCCACCAGGTCGCGCATCACGCCTACCAAACCGTCGACATTGGCAGGATGCAAGCCGATCGAGGGCTCGTCCAGCACATACAGCACGCCCGTCGATCGGTTGCGCACCACGCGGGCAAGCTGCACGCGCTGGCGCTCACCCGTGGAGAGCGTGGCACCGGCGCGATCGAGCGAAAGGTAATCGAGACCCAGGTCGACCAGACGACGGGCCGCGCCCAAAAACGAATCGCAGATATCCGTCGCCATGGGCCGCATCTCGGCCGGCAAGGATGCGGGCACCCCGCGCACCCACTCGATCGCATCACCAAGCGTCATGGCCGCGGCCTGAGCCAGATTGATACCGCGCACTTGGGGCTGGCGCGCAGCCTCGGAGAGACGCGTGCCGCCGCAATCGCGGCATGCTCCCTCGCGCAAAAAGCGCGCAACGCGTTTTAAGCCCTTATCGTCCTTGACCTTGGCGAGCGCATTCTCGACGGTATAGACGGCGTTGTAATAGGTGAAGTCGAGCGGCGTGGCGCCCTCACCGTTTTTGGGAACGTAGAGAATGTGCTTCTTAACCGCTGGACCATGAAACACGATGTCGCGCTCTTGAGGCGTGAGCTGGTTAAACGGCACGTCGGTACGCACGCCCATCTCGCCTGCCACCTGCTTCATCAGATCCCACATGAGCGTGCCCCAGGGAAGGACTGCGCCCTCGTTGATGGTCTTTGACTCGTCGGGCACCAGGCTCGCCTCGTCCACCTCGCGCATGACACCGGTGCCGCCACAGGTGGGGCATGCGCCGCCGCTATTGAAAGCCAAATCCTCGGCACTCGGCGCGTAGAACTCGCGGCCGCATGTCGGACACGTGAGCGACAGGCCCGCAGCTACGTTAAGGCTCGGTTCCACACGCGCCCCGCAATGCGGGCACACGTGATGGGCGCAACGGCTAAAGAGCAGACGCAGGCTGTTGTTGAGCTCGGTCATGGTACCAAAGGTCGAGCGCACGCCCGGCACGCTCGGACGCTGGTGCAGCGCGAGCGCCGCCGGCACGTGCAAGACCTCATCCACCTGGGCATGTTCGGCCTGCGTCAGACGACGGCGGGTATAGGTGCTGAGCGCCTCCAGATAGCGGCGCGAGCCCTCGGCATAAAGAACCCCCAGCGCCAGCGAGCTCTTGCCCGAACCCGACACGCCGGCAATACCCACGAGCTTTCCCAGCGGAATATCGATATCGATGTCCTTGAGGTTGTGTACACGCGCTCCACGCACTTCGATAGCCTGCGGGCTCATCTTCTGTTCTGTCACCTTTATCACCCTACTCGTGCCATAAAATGCGATCGCTAATGTACGCGCCCAGCATGGGCACGGTAAACCGGACGAGGCCGTATCCGGCAGCCTCGATGACGCGCTCGCGAATCAGGCTTGCGCGATATTTGCTCGCCCAGCTTTGGGTGCGATCGCAACGCTCAATGATATCCGCCATGCGCGTCGGTTTGCCCCCGTCAGCCGCCATGGCCTCGATAAAGAGACGCTGCGGACTGCGCAACCCGTAATACAAGGGAGCGTCGACCGCTTCATAGAACTCGGAGACGGCATCGGCGTAGCCAGCCTCAACATCGCGCTCTTCAATGGCCTGCGAGCCACGCCGGACAGCAGAGCGCCACATGTAATAGCCCACCAGCTGAACCATATAGGGATGCCCCATGCTCTTGCGCGTCGCAAGGTCCGCCGTCTCCGCATCAACGTAAAGACCAGCGTCTTTGACCGTCTGGATATACGAATCGCGCACTTTGGGCAAAGAAATCGCCCCCAGCGTACGCTGCTGAGCACGCCGCAAAAACGTCACGCTCGGCTCTTCGAGCAAGTCATCAACCATACTGGGCAAGCCGGCAAATACCAGCGCAAGACCGCGCTGGTCGCTATCGGGCAAGCCCGCGGCATCTTGATCTCCGAGCACTTGCTGATAGAGAACGGCCAGCGCCGCCAGTTCCTCGATAGACGCAGATTGGGCCTCATCAATCGCAAACAGCAAGCCCTTTCCCGGCCCGAGTTTCTTGAGGCGTTCGTTGACTAACCCGCGCAACGTCTCGCCTTTTGCCCGCGCCGCCTCGACCGACATCCGGCCAAACGACGGCCCAAACTCCATTGACGTCACAACGGGTTTATTCGAGCGAAGCGCGTCGGCCAAGCGGTCGCATAAGCCAAGCGAAGCGGAATCGGAGACAACCGCCCATCCGCGCTCATTGGCTAGACGTTGCAGCTCCCGCAGGAGAACCGTCTTGCCGCAGCCGCGGTTTCCCGTAATGAGCATGAGCCTGCCCGGCGCTCCAGCGCCGTTATCGAGCCCTTCCTCGAAATCTTCGATGACCGACTCGCGACCAATGAGCATCGGAGGCCGCTTGCCTGCCGTTGGCTTAAAGGGATTTGGATTCATGTCGGCCTCCTCGGATTGGCAAACGCTGCCTATAGTTATACCAACTTATACCGAGTTATACCAACAGCGGGTGACAAAGGGACCGCCCTTCTATCACCTATGGCAGAAGAACTCCGCGTCTGCCGCTCGCCAGGGGCGGAAGGTGGCGGGATCGATCTTTACGTGCGCCGCGGCGGGCACGTCGTACCATTTGACCGTGTAGCCAGCGCCGTGAGAGCAAAAGACCGAGTCGGGCGTGTTGGGCAGATCGGCCTCGGGCTCATAGGCGGCCGTCTCGATGACGCGCTCGGCATCATGGCAAGCCGCATAGCCGGCGAACTCCAGGTACAGATGCCCACGACCACTCGTGTAGGCGGCCACCTCCAGCGCGTAATCCTGCACCTCGGATGCCGGCACGCGACCCACAAGCTTCGCTTGGTCGCCCGCCATCGTCGGCGGCTCGTACTCGGCACCCATGCGCGTGGCATCCGAGAGCGCCCGGCCCACGCACTCCCCCGGCACCTCGAGCTCAAAGTGGTACCACGGCTCCAACGGCACTGCCGCGCCGGCCTCACGCGCTTGCATCAAACCCTGACGAATCGCGCGGTACGTGGCCTGGCGAAAATCGCCGCCCTCGGTGTGTTTGGCATGCGCACGGCCGCCCGTGAGCGTAATGCGCACATCGGTGATGGGCGAGCCGGTCAGCACGCCCAGGTGATCGCGCTCCATGGCGTTGGTGAGCGCCAGACGCTGCCAGTTAAGATTGAGCTCGTCGGTCGAGGTCACGGTGCCAAACTGCACGCCCGAACCCGCTGGCAACGGCTCCAGGCGCAGATGCACCTCGGCATAGTGGCGCAGTGGCTCAAAGTGGCCCACGCCCTCGACCGGCTGCGAAATGGTCTCCTTATAGAGGATGCCGCCGGGCTCAAACTCGACCGCAAGGCCAAAACGATCGGCCAGCACGCGCTGCACGACCTCGAGCTGCACCGCTCCCATGAGCTGCAGATGTATTTGTTCAAGATGCGTATTCCAGCTTACGCCGAGCATGGGGTCTTCGTCCGCCAACTCAGTCAGCGCTTTGAACACCGTATGGACGTCGTGTTCGCCCGGAAGCACCGTATAGGTGAGGACTGGCGCAATGACGGGCGCATCGCCCGCAGGCTCCGCGCCCAGGGCGTCCCCTGGGCGAACGTGCGCAAGACCCGTCACGGCACAAATAC
>CATVZP010000011.1 GCA_958348565.1 uncultured Collinsella sp. | reverse complement strand
GTTTGTTGGGAGCGCCCATGACCGCGCCGTCTGATTTCAATTCGATTCCAGAGCTTGATGCTACGCTCGTATTCCGCGTGGCTTACGATGGCTCGTCCTATAGCGGATTTGCCGAGCAGCCGGGCCAGACGACCGTTGCGGGCGAGTTGCGCCGCGCTATCGAGACGCTGCTGCGCCGCCCAATCGATCTGACGTGTGCGGGGCGTACCGATGCCGGTGTGCATGCGGTAGCGCAGTATATTAGCGTGCCCGTAACGGACGCTGAGCTGGCGTGTACGCGCCGTAGATGGCTGAGGGCTATGGATGCCCTCCTGCCTAAAGATATCGCCATAAACGAGGTCTACAAGGCCCGTAAGGGCTTTTCTGCGCGCTTTGACGCGCGGTCGCGTACGTATACGTACCGCATTGCCGATCGCGATGCACGCCCCGTGCTCTCGCGCGGTGCGGTGTGGTGGCATCGCTACCCCTTGGACGTCGAGGCTATGTCTGCGGCCTGTCCAGAGCTGCTGGGCGAACAGGACTTTAAGAGCTTTTGCAAGGTCGCCTCTGCCGTGGGCAAGCCCACGCACCGCTGCGTGATGCGTGCCGAGTTTGGCCACGAGGTCGCTTTTGGCGAGGATATCCTGACGTTTACCATCGAGGGCAACGCATTTTTACATTCGATGGTGCGCACTATTGTGGGCACGCTCGTGGAGATCGGCATGCATCGCCGCGATCCCCAGTGGATGCGCGAGGTTATTGATGCCTGCGACCGTACCGCTGCGGGTCCCACGGCGCCTGCCTGCGGCCTTACGTTTATGGGTGTGGATTACGGCCCCGACGAGCTTGTCGTGCTCGACTAGGGGAGTGCTCGGCGCGTCCGTACCTGGCACATACTATGTGTGAGCTGCGCGTGTGCAACATCTGTTCTTGGCGTGCAACATGTTAGGCGGCTCGTTGCTTTTATAGCTCGGGTGTACCATGAACGACGGTTTGATTTGGCGCTGTCGAGAGGACGGAAAACTTGGTTCGACGTTGTTCGCATCCGCGACTTTCGGTGATCCTTATTGTTGAGGGTTCGCCCAGCTATGCGATGCGCGCGCTCGAGAGCGTCCAGAACCAAGACCTCTATGACCTGCAAATTGTCGTGGTTTGTCGCGACGTTGCGCCGGGCGTGCACCATTCGCTCGAAGTTGCCGCCGGCAGGGATATTCACATCGATTTGATTGACGTCGAGGATTCGGCGCACGGAGCATGTCTCAAGGCTGGTTTTGCCGCCTCGCGTGGATTGCAGATTGTTGCCATGAACGCCGACGAGTGGTTTGCCCCACAGTCTCTTTCCAAGATGGTCGATGTTGCGTGCGATGCTGCGGCAGACATGGTGATTCCCACGGCATCGCTCGACCGCTACGATGCTCATCGTGAGCGTCATTCGCGCGTGCTGGATGCCACCTCTCTTGCGATCGATGACCGTGCTTCTTTGGCGGCTGGTCTGCCTCAGATGATTTCCGGCGGCTTGATTGCCCAGACTTCCGGTGTGATGTACAGCCGCTCGTTGTTCGAGACGTGTTTGTCGCGCGGCCGTGCGCTTCGCTCGATTGGGTTTATGACATGTGCCCTTTCGCAGGCACAACGCATATCCGGGTGCGGTGGCGCCTGTTTCCATGCGGTGGCGCCACGGCTTACAGATGCTTTTGACCCCACATTGTTTGCCAAGCTGACCGATGACGCCCGGGCGCTCGACGAGCTTACTGATTCGCTTGTAGAGGCGGGCGGTGACACGCAGCTAACGGTTGCGAGCCATATGTTTTACTTCGCCGGGCTGGTCGCCTGCATCGAAAATTTGTGCTTGAGCCCGCATGGGGTTTCTTCAATTGAGCGTTCCGCTCGTATGCGTGATATGCTCGATGCATCTCGAACTCGTCAGATGGCCGCGGCACTCAAGGATAACCATCGTGGACTCGGCCTGTTGTTTGGACCGATTGCCAGTGCCAAGCCTGCGCGTTGCGTGATGTATACGCACCTGGCCGCTTTTTTTAACCGGACGGGCGTCAAAACTGCTTAAGACGGCTATGTTCGAAACAATCTTGCATGGAATTGTTTCGAAATGCGTTCTTATTCACAAATACCCTTAAATAGCGCTAAACTATACAATCACTGATTGATTGTCTCCGCCATCTATGGAGTGAGGTTTTGTATGGCTAAAAAACGCAATGGGCGCCAGGATGCCATTAGAGATATCGTGCGCAACAAGGATGTTCGCACGCAGCGCGTGCTGGTAGACGAGCTCCGTGCCATGGGTTTCGATTGCACGCAGGCGACCGTTTCGCGCGACATTGCCGATATGGGGCTGCGCAAGCTTCCCGAGGGTATTTATGTCCTGGCTGAGGACTTGCATCTGCAGCGTATGGTTTCCGAATTGGTAACGGGCGTTCTGCGCACCGACAACCTGGTTATGATCAAGGCTCAGCCTGGCACCGCTTCGGGCATTGCCGCTGCGGTCGATGCCGCCGAGCTGCCCGACGTGCTCGGTTCGCTCGCCGGTAACGACACCATCTTGGTTATCGCCCAGACCGCCGAGGATGGCGAGCGCCTGGAGGCGCTGATTAATAAGCTGAGCAACTCTCGCAAGTAGGCGAGAACCGCGTCGTGCAGGCGGCTACAGAGCCTTGTAAGGGGGCGTCGACGATGGTCGGCGCCCTTTTTTATTGCCGTATCGTGTTGAGGCGCGTGCGAGGTTTCTCGTGACAAAAAGGCGCCCGAGCAGCTTTGTATCTGCTCGGGCGCCTTTGATTGGCTATGGCTGGGTGCCTACTGACCCGTAGAGGGATCGGGCGTGGGTGTAGGCGTTGGAGTGGGGGAACCGCCCTCGCCGCCGTCTTCGCCACCGCTACCGTCGCCGCCGGTCGAGCCGCCGGTCGTTCCGGTGCCACCCGTGGTGCTGCCGCCCGTGGTCTCGGTGGTCGTGGTCGTAGTCGTGGTTGTCGTAGTCGTGGTCTCTTCCTCGTCTTTGTCCTCGGTGTCGCTTTCCGCCTTCTTGGTGTTGCTGGTGCCGTAGAACTTCCAGATGTTGTTGTTCTTATACGTGGGGGCCGTTCCGGTCGGGAACTCCTCGCGCTCGGTGCCGGCAAGGACGGTGTTCATGAACTTCTTAAAGACGGGCAGGTTAGTGCTGTCGCCCAGCAGGTCCGTGCCGTACTTTTGGATGGGAATCTCACCTGCGGAGTAGCCGGTCCACAGGGCGCATGCCAGCTGCGGGGTATAGCCGCAGAACCACAGGTTGGTGGTGTTGTCGGTGGTACCTGTCTTGCCGGCATAGGGCTGGTTCACACTCAGAGCGCCGGCGGCACCCGTGCCGCTGCCCTGCATGACGCCGGTCAGGACGTCGGTCACTGCCGCGGCCTCGCCGGTGGAGAGCACCTGCGAGGGGTTATCGGTGTGCTGGTACAGTACCGAGCCAGTTCGCGAATCAATCTCGGTGATGGCGATCGGTTGGCGATAGTAACCGCCGTTGGCAAACGTGGCATAGGCCGCGGCCATCTCGAGCGGCGAGATGGAGCCGGTGCCGAGCGTCATGACGGGAACGTCCTCGATATTGTCCTTAGAGGGATCGATGCCGAGCTTCTTGACGAGCGACATGATCTTGTTATTGCCGATGGCCTCTGCAACCTGGATATAGCCGGTGTTGGAGGAGTATGCCGTCGCCTGCTTGAGCGTGATGGTGCCGTAGCTTTGGTTGGCGTAGTTCTGCACCTCGGTCGTGGTGCCCTTAGCCTTGAGCGGCGAGTTGCAGTTGAGGGTGACGTTGGGGTTCATGCCGTTTTGGATGGCAGTGGCCAGCGTAAAGGCCTTAAACGTGGAGCCCACGGGACGCTTGGCCGTGGCGTGGTTCACGTGGTTCTCGTCGGCGTTATAGTCGTAGCCGCCCACCATGCACTTGATGTAGCCGGTCTTGGGGTCGACGACGACCATGCCCATGTCCAGGCCGTCGAGCGAAAGCGTGTCGAGCTGGGCACGCACGGCCTCCTCGGCAGTCTGCTGCATCGTGGGGTCGATGGTGGTCTTGACAGTTAGGCCGCCCTTAAACAGCACGTCGGTGGAGAACTCCTGCTCCAGCAGCTGCTTAACATAGGCGACAAAGTAGGGCTGCGAATACACGTCGACGCCGCTGCCCGAAATCTCGGTTACGTTGAGGGTGATGGGCTCTGCCTGCGCGGCGTCGTGCTCCTCCTGGGTGATGTGGCCCAGGCGCAGCATGTTGTCGAGAACCTTGTTGCGGCGAGACAGTGCCAGATCGGGATTGACCGTGGGGTCGTACTGCGAAGGCGAGTTGGGAAGGCCGATGAGCAGCGCGGCCTCGCTCAGGGTGAGGTCGGCGGCGCTCTTGGACAGATACGTCTCGGCTGCGGCCTCGATGCCGTAGGCACCGTGGCCGTAATAGATGGTGTTGAGGTACATCATGAGGATCTCGTCCTTGGAGTACATCTCCTCCATCTTGATGGCGATATAGGCCTCGCGCACCTTACGCTCGATGGTCGAATCGAACTGCTCCTCCTGCAGGATGGTGTTGCGTACCAGCTGCTGGGTGATGGTCGATGCACCCTCGTGGCCACCGGAGACGGTTGCCACGGCGGCACGCGCGATACCCCACAGGTCGATACCGCCGTGCTCGTAGAAGCGCTCGTCCTCGACGTCGACGGTGCCCTGCAGCACGTACGGAGAGACCTGGTCCTTGGTGACGGACTTGCGGTTTTGCGTGTAGAAGCTCGCGATCTTGTTGCCGTTGCAATCGACGATCTCGGTGGGTTCACTCACCAGATAGGCGTTGGCGTCGGTATAGTCGGGCAGATCGGACAGCCAACGGTTGACGTTGCCGATCATGCCGATGCCAAACGCTACGCCCGCGATGAGCAAAAAGCCCAAGAACGAGAGCAGAATCATGGGCAGGGCATGCGTCTTGGAACGACTGCGTCCCTGTCGTTGGCGAGGACCCATATATTGACCTCCAGGTATGTCGTGCCGGGCGGCGAGTGCGCCGCTGGGGCAGGATGGACATAAGTTATTACACGATAAACCAAACGAGGCGCGCGAGGCCTCGTGTATGCTGGATGACGGCATTTTTCAGAGTGAATGCATACCTTGTTGGTAAGGAGTTTGCCGATGGCGATTCGGACGATGGGGCCGAGTGGACAATGCAATAACGAGCCGGGGGCTGCCGAGGCGGCGCTGCCCGAGCTGCTGGCGCCTGCCGGGGGACTCGATCAGATGCTCGCGGCGATTGCAGCAGGCGCCGATGCCATCTATGCGGGCCTGGGCGGGTTTAACGCCCGCGTGAGCGCGCACGGCTTTACCGACGACGAGTTTTTGCGCGGCTGCGCCGTGGCGCATGCGCACGGCGTGCGTGTATACGTGACGCTCAACGTGTTTGTGTTCGATGACGAGTTGGCCGACGCGGTGGCGCTGGGGGCACACGCGCATGAGTTGGGTGCCGATGCCTTGATCGTGGCGGATGCCGGTCTGGCCTGCGCGTTGCGCGCGGCGATTCCCGGGGTCGAGATTCACCTGTCCACACAGGCGGGCGTCCATAGCGAAGGTGCCGTGCGGCTGGCTGCCGACGAGCTCGGGGTCGAGCGTGTGACGACCGCCCGCGAGCTGGCGGTCGACGAGATTTCCGCCCTGTGTGCTACCGGCGTGCCTATCGAGGTGTTCTGCCACGGCGCGATTTGCATTGGATATTCGGGCGCCTGCGAGTTTTCGGCCCTGCGGCGTGGACGATCGGCGATGCGCGGCGACTGTACACAGCCGTGCCGCCTGGCGTACGACCTGGTGGACGAGGCGGGGGAGAGCGTCGTTTCCGTGGAGGGCGATCGTCTGCTGTGCCCGCGCGACTATCTGGGCATTGCGCACCTGCCCGAGCTTGTTGGGGCCGGGGTGGCGTCGCTCAAGATCGAGGGGCGCATGAAAAACCCCGACTACGTGTTCAACGTGGTGCGGGTGTGGCGTCGTGCACTTGATATGCTGCGCGATGGCGCGTGGGATGCCGCTGCCGTGTCGGCGCTCGAGCGCGAGCTGGGCAGGTCGTTCAACCGCGGGTTTACCGATGCATATCTGCGGGGGCGATCGGGTGCTGAGCTCATGAGCTTTGAGCGTGCGATCAACCAGGGCGTGCGCGTGGGCCACTTGGTGACGGTGGGTCACGAAGAGGTGACCGTCGAGCTCGATGCCGCCGTTGCCGCGGGCGACACGCTCGAGATCCGGTTCTATCCGGGTGCCGACGCGCGCCCCGATGTGCCCAAGCGCTGGCCCCAGGTGCCCTGCCCGGTGGATGCAGCGGCGGGGGAGCGCGTTGTCGTGCACTGCAAGCGCAAGGTCGATGCAGGATGCGAGGTGTACCTGATTCGCAGCGCCGGCGTGTTGGAGCAGACGGCGACGGCGCTGGAGCACATGCGGGTCGAGGCGGACGCGGTCGTACCCGTTGCACGAGCCGTTGAGATACTGCCCTTTGAGGGCGCCGTGACTGTTGACGACGTGCCCGAGGCGGCGTTGGCGGAGCCGACGGAAAAGGGGGCTTCCGCTCGCATGGTCTTTGCCTGGCAGCTGATGGATGCCGACTCGTGTGGCGAGCGCGACCTGTCCGATGCGACCGTGGTGCTCGACGAGGTCTGTCGCGCGGCCGATGCCTCGCGTACCCGCTCACTTATGCGGCGTGCCGGGCGCGTCGTCTGCCGTAATCTGGGACAGGTGGCGATGGCGTGTGAGCTGGGCGTGGCGTTTGACGTTGCGGCACCGGTGTTTTGCGCGAACCGGGTTACGCTTGCCTGGCTACGCGGACTCGGCGCGGGCCGTGTGTATTTGCCTGCCGAGCTTGTCGCCGACGACGCGGAGCGCGTTGCCGAGCTTGCCGCTTGCCCCGGTGTCTTGGGGGCTGTCGACGCCGACCGTCCCGAGCTCATGGTGTGCGAGCACTGCTTGCTGACTGCCGAGGGCGCCTGCGCCACGGATGCGATGGGGCAGGTCCGTTGCCGTGACTGCTCGCGCCGTCAGCAGACGCGCTTTTTGGTCGAACGTGACGGCACGCGTTTGCCGGTCGTTATCGACGCGTGCGGCAGGACGAGGATTTTCCTGTCGTAGGTGTTCGGCCGCGCCGTTTTGGTTATTATTAGTGGGTTTATGAACTTCGAGCACCGCCGTATCCGGTGAGGGTGCTATAGCAAAAGGAGGATACCCAATGCTGTCTGTCGACGAGCAAATGCGTATCATCACCTCGGGCGCAGCGCAGATCGTCCCCGAGGCCGACCTTCGCAAGAAGCTTGAGAAGGGCGAGCCCCTCAACATCAAGCTCGGCGTCGATCCCACCAGCCCCGACCTGCACCTGGGCCATGCCGTGCCCCTGCGCAAGATGCGTCAGTTCCAGGACCTGGGTCATAACGTCACCCTCATCATCGGCAACGGTACCGCGCTGATCGGCGATCCTTCGGGCAAGAACTCCACCCGCCCGCAGCTTTCGCAGGAGCAGATCGAGGCTAACGCCGAGACCTACGTGAGCCAGGCCATGAAGATCCTGGATCCCGAGAAGACCACCATCGTGCACAACGGCGACTGGATCCTGTCGATGGATCTGGCCGGCCTGCTGCAGGTGTGCTCCAAGTTCACCGTCGCCCGCATCCTCGAGCGCGATGACTTTACCAAGCGCTACCAGTCCCAGACGCCGATTGCCCTGCACGAGTTCCTGTACCCCGTGATGCAGGCCTTCGACTCCGTTCAGATCAAGGCCGACGTGGAGATGGGCGGCACCGACCAGCTCTTCAACCTGCTCGCTGGTCGCGAGCTCATGGAGAAGATGGGCATGGAGCCGCAGATCGCGCTTACCATGCCGCTGCTCGAGGGCACCGATGGCGTGCGCAAGATGTCCAAGTCCTACGGCAACTACATCGGCCTGACCGATGCTCCCAAGGATATGTTCGGCAAGACCATGTCCATCCCCGACGAAATGATCGGCAAGTACTATCGTCTGGCCAGCTCGCTCACCCCGGCCGAGGTCGACAAGATCGACGCCGCCCTGGCCGACGGTTCCGCCGACCCCTATGAGCTCAAGCGTGCACTGGGCCGCGACCTGTGCGATACCTATCACGGCGCCGGTGCCGGTGACGAGGCTCAGGCCGAGTTCGACCGCGTGTTCAAGGAGGGCCAGCTTGCCGACTTCCCCGAGAAGCACGTTGAGCTGACCGTCAACGACGAGGGCCAGATCTACCTCGCAGGCCTGCTTAAGGACCTGGGCCTTTCGGCGAGCGCCGGCCAGGCCCGTCGCGACATTGACGGTGGCGGCGTCAAGATCAACGGCAAGGCCGTGGCTCCCAAGAGCTACAACATCGACCCCAGCGCCCTCAAGCTGGGCGACACCCTCTCCGTAGGCAAGCGCAAGGGCTTCAAGTTGATTTAGTTGCGCGGTTTTACCAAACCGCGTAACGACTCGACGCTGCAAACCCGCCAGAGCGGCAATCTGCCTTTCAACTTCGGCGGCATGACCAGAAGGTCAATGCCGCCTCGTTTCAAGGCACCTTGCTCGCTCTGGCGGGTTTTCGCTGTCGTTGCCAAAACAGCGGCGTTTTTGTTGTCGGGACGGCAGTTAGTAGTTGTTGGGGACGTTCTTGAATGACTAGTCGTTTAAGAACGTCCCCAACGACTACCCAAGGCGGTCTGACCCCATTGCGCCAAGCGGCGTGCGCCGTTAAGCGGAGAGGCGTATCGTGGACCCATCGTTTGGGCATACAATGGCTGTTGGCTTGCTGTGGTGAAGGCTCGTCCGCTCCGCAGCGTTTTCTACGGTTAAAGGAGTATGTATGTCCGTTGAGGTCATGAGGTCTGTGATCGATGCAGCCGAGGGTCGCGTGCCCGTCGACACGCTGTTCACCAATGCGCAGATTGTCGACGTATATGGCCAGCGCGTGGCGCCCGGTAGCGTTGCCGTCAAGGATGGCGTAATCGTCGGCGTGCTCTACGACGGTCGCGACGATGCCGCCGGTACCTACGAGGCTGCCGAGGTTATCGACTGCCAGGGTCGCTATCTCGCCCCCGGTTTTATCGACGGACATCTGCATATCGAGTCCTCGAACATCCGCCCCGCCGAGTATGCGCGCATGGCGGCAACGCGCGGCACCACCACTGCCATTGCCGACAGCCACGAGATTGCCAACGTAGCGGGGCTCGACGGCCTGCGCTTTATGATCGAGGACGGTCGTCGCGCGCCCATTTCCATCAAGTACATGATGCCCTCGTGCGTGCCCGCGCTGCCCGATGAGCAAGCGGGCGCTGTGATTACCGCCGCTGACATGCAGACGTTTTTTGCCGAGCATCCGGGCGACGTTTTTGGCCTCGGCGAGATGATGAACCTGCCGGGTGTCTTTATGGCCGATCCCGAGACCTGCGCTCGTATCGATGCTGCCAACCAGACACCGTCCAAGCAGGTCGACGGCCATGCGCCACTTGTTGCCGGCAAGGACCTCAACGCCTATGCCGCAGCGGGCATTATCGCCGACCACGAGTCGACGATTCCCGAGGAGGCGCTCGATAAACTGTCCCGCGGCATGTATGTGATGCTGCGCGAGGGTACGTGTAGCCACGACCTGGCCAACTTGTCGCCGATGCTGCTGGAGAACCCCGCCCGCGCCCGTCGCTGCTGCTTCGCGACCGATGACCGCGCTCCCTCCGATGCACTTTCGACCGGTATGATCGACAATGCCTGCCGCGTGGCTATCGAGGCCGGTATTGACCCCGTGGTTGCCATCTCTATGGCGTCCCTATCCACGGCCGAGGCGTTTGGCCTGGACCACGGTTGCCGCGACCCGCACGAGCTGCGTGGCGCCATCGCCCCGGGCAAGCGTGCCGACCTGCTGGTGCTCAACGACCTGACGTTTGCCACGGCTCCGCATTGCGTGTATGCCGCCGGTGCTCTGGTGGCGCAGGACGGCACCTTTGTGGGCGAGATCGCACCCGAGATGGCCGAGGTTGCGGCCCTTGCCGATGAGCTGCGTGCTTCCGTTAAGCTGCCGAAGCTATCGCTCGACGTGTTCGACTATGCCTTTAAGCCGGGCGAGGCCGTGATCGACGTGGTGCCGGGCAAGGCCATCACGGGCATAGTTCGTCCCGAGAATGCCGAGGGTCTGCGCCGCATTATGCTGATCGAGCGTCACGGTCGCGGCGTGTCGCTGCAGGCCGAGGGCGCCGATGGCGACGGTCCCGCCGGCATGGGGCTCGTCGGCAAGCATATCGGCCGTGGCTGGGTGCGCGGCTTTACCATCACGGGCGGTGCCATCGCCTCGACGATTGGCCACGATTCGCACAACGTATGCGTCGTGGGCGATAACGCTGCCGATATGATGGCTGCCGTCGAGGCTGTTGGCCAGGGCGGCCACGTGCTGGTGCGCAACGGCGAGGTCGTGGCGCGTATTCCGCTGGCGCTTGGTGGTCTGATGAGCGAGGGCACGGCCGAGGATGTCGCCGCGCAGCACGACGACTTTATGGTCAAGGCGCGCGCCATGGGTATTGAGCCGCCGCACGATCCCATCATGGGCATCATCTTCCTGCCCCTGCCGGTGATCCCGACGCTCCGCATCCGCCCCGAGGGCATGTTCGACGTCACCACCTTCACCTACGCCGACTAGTCATCGGGGACGTTCTTAAACGACTAGTCGCTGGGGACACTCTTTGGCGTGTCGGATGCTGCGGACGCGAACCGCCTGGCGTATGTGAGGCATCCGCCAGGCCCTTGTAACGTTTGCGCCCGCAGAGTCTTATTTGAGCTTCCTTTGGGTACGTTGGAATCGGATACACATTCGATTCCAACAAGCCCGAAGGGAGCTTTTCTATGTTTAAACTGATTGCATCCGATATGGACGGCACGTTGCTTGACGAAAACGGCCAGGTGCCTCCCGAGACCTACGAACTGATTTTGGCGCTACGCGAGCATGGCGTGCATTTTGCCGCATCGTCAGGTCGTCGCTACGATCGCCTGTGCGAGTTCTTTGCGCTCGTTCGCGACAAGATGGACTTTGTCGCCGCTAACGGTGCCCAGGTCTACGCCGACGGCAAAATGGTAGACCGTGAGGTGTATTCGCACCTGGCGATTCGAAAGCTCGCCCAGGCCGTCGCGACGTTTCCCAATCTGCATCTTGCGCTTTTTGACCGAACCAAGTCCTTCCTGCTCGATGACGAGTGCAAGTTTGTGCGTGAGGTCGATAAGGACCTTCCCAATGCCGAGCGCATTTGGGAGCTGCCCGATCCCAGCGTAAATATCATCAAAGCGAGTATCTTTTGCGATGACGGTGCCGTTATGGACAGCGCGTACGTGCTGCAGCGTGAACTTGGCCAGCTCTTTACTTTTGCGCCTTCGGGCAACGCGTGGATCGATGCCATGCAGCCTGGTGTGTCGAAGGCCTCGGGTATTGCGCAGCTCGCGGAGCATTACGACATTGGGCGCGACGAGGTCATGGCGTTTGGCGACTCGATGAACGACTATGAGATCATTCGCTTTGTCGGTACGGGCTGCGCGATGGAAAATGCACGCCCCGCGCTCAAGGCAGTCGCCGATCGCGTGGTGGGGCGCAACCGCGACCACGCTGTCCAGCAGGAGCTCCGCCGTGTTCTGGAGAGCCTCGCCTAATCCGGCAGTTAGGGACGTTCCTTTTCTGCCGGCAACCGGGGACAGTCCTTGCAGCTTTTTCGCGAAGAGTGTCCCCAACGACTAGTCATTTAAGAACGTCCCCAGTGACTAGTCGTTTAAGAACGTCCCCAATGACTAGGCGAGGGCGGTCATGATGGTGCGGGCGACGCCGTCGTGGTCGTTGTCGTATTCGGTGATGGCGTCGGCGGCCTCGCGGTCCTCGGGCTCGGCGTTGATCATGGCCATGCCATGGCCCGCTGCCTGCAGCATGGGGATGTCGTTGATGTTGTCGCCGAACGCCCAGGCGTCGGCGAGACGCTCGCCTAAGTGCTCGCATAGCCACGTGAGGGCCGTTCCCTTGGTGGCGCCCTCGCCCATGACCTCGATATTCATGGCGTACGAACGTGTGACCTCAATGCCTCCGAGCGTGTCGAGCTCCGCCGCGATGGCGTCGCGATCGGCCGGGTCGTGCCAGTACATGGCGATGCGTTCGAGCGTCTCGACCTCGTCGATCTTGCTGTCGATATCCATGTCGATCGGTGTTCGTGTGCGCTTGAGCGAAGCTGCGATGTGGGGGTCGCCGCCGCAGAACTCATCCAGGCGCGTGTAGAGCGAGCGGGGGAGGAAGCACTGCCCGTCCGCGAAGATATCGAAGGTCACATCGTGGCCGGCGGCGATGCGGCGGATGCGATGGGCAATGCCGCAATCGAGCGGTCGGCTCAAGATGCGCGTGGCGCGCGAGGCATCGGTGGGCACGACGTCGTCGAGCTGCCAGACGCTGGCACCGTTGGCGCAGACCGCGTAGTGTACGGCGGGGTGGGCGAGGATGGGCTCAAAGATGCCCGACAGCGGGCGCCCCGTGCAGGGCACAAACTCAATACCGCGGCGCGTAAGCTCGTCGAGCATCGCCCAGGTGGCGTCGCTCATCTGCTTATCACTCGTCAGCAGCGTTCCATCCATATCGGAAAACACAATCATTTGATGAAGCCCTTTCTACTGGCATAAAAAGCGTGGCCGAGGGCGATGATGCCCTGGCCACGCTCGGGTTCTATAACGGTCCGCGTCCTAGCGATCGGCGAGCGGTTTGTACTCCAGCGGTTCGATAACCGGGCGATACGCGGGGCGAATAATACGGTGCGCGCAGAAGAGCTCTTCCATGCGGTGTGCCGACCAGCCGGCCATGCGGGCGACGGCGAATAGCGGCGTAAAAAGCGTCTCGGGTACGCCGAGCATCTTGTAGATAAAGCCTGTGTACAGGTCGATGTTGGCGCAGATGGGCTTGGTCATGCCGTGGTCGCGCATCACCTGCGGTGCCAGGCGCTCAATGCGCTCGATGAGCGCGAACTCATCGCCCAGGTCCTTCTTGGCGGCAAGTGTGCGCGCGTAACGGCGGCACACCTCGGCACGCGGGTCGCTCAGCGTGTAGACGGCGTGGCCCATACCGTAGATGAGGCCCGTGCCGTCGAAGGCCTGCTTGTCGAGGATCTTGCCCAGGTAGGCCGCGACCTCGTCCTCGTCCTCCCAGTTGGAAACATGCGCGCGGATGTCCTCGTGCATAGACACGACCTTGGCGTTGGCGCCGCCGTGGCGCGGGCCCTTGAGCGAGCCGATAGCCGCGGCGTAGGCGGAATACGGGTCGGTGGCCGAAGACGACAGCACGCGGCAAGCGAAGGTGGAGTTGTTGCCGCCGCCGTGCTCGGCATGCAGCATGAGCATAACGTCGAGCAGCATCGCCTCATCGTGGGTGAACGCCATGCCGCCGCGCAGGACCTGTAGGATGGTCTCGGCGGTGGAGAGACCGGGCGTGGGGTGCGGCACATGAACCTCGGAGCCGCGGCGCTTGGCGACCGAGGCCATATGCGCGAAGGCGGCGATACGGGGGAGACGGGCGAGCATGGAGATGGCGACGTCGATTTCGTGCTCGGGTGTAATGGCGTCGGGCTCGGCATCGAAGGCGTAGAGCAGCAGCACGGCGCGCTGGAGCACGTTCATGATGCTCGACGACACCGTGGTCATGGGGAACTCTTTGACGTACTCGTCGCTCAGATGTCTAAAGGCACCTAGGCGCTCGCAGAAGCCGTCGAGCTCTTCCTTGTTGGGTAGCGAACCCGTGATAAGCAGATAGGCGACTTCTTCGTAGCCGTAGCGATTCTCGGCCTGGGCATTGTTGACCAGATCCTCGATGCTGTAGCCGCGAAGCGTGAGCTTGCCCTGGTCGGGTACGACCTTGCCGTCGACCTTGTTGTAGCCGTGCACATCCGAGATACGAGTGAGGCCCGCGACCACGCCCGAGCCGTCGGCATTGCGCAGGCCGCGCTTGACATTGTGCTCGACAAACAGGCCCTCGTCATAAGGGTCGGTCGGCAGGCCGTGGTAGAGGTTTTCGCTTTCGGGCGAAATCTGACGGCTCGCCTCGTAATCCAGAACCAGGCGGCTCAAGTGGTCATCGAAGCGGTAATAGATTTTCTTGGCGTCGTAGGCCATGCGCGCTCCTCTCCGGGCCGCATCGGGGTGACTTGCATGGGCATGCGCGCGTCAGGCTATCCCCAGCGGCTTGCTCGCTACAGGCGGTACATAAAGTTGAAGACGTCCTCGCGCTGGATGGACACGTTGACGCCCGAAAGCTCGCCGGCCTCGGCCAGGGCCTTCTGCAGCTCGGCGAAGTCGAGCTTGGACTCGGCGGTGTCGGCCAGCATGGTCATGGTGAAGATGTCCTCGATAATGGACTGCGTGATGTCGCGGATGTCGACGTTGGCCTCGCCCAGAACGCGGGTGACGCCGGCGACGATGCCGGGGCGGTTCTTGCCAAGGACGGTGATGACGATACGGGAGGACGAGATCTCGGCCATGGGAAACCCTTTCGCGTGGTTGCGGCGCGCGCGGCGCTCCGCTACGGTACAGTGTTCATCATTGTACCTGTCTGGCGCAAAAAAGGCGCGCTCGCTGCGGCGTTACATGCCTGCAACATGAGCGTAAGGGGGAAGGCCGTACGGGGAAGAGCCGTCTGGCGCGTGTCCGGCTCGTGTTGGGTTGATTTCCGATCTCAGCCGAACACATTGAGCGGACAGGCCGTTCCCGCAGTCAGCCGAACGCCTCCGACGGCTGATTCCGAACTGGAAGCGGAGGGCATCCCCGCCCTTCGGTAGGGGATACCGCTCCGCGGCGCATGCCGCGGGCGGCGCCCCTATCGGACCACCGTGACCTCAGTTGGGATGGGCCCAGCACTGCCGCGTACTCGGTGAGCTAGAGCCAACTGTTCATCTTCACGTCGCGTATGGCGATATTTCGGTCGTCCGGCTCGGTGATGCCGTAGCCGAACGCCTGGAGCGTCTCGATGGACTCCTGGATCCTCTGTTGGAACATGGGACCCGGATCGACCCTCGGCCCGAGGTGCCCGCGCCAAAGGCACGGCGTGGCGCGCAGCATGTTATGGATTTTGGAGATGGGCTCGATGTCGGCGTAGACGTTGAGCGTCGCCATGGCGTCCTTGTGGCCGAGGATCGATTGGAGCGCCTTGATATCGCCGCCTTGGCGGATCCACTGCGTTGCGAACGTGTGGCGAAGGCCGTGGAACGTGATCAGCTCGTCGTTGGTGCCCATGAGGCCGTTGGTCTCCGAGAACGTCTTGAACGCCCTGCGGATATAGCTTGTCGTCGCGAAGGTCGCGCCCGGCTCCGACAGGATGTAGCAGTCCCCGATCTCGACCGCCCCGGTAAGGCCGCGCAAGCGCAGCTTTCCGCAGTCGATCTCGTGGGTCTCCTTCAGGAAGGGGGGTAGGCCGACCGGGTCGATGGGGATACCCCTGGCGTCATGGGTCTTGGTGTCCTTGATGAACGAACCCATTCCCTTCGCGTACGCCACCGAGTGTCTGATCGAGATCAGGCCCGTCTCGAAATCCACATCGCACCACCGAAGGCCGCAGACCTCGCCGATTCGCATCCCCGTGTGCAGGGCGAGTACGACCGCCCTCTAATCCTCGGCGGACCAATCGAGTCCGAACTCCTTTCGGGCATCCTCTTCGCTCATGACTTCGAGAAGGTCTCCGGGTTGGCAACGAAGGGCGAGGCATAGCTGCTCGAGTGTGTTGAAGCGAATGCCGCGAATATGCCCTTTTTTAATACGGGACAGGTTCACGGGCGTGGTTCCAATCCTTTCGGCAAGTTCGTTCGAGGAAATCTTTCGCTCGGCCATGATCTTGTCGAGGCGAACAATTACGGGCATGGCGTTTCCTTACGCAATCTCGTCGGAGTCGAGGTACAGCTCTCGGGCGTACAAGAAGAGCTGGGAAAGCATGAACAGGACGATGCCGAGAACCAGAGAGGTCCAATCGAATGATGAAGCGATCTCTTGGGCGCCGACGGCCCCCTCGCCGCCAAACATCGAAACGGAGGTTTTGAGTGAGCCGGCGTAGAGGCTGGTGGCAGCTTGAACAACGAAGAGAATGCCGAGCACCTTCAAGCATGTCGCAGACCCTTTCTTGAAGGGGTCTCCGCTCTTGATCGTCCACACGAGAACGGCGCTGAGGATGGTCGTAGCGATACCGATGACGGCAGGGACCAATGTCGAGATCGCAAGGGCTGGATACGCGGGGGAGTCTGCAATTACAGGGTTGTCGAGCACTTCGATTGCTGGCTTTAAGGAGAACGCCACTTGTGCGATGGCGGTGGCGCAAAGGGTCGCAGAGGCTATTGCACATGCGATGCGGAAGGAATGAAGCCGGGGAGTGCGATTGTCGGAACTCATAATAACCTCCGAAGAATTTAAAAAACTCAGGTTACTTTTTAACAGTTTATGTTAAATTGACTTTGCCGGCAAGTAATAAGGGCCGAGCATTTTGTTCGGCCCCTCTGTTCCGACTGGATGAGGTTAAGGTTGGCGATGAATATGCTCAAAATCTCGAAGGCGATCTTTAGGTCGCTTCTCTCCTCTAGGTCGCTCTGTGTTGTCGTTGTTGCGTTGATGGTTCTTTGTGCTCTGCCCGTCTTCAGGAGCGCGGCTGGCATCGACGGACGGGTCGAATACCTCGAGTCGGGAATAACCCGTGTTGAGCAGGAATTGTCAGCATCCTATGCGGATGCGCTTGTGAATGCGGGGGAGGACGGTGTCTATACCTCTTCATCAAGCATGCCCGCGCTTCTGTACCCTCTTGCCGCGGGACGTCTTATCTTGGCACCGCTCTCTCCCCTACTTCCGTTTCTGCAGATATCGGATGGAGAGTACACCTATTATGACGGATCGAAGGAGTACTTGCTATGGGTCGCAACGGCCGTTGCCGTCTCGTTCCTTGCCGCGCGTCTTAACAAACGTGAAAAGCTCATCATCCAGGCACCGATGGGCGAGCTGGGTAGACTTGTTGCATCGAGCGTATGGGCGAGTGTTTTTGCAATGCTTGCCGTCCTCGCCATCAATCTTCCAGGGATAATCGCCGCGCTTGTGAAGAATGGCCCGGGCTCGCCGTTCTATCCGATAGGCTACATTCAATATGCGACTCCGGTTATCAAACCGGCTTGGCTGGTGTTCGCGCAGACGGCCATCTTGCAATTCTTGGTGGCAGCGTTCATCTCGCTTGTCGTTCACCTTGCCGTGAAGATTGCCAATAACCCTACGCTTGGAATCGTGTTCGTATGTGCCCTGATGGGGGTGACGATGGTTCCCGGGTATTACGGAAGATCCATCGCTTTACGTGAGTTCGCCCTGTTGAATCCCCTTACGTATGCGAACACTGAGTTGACCGTCGGCGCCTATAGCCCGTACCCGACAACGCAGATAGTGAATCTGCCTGGACTTTGCTTCGAGCGTGGCGCGATTGCCCTCGTATGCGCAATCGGGATCGAGGTGCTGGCAATTAGCCTGCTTTGCGTTGCTGGAAAGAGCGGCTGCGCGTGCCCGATATCCCCGATTTGTCTTGAGAGAGGTTCCTTCACTGCATCGAGAACGGCAACTCGTTCGAGCGCTTGTGCCTCCGCCGTTGCATACGTAAGAACGATGGGGAAACTGCTCCTGCGTTCTCCTACCCTCGCCGTATGCGCGATTGCAATGTCGACGACGATGCTGGCCCCGGCTCTGGTCGAGATGTTTCCTGACGCTGATAACGTTTCCGCTGTTCGGTATAGGGATGGGGAGCTCCGTTCAATAGATCGGTATCTAGAGCAGAACGCTGCGAATATGGACGTCGAGGGCAAAGCGGCCCTGGAAGACATGCGGGATGCTCTTTCGGGTTTCGTGTACGCGCCTATGCCTGCGGAGGGGTTTCGAAGCCTTGCGACGTACGAGCGCGCTCGAGGTGAGCTGGGCGCGGCAGATGCGACTCTCCTGCAATCGATCGGAATCGAGCCGGAGACTCCTTCTCGTGCGGAGGCGCGCGCCCTTCTGCTTGAGTCGATCGCGAGCTTGCCGGACCCCAAGGTTTACGAGTTAAGTACGAAGATGCCCCCATTAATCCTCCTTTCGTATCTCCAGGCAGCGCTTCCCTCCTTATTTTTGCTGTTGCCCGTGGTTGTCACATCGCTCGCGTGCACCCACCTGCAGTGTCGTTCCCTTCTGGTTCTCCAGATCCCCGCAACAGCGCATGTGCGTTTTCTGACGGCTGTTGCGCTGGCTCTCCTGCTTGGCTTGGTGCTGCTTTTGGTGTCGATGGTTCCCGCTGTCGTTGTGTCCGTGATTAAGAACGGTGCGGGTGGATCGGAGTATCCCGTCGCTCTCATTCGGGCGGGAGCTTCGACAACGTCCACGGTGGGGGAGGCGGTGTTGTGCAGTATTCCGTTGCTGGTCATGGCATACGGCGTGATTTCCGTCGTCGCTGCGTTGACAGCAGCGATTAGCCGCAACCCCGTTGTCACCGGAATGGTTTGCGCGGTTCTCTTGGTGTTGGGTTCGTTGAGCGCTCATGTTGAAAGCGTGGGCATGGGCGTCGCGCTGCTGGCTCCATTCGCCTCGTTTGATTCCGCTTCCCAGGTGGGGACGATTGGGTTCCTTGGGCGAGGGACGAACGCGATGCCTTTTGGAGAGGTCGTCGGCGCATCGGGCGCTCTGCTGGTGGTCTTGGGCGCCGTATCTCCGTTGATGGTGCGCCTGAGTGTTCCAAAGATCGAAAGGGGATGATCTCGATGATTGACCTCCAAACGCTGACGATCTCTTATGGAAAGAAGGTGCTCGTAGATTCGGTGAACGCTGAGTTTGCCCCGGGTACGGTCTACGGTCTCGTCGCTCCGAACGGGCATGGAAAGACGACGTTGCTGCGTGCGATGGCAGGTTTGCCGGGTCCTCGCGTGGACGGGAGCATCGTTCTGGATGAGGTGCAGGGTACGGGTGCGAGAGAGGTCCGTTCTATGATCTTCTATGCACCTGGTGAGGGGACGCTGCTGTATCCCGGATTGCGTGCGGAAGATCACCTCAAGATGGTTTGCGATATGTGGCCGCATGCTCGCGATATCGAAGAGATAGTGGAACAAACGCAGATAGGCGAGTTCGCGAAGATGAGGATCCGCACTCTGAGCCAGGGCATGAAGCAGCAGCTTACCCTGGCGATTGCGTATGCGACGGGCGCGCGGTACCTTCTATTAGATGAGCCCATGAACGCGCTCGACCCCAGCAGGGTGGACTTGCATTCCGAGATTCTCAGGAAGCTGGCCGATTCTGGTACGTGCATCATCATGTCATCCCACATCTTGGATTCGGTCGATAGGCTGTGCGATGAGATTCTGTTTTTGAAGGATGGGAGGCTCATTAGAAGCATTCCGCAAGATGATGCTGCGCCGAAGTCTCCTGGATCCCATTTCGCAAAGCCTGCCGGACGCGCCGAGGGTGCGCTAAGCACGTATCGGCGACTCTACGAAAAGGGCGGGTAGAAATGCAAGTTAAAAATCTATGTGGTCAATGTGATACCGTTGAACCCGCATATCGATACCGCTCAGCCATTCGCCTCGCCCCCGTCGCACGCATCTTCATCCGGTCTGTTACTTTTAATCTAACGATTCTTTGAGGAACGTAGGTGCTTCCAAATGTACTGTCGACTTCTTCTCAAACTGATCCTAAGAGACAAGGCCGCATGGATTTGTACGCTCGTTCTCGCCGCAGCCTTCTCCATCCCCATTGCGTTCAATTCACCCATCTACGGGCCCTTCTTTATGAAGCAGGGCATGCAGAGCTTTGTCGACGCATTCAATACGCGCGCACCCCAGGCCAACGGCACAGACCTATCGCCAGAGCAGCAAGCTGACGCGGAGCTTGCAAGATACGCGAACGCCGCCCTCGCCGCTCAAACCGACGCCGCCTTTCTCGATTCTGCCGAGAGCTACTACGCGCTCATGGGCGAAGGCTTCCAATCCGGGTCCATCGTGGGAGACCGAGAGACCAATGACGCAGACCTCGCGTATTGCCGTGCCCTGAGCAGCTCCGGCATCACGGATATCCCGGCCTCCGCAAGCGACCTGCCGTTCCTCTCCTTCCTGCCCTACGCCATTGCCCAGGCGCCGTCCTTCCTTCCCTTCATCCCCTTCCTTCTCTCGTCGATACTCGTGCTCGGCGCCACAAGGCCCGGGACCCTGGCGGCAAAGGCGCCCGTGCCCAAATTCCGGCGCCTTATCCAGATCGTGTTTTCGATAATCGCCGCGGGGACCGCGATGCTCCTCGCCGGCCTTGCGCCCGGGGGCATTTACGCCTTGGCCCTAAACGGCTTCGGGCAGATCGGGTACCCGATCGCCTTCTTCCATGACGGCGCGCTTGCCACCACGACCGCGGGAGACGTCTTCACAGCCCTGCTTCTCGCGCTGCTTGCGGGCGGAACCTTGATATCCGTTTGCTCCGCCGTCCTATCGACCGCAACGAGGCGCGTCCTCGCGGGCCCCCTTGCCTCCGCGCTGCTTGTCGCGGCCCCGGCATTCCCGTTATTGTCCGATTCGGCACTGGGGCATAATGCCGCGCTCGAGCTCCTGCCGCTGGCCGTGTTCTCGCCTATCGAGGCAACGGGTTACGTAGGATGCTTCCCGACAGAATTCATTGGCTCCGGTTCGGGCGGCGCATCGATGCTTGCCGTGGCCCTGGCATACGTCGCGGTCCTTTTCGCGGTCGGCGCCGTTGCGACACGTTCCCCCAAACAGGCTGGACCCGCTAAAAAGCACCATGGGCTCGAGCTCCTGGACGCGAGCGTGGGATACGGGAGCACGACGATACTTTCAATCGGGTCGCTTTTCCTGAGCCCGGGAACGGCGGCGGGCCTCGTTGCTCCCAACGGCTCGGGGAAAACCACCCTTCTTGAAGCGCTGTCGGGCCAATTTCCCACCCGCATCCGCTCGGGAAGCCTGGCGGCAGACGGAATCAGCCAACGTCAATCAGCCGAATTTGCAGAACTCGTCTACCTGAGCTCTTCAGGCGACACGGATCTCTATCCCACGCTATCGGCCATCGAGCACCTTGCTTTCGTTAGGGAGGCGTGGAAATCGGCCACCGACATCGACTCGCTCTGCAGCTCCCTCGGAATCTCCCCATATCTCGACAAGCCGACCCGTAAACTCTCGACAGGAATGAAGCAGCAGGTAAAGCTTGCCATGGCGATAGCGACCGATTGCCCGTACCTCATCCTCGATGAACCGCTGAACGGCCTCGATCCGGGAAAACGGAAAACCTCCTGCGACGCGATGCGCAGCGAGGTGGCGCGGGGACGCAGCGTGCTCATCTCAAGCCATCTGCTCGACGACCTGGCAGACCTCACCAACTCGTTCTACTTCATCGAAGCCGGCTCGCTCGTGGAAAAGACCGAGTCGTCCTCGCAGACGCTCAAGCAGGAATACCTCGATACATACGAGGGAGGTGAATGACATGAAACTATTTGAACAGCTGAAGTCCAATGCGTCGCGCATGGCTGTCTACGCCATCCTCGTGGCAACGGCTTTATGCGGAATCGCGGCACCCGTCTATGCGCTCAACGGAGAGAAAGGCGATGTCGAACCCGCGTACATGGCTTCGAGGGTCAAAGACCGGTACAAAGCCTTCTCTGGAGACGCGTTTTACGTAGCAGAGTACGACACGACCTACCGTGAGCTTCGCTACAACAAGAGATACGAATATCTAGGCGCAGAGGCAATCAGCTATACGTCGGGTTGGTACCGCTCCAACTATGGACACATAACCCAGTTCAAGTGTAACTACCGTGTGTACAACTAAAGCAACCGGCCGGGACGAGGGGTGACGCAAAAGCGTCGCCCCTCGTTTTTAACCATGTCAACTGAACCTAGTTCAGTTTGGTTGATTTCCGATCTCAGCCGAACACATTGAGCGGAAAGGCCGTTCCCGCAGTCAGTCGAACGTCCCCGGGGCCCTTCTCAGGCCCCGGGGACGGCATTTTCCCAGTTGAAGGAACGGTGGAGATGTGTTTCGATGGGTCAGATTCGTGTCGTTCCGAAAAGACCGTGAACCTTTTGTGGGACACGCGGCGCCGTGGTACCATAGCCGAGTTTGTTGTCTTGGTCGGAAACCAAGACGCCTTATGCGCTGATCGGTAACCAGCGCCTGACCAATAAGGAGTCCTACCATGAAGCAGGGTATCCATCCCCAGTATGTCGAGTGCACGGTGACGTGCTCCTGCGGCAACACCTTCAAGACGCACGCTACCGTGTCCGAGATGAAGGTCGAGCTTTGCAACGAGTGCCACCCGTTCTACACCGGCCAGCAGAAGTTCGTCGACACCGGTGGACGCGTCCAGCGCTTCGCCGACAAGTTCGGTGGCGCCGCTGCCGCCCAGCTCAAGAAGGCCGAGGAGGCCAAGGCTGCCAAGGCCGCCAAGGCTGCTGAGGCCGAGGCCGCTCGCAAGGCTGCCGCTGAGGCTAAGGCTGCCGAGAAGGCTAAGCGTGCCGCTAAGTTCGCCGAGGAGGCTGCCAAGCAGGCCGCCGAGGCTCCCGCAGAGGCTCCCGTTGAGGAGGCCGCTGCCGAGGCCGAGACCACCGAGGCTGCTGAGTAAATAGCTCGCCGCGGAATCGCTCGCATTCATGGCATAAGGGCCGTGCATCCGTTTGGGTGCGCGGCCCTTTTCCTTTATTGGTGCAAACGAACCTGTCTCCATGGCACCAGATTGGTACGAAGGGGACGGATTGGTTTGCGCCAAATGGCAGAGAGACAGCGTTTTCCCAGATAAAAGCTGCCAAATTAAACCAGCCCCTTTTTGGCAGGTTGGTCGTAGTTATTACGTGGCGGTCGAGGTCGACCGTATAGGCCGCGCCTTGTTTGGCTAAAGTACAATCATCTGTGTTTAACTCGCCCGCAGCTGCACGGCTTGGGCGATGGCCAAAAAGGAAAACCACATGGGATTCATGTCAAAGCTGCTGTCCTTTGGATCCGATAAGGACCTTAAGCGCTACTACAAGATCGTTGACCAGATCAACGGTCTTGAGCCCCAGTTTGAGAAGATGACCGAGGAGGAGCTCCGCGCCCAGACCGATAAGTTCCGCGAGCGTTACGCCAACGGCGAGTCGCTCGACGACATGCTCCCCGAGGCTTTCGCCACCGTGCGCGAGGCTTCCAAGCGCATCACGGGCATGCGTCACTTTGACGTACAGCTCATCGGCGCCATGGCGCTTCATGAGGGCCATATCGCCGAGATGAAGACCGGCGAAGGTAAGACCCTGGTCTCCACGCTGGCCGGCTACCTCAACGCTATCGCCGGCAAGGGCGTGCATGTCGTTACCGTCAACGATTACCTGGCAAAGCGCGACTCCGAGTGGATGGGCCGCATCTACAAGTACCTGGGAATGACCGTCGGTCTGCTCCAGAACAATATGCCGCTCGAGCTCAAGCGTCCGGCCTACCAAGCAGACGTCACCTACGGCACCAACTCCGAGTTCGGTTTCGACTACCTGCGCGACAACATGGTCACCCGCCCCGAGCAGCGCGTACAGCGTGGCCACCATTACGCCATCGTCGACGAGGTCGACTCCATCCTGATCGATGAGGCCAGAACGCCGCTCATCATCTCGGGTGCCGGCACCAAGTCCGCCAGCACCTACAAGGATTTCGCGCGTGCCGTGCGCGGCCTTGAGCGCGGCGAGGACGTCTCGCACGACATGCTCACCGCCACCGAGGACGTCGAGCCCACGGGCGACTACGTCATGGATGAGGCCAAGCACACCATCGCCGCCACCGAGCGCGGCCTTAAGAAGATCGAGCACCGTCTGGGCATCGAGGACATCTATGCCGATCTCTCCGGCCAGCTGGTCAACCACCTGCAGCAGGCGCTGAAGGCCCAGTACATGTTCCATCGCGACAAGCAGTACGTGGTCACCAACGGCGAGGTCAAGATCGTCGACGAGTTCACCGGTCGCATCATGGAAGGCCGCCGCTACTCCGAGGGCCTGCATCAGGCCATCGAGGCCAAAGAGGGCGTGCTCGTGCGCGAGGAGAACCAGACGCTGGCCACCATCACCCTGCAGAACTACTTCCGTCTGTATGACAAGCTCTCCGGCATGACCGGTACGGCACTCACCGAGGATGCCGAGTTCCGCGAGATCTACAAGCTGCCCGTCGAGGTCATCCCCTCCAACAAGCCCGTTCAGCGTGTTGACCACGAGGACCTGGTGTACCGCACCATCCAGGCCAAGTACAACGCCGTTGCCGACGACGTCGAGCGCCGTCACGCCAAGGGCCAGCCGGTCCTGGTGGGCACCGTCTCCATCGAAAGCTCTGAGAAGCTGTCGGCCGCCCTTACCAAGCGCGGCATCGCGCACGAGGTCCTCAACGCTAAGCATCACGAGCGCGAGGCTCATATCGTTGCCCAGGCCGGACGCTACGGCGCCGTGACCATCGCTACCAACATGGCTGGTCGTGGTACCGACATCCTGCTGGGCGGCAACCCCGACGAGCTGGTGCGCGAGCGCCTTGAGTACGAGGGCCTGACCATGGAGGACGTGACGCCCGAGCAGCTCGAGCAGTTTAACGCTGAGGCCAAGGAGACCTGCAAGGCCGAGCGCGAGCGCGTGCTTGCCGCCGGCGGCCTGACCGTCATCGGCACCGAGCGCCATGAGTCCCGTCGTATCGACAACCAGCTGCGCGGCCGCTCCGGTCGTCAGGGCGATCCGGGCGAGACCCAGTTCTACCTGTCGCTCGAGGACGACCTCATGCGCCTGTTCGGCGGCGACAGGATGGACCGCGTCTCCAAGATGATGGTCACGGCCGACATGGGCGACGACATGCCCATCCAGCACAAGATCATTTCCAAGGCCGTCGAGAGCGCCCAGCACAAGGTCGAGAGCATCAACTTCTCCATGCGTAAGAGCGTCCTTGAGTACGATGACGTCATGAACAAGCAGCGCCAGGTCATCTACGCCGAGCGTAACAAGATTCTGGATGGCAAGGACCTGACCGACCACATCACCGAGGTCATGCACGACACCGTGTACCGCTGCGTGCAGGAGTTCTGCACCAAGGACAGCCACGATGGCGAGCGCGATCTCGAGGGCCTGCGCAAGTGGGTCGTGGAGCTGACCGGCCATATCGATACGCCCAAGTTCCCTGACGAGGATTACGAGGCCCTGGCTGCCGATGTCCTGGCCTACGTTGAGAAGTGCTACAACATGAAGGCCGAGCGCCTGGGTGAGGACCTCATGCGCGAGCTCAACACCCAGGTCATGCTGCGCGTCATCGATACCCGCTGGATGAACTACCTGCAGGAGATGGACTATCTTAAGACCGGCATCGGACTGCGCGGCTTTGGTCAGCGCGACCCGCTGGTCGAGTACAAGACCGAGGCTTATGGCGCGTTCCAGATGCTCGTCGACACCATGTACGAGGATTACCTGCGCACCGTCCTGCGCATCGAGATCAAGGCCGCCCCGCAGGCCGTGGGGCACAAGGAGGACCCCGCGCTCGAGGGTGCGCGCTTCTCCGGCCCCGCCGACGTCGATGGCGACAACGGCAGCTCGGTGCTGCGCAAGCAGGCACAGGTTCAGGCTCGTACGGCCGTCCAGGGAGGCCCGGCTGCTGTCAACAACGGCGGCAAGGTGACCACCTACCGCAAGTCCGAGAGCGATGACCCTTATGTCAACGTGGGCCGCAACGACCTTTGCCCCTGCGGCAGCGGCAAGAAGTTCAAGTACTGCCACGGCAGGAATCGTTAATGGCCGAGGCTTTAGAGGTAACGCCCGCCGAGCTGGACGCGTTTGCGGACCGGCTCGGCGAGGTCGAGTCGTATCTTCATTTGGACGAGAAGCGCACGCGCGTGACTGAGCTCGAGGCCAAAAGCGTGGCCCCCGGCTTTTGGGATGACGCCGACGCCGCTCGCGCCACCATGGAGGAGATCGCACGCGCCAAGGAAGATATCGCTGCCGTGGATACCGCGCGCGGCGAGCTATCTGACGCCCGCGCGGCGCTGGAGCTTGCCGAGGAGATGGGCGACGACCCCGATGCCGCCGCATTGCGCGAGGAGGCTGCCACGACGGCAGAACGCCTGGCCCGCGCCATCGACGAGCTCGAGCTTTCGAGCTGGTTTACCGGTGAGTTCGATCACGGCGACGCGATTGTGACCATCAAGCCCGGACAGGGCGGCCTGGAGGCACAGGACTGGACCTTCATGCTCTTTAAGATGTACATGAAGTACTGCCAGCGTCGCGGCTGGAAGGTCACGATTAACGACTGCCCCGCTGCCGAGGTCATCGGCATTGATCGCGCGACCTTTACCGTCGAGGGCAAGGACGCGTTTGGCATGCTGCGCGCCGAGGCCGGCGTCCACCGTCTGGTGCGCATTAGCCCCACCGACGACAAGAAGCGCCGCCAGACCACGTTTGCCGGCGTCGAGGTCATCCCCGTGCTGCCTGACGATATCGACATCGAGATCAATCCCGACGATATCCGCGTGGACGTGTATCACGCGAGCGGCCCGGGCGGCCAGGGCGTCAACACCACCGACTCCGCCGTACGCGTAACGCATTTTCCCAGCGGCATCGTTGTCACTTGCCAAAACGAGCGCAGCCAGATTCAAAACAAGGCCGCGTGCATGCAGATTCTCAAGGCCCGTCTGTACGAGATCGAGCTCGAGAAGCGCACCGAGGCGCTCGACGAGATTCGTGGACCCAAGACTACGATCGGTTTTGGTAACCAGATTCGCAGCTACGTGCTCTACCCGTATCAGATGGTCAAGGACCTGCGTACGGGCGTGGAGACCAGCAACGTCGAGGCCGTTCTCGACGATGGCGATCTGGATCCGTTTGTGATCGGCTACCATCGCTGGGCGACTGGCAACGCCGATGCGGAAGGCTCGGGCGCCTAGGCACATGGTAGGCTCCGGGTCGATGCGAACACTTCGCAGGGGTGGTATTTGCTCGGTGAATCGGTAGAATCGAATACAGCAAGAAGTTCAAAGCGCACTCGTTTGGGTGCGCTTTTTTGAGGGAGGCAGCATGGCATATCGTCTGGACATCAAGCGCATTCTTTCGCTGAACTTCTTTCACGATCTGCCCAAGATTATGCTGGGCTGCGCTCTGGCCGCTATCGCGACGGATCTATTTTTGATTCCCAACGGTCTTGCTGCCGGCGGCGTTACGGGTCTCGCCACGATTATCCAGGCGGTCGGCGCCTCGCATGGCATCTCGCTGCCTGTCGGTATTCAAACCATCGTGATGAATGCCTTGCTGCTGCTGGTCGTTATGCGCGAGGGTGGCATGTTCTACGTGGTCCAGACGGCGACGGGCTTTGTGCTGCTGGGTTTCTTCACCGACCTGTTTGCTCCGTTTGTGGCGCCGCTGGCACATGCCGACCTGATGCTGCCCGCTATGTGGGGCGGCATTATCACGGGCATCGGCTACGGCATGGTGCTGCGCGCCGGTGCCAACACTGGTGGCTCAGACACCATCGGTCAGATTATCTCGCGCAACACATCGCTGCCGGTTGGCTCGACCGTCATGGCGATTGATGTTGCCGTGTGCGCGCTGTCGGCCCCGGTCTTCTCGGTCGAAAACGCGCTGTATGCGGGCCTTTCGATGGTCATTAGCGGCTACGTGATTGATGCCGTGGTCGACGGCGGCAACAGACGCCGTATGGTACTCATCATCTCGGACAAGTTTCCCGATATTGCGGCCGACATCATGTATGGCCTGGGTCGCGGCTGCACCAAGTTTAAGGCGACCGGCATGTACTCGGGTGCCGAGAAGCCGGTGATCATGGTCATTGTGAGCCGTCGCGAGCTCAACACGCTCAAGACCATTGTGCGCGAGCGCGACCCGCGTGCCATTGTGACGGTCGCCGACGTTACGGAGACCTTCGGTGAGGGCTTCAAGGACATTAACGCGTAGGGCCGACTGCGTTCCATCCAAAAGACGTTCACATTGATAAACCGTTTCATCAGCGGTTCTGCCTGCTCAATTGTTCAAATAATGATAAATACTCTGGTAAAGCTTCCAGTTTCCAGCATAATGAATGGCGTACGTGCATCGCGGCTGGGTTGGGACGACCTTCTGTGCCGTGCGCATTTTGTCTAAAGAGGATGAAAGGAAGGCACAATGAGCGACGAAGAGCTCAAAAAGGTTGCCAACGAGGTAAGGAAGGGCATCGTCACCGGCGTGCACGCTGCCAAGTCCGGCCATCCGGGCGGTTCGCTCGGCGCTGCCGACATCATGACCTATCTGTACTTTGAGGAAATGAACGTCGACCCGGCCGACCCCCGCAAAGCCGACCGCGATCGCTTCGTGCTTTCCAAGGGTCACTGCGCGCCTGGTCTGTACGCCGTGCTCGCCGAGCGCGGATTCTTCCCCAAGGAGGATCTCGAGACGCTGCGCCATATCGGCAGCCACCTGCAGGGCCATCCCAACATGAACGACACCCCGGGCGTCGACATGTCCACCGGTTCGCTCGGCCAGGGCATCTCCGCCGCCGTGGGCATGGCCGTTGCCGCCAAGCACTGGGGCGACGACTATCGCACCTACGCCCTGCTGGGCGACGGCGAGAGCGAGGAGGGCCAGGTCTGGGAGGCCGCCATGTTTGCCGGCAACCAGCAGCTCGACAACCTCTGCGTGATCGTCGACCACAACGGCCTGCAGATCGACGGCCCCGTCGAGGAGGTCAACGATCCCATGCCGCTCGCCGACAAGTTCCGCGCCTTTAAGTTCCACGTGGTGGAGCTCGCTGACGGCAACGACTTCGATCAGATCCGCGCCGCCTTTGCCGAGGCTCGCGCCACCAAGGGTCAGCCGACCGCCATTATCGCCGAGACCACGAAGGGCAAGGGCGTCTCCTTTATGGAGAACCAGGTGGGCTGGCACGGTAAGGCCCCCAACGATGAACAGTTTGAGCAGGCCATGGCAGAGCTCACGGCCGCCGGAGAGGAGCTCTAGGATGGCAGACGTCAAGAAAATCGCCACGCGCGTAAGCTACGGCGAGGCCCTCGTCGAGCTCGCCAACGAGCACGATGACTTTGTGGTCCTCGACGCCGACCTGGCCGCCGCCACGCAGACCGGCAAGTTCAAGGCGGCCTGCCCCGACCGTTTCTTCGATGTGGGCATTGCCGAGAGCAACCTGATGGGTGTTGCCGCCGGTATCGCGACCACCGGCCGCGTTGCCTTCGCGAGCAGCTTTGCCATGTTCGCCGCCGGCCGCGCCTTTGAGCAGGTCCGAAACTCCATCGGCTACCCGCACCTTAACGTTAAAATTGGTGCCACGCACGCCGGTATCTCGGTGGGCGAGGATGGTGCCACGCACCAGTGCTGCGAGGATATCGCCCTGATGCGCGTCATCCCCGGCATGACCGTGATTGTTCCCGCCGACGATGTCGAGGCCCGCGCCGTGACGCGCGCCGCCTACGAGTGCGACGGCCCCGTGTACATGCGCTTCGCCCGTCTGGCCTCGCCGGTTATCAACGACCCCGAGACCTACAAGTTCGAGGTGGGCAAGGGCATCGTCATGCGCGAGGGCACCGACGTCACCATCATCGCCTGCGGCCTGATGGTCGGCGAGGCGCTCGAGGCCGCTGAGCAGCTTGCCGTCGAGGGCATCGATGCCGAGGTCATCAACATGCACACCATCAAGCCCATCGATGCCGACCTGATCGTCAAGAGCGCCACCAAGACCGGCCACGTCGTGACCGTCGAGGAGCACTCCGTGATCGGTGGCCTGGGCAGCGCCGTCGCCGACGTCCTGTGCGAACAGTGCCCGACGCCGCTTAAGAAGATCGGTGTCAACGACACCTTCGGCGAGTCCGGTCCGGGCGCCGAGCTCCTGCACAAGTACGGCCTGGACGCCGCCAACATCGTGGCGACCACCAAGGAGTTCTTGGCCTAAGGCGTTTTGCGTTGGCCTTAACTTGAGAGCCGTCCCCGTATTGGGCAATAAATAAGCCGGGGTGCCTTCCATGTGGAGGCACCCCGGCTTTGTGTTTGGGGGGCAGGGAGGAAGCTAGAGGAGCTTTAGACTTGGTGTCAGCGCGTCTTGCATGGCCTTGTCCTGCTGTGCCAACCCATCGCTATAGTGGCTATCTTCTGATGCGAGGAAGTCCGAGAGGATTTTGCTGTATGAGACTGTGCCAAGGCTCTGTAGATCCGTGAGCTCGGTCGCCTCCTCTTCTGATACGCTATCGGAATAATGGCTACTGCCAAAATATTTTTTACTGTGAGCCTCATCTGCGGCGACATAAGACCAACTAGTTCGACCGAGTCGAACGAAGAAGTTGTCACTTAACGGCACTATCTTAATTGCGCCGCCGGCAACGTCCCCCATATTGCGATCGGGGTTAGCAGACCCGATGAGCGCGATGACAACTCTACTGGGGTAGAGCTTTGATCGGACGGTGATCGTGTCTCCGTCGACTTCCACTGTCACCCTGCCATCCCAGTACTCGGGCAGGTCGACGCTAAAGGTTTGGGCCTCGATGTGGCGTGCGGCGGCTTTGCGCTGTTCCTCGGCCTGGCGCGCTGCTTCCTCTTCGGCGGCTTTCTTGGCCGCGACGGCGGTGTCGCGGCGGTTCGTTGCGGCGTGTTGCAGCGCATCGACGTTGGGCGCGTCCTTGCCCTTGTATGCCATGGCGAGCGTCACGGCGTCATTGATCTCGTCGTCGGTTACCTCGGCGGCGTCGATGGGCGTAAAGTCCAAAACCGAATCCTGCTCGGCGAGTTCTGCCAAGTCGATCTTCTCGCCCTTAGCAAAAGCGTCGTCGATCGTGAGCTCGGCCTTTGTGCAAGGCACCTGGTAGATAGTGCCATCGGCGGCGATGGGGGAGCCTGCCGCCTTGAGCGTGTACTTGCCCTGGATAAGCTTGATGCCCGAGCCGTCGGAAGCGACATATTCGACCTTGTCGACCTTCTTTCCGTCGACCGTCTTGCCCTTTACGCGCACCGGCACACGCGAAGCGCCGTTATCGGTGTTCCACTCTTCAGCCTTTACGCTCACCACGAGCGCATGCTTGGAATGCGCCGACTCATACTGCTCCTGCTCCTGAACATGCTGCTGATACAGGTGATACGCCAGCCCACCGCTCCCGCCAACGACGATTACCGCCGCGCAGACGATAGCGATCACGATGCCTTTCTTGGGCTTCTTGCTGGGGGCGGGCGAATCTACAGGTGCCGGCGCAACCGCAGGGCTGGCTGTGGGCATAGCCTGTGTCCCGTCAAGCGCAGCCCCGCATTCCACGCAAAACTGAGCCTCATCAGCAAGCTCAGCACCACAATAAGGACAAACCATATCAACCTCCAGCAAGCTTGGAACCATTCATCTAGCTCAACTGTAAAGCGAAAATCCCAATCCAAGTTGCGCAACAATGAGCCCCAATATAAGTTGCGGTGAAATAGGGATTGATTAGGGCTTTTAACTGCTAAAACAGTCCTTATTTCACCGCAGCTTCTAAAGAGGCCCCTTAGTAGCCGCAGGCCGGGCACAGGGTTACCTCCCAAATCTTTCCGCAGGACGGAGGAGCCCCCGCAGCGCGAAGCGCGCGGCGGGGGCTCCGACATGCGCGAGGACGATTTGGGAGGTAACCCTGTGCCCGGCCGGACAGAACCCAAAGCCTGCCATGCTTCTTATGTGCAGCAAAGGCAATCCTGCTAAAATACAAAGCGCTCATGTAGTTTAAACGCACGACGATAAGGAGCACCAGTGGGTAACCACTTCCGTACCTCCGGTGCGGGCGATGATGCCCCCAAGACGCAGCCGAGCGTCGCGGGCAGTCGTTTCGCCACTCCGGATTCAGAGGATCAGCTGTTTAGCCCGATCCCCGCACAGCCGGCAGATCAGGCACAGCCGGCGGCAGATCCCTTTGCCTACAACCCCAACAACGATGTTGCGCTTTCCGGCACGGCTGGCTTTGAGCCCGTTCAGACGGTGACCGCTCGCGTGGCTCAGCCTCAGATGAGCGCCGCCACGCCGCAGCCTACTATGGCCGGCATCCCCGACCCCATGGCCCCTGCGGCTCCCGCGCCGCAGCCCGCGCAGTCCGGTCTTTTTGCCGGCATTCCCGACCCCACGCAGCCTGCAGCTCCCGTGGTCGAGCGCGATCAGGCCGCCGAGGTCGCAAGCCTCGACAACGCGCTCAACAACCCCGACTTCACGTCGGTGTTTGCGCCCATCGACCCGCAGGCCAGCCGCAAAAAGATGGCCAAGCAGGCCGGTGTCGAGCCCGTCATCCTTATGGAGCACGTCACCAAGATCTACCCGGCGCAGCCCAACAAGCCCGCACTCGACGACATCAACATCGAGATCTATCCGGGCGAGTTTGTCTTTTTGGTCGGTCACTCCGGCTCGGGTAAGACCACGCTGCTGTCGACGCTCAACCGCGACGTCAAGCCCACAAGCGGTCGCATTTTGGTCGCCGGCCAGGATCTCATGAAGATCAAGAACCGCAAGGTTCCGTTCCTGCGTCGTCAGATTGGCGCCGTGTTCCAGGACTTTAAGCTCCTGCCGCAAAAGACCGCTTACGAAAACGTGGCGTTTGCCTTGCAGTGCATCGGCAAGCCCAAAGGCGTCATTCGCAGCCAGGTGCCCGAGGTGCTGCGTCTGGTCGGTCTGGCCGACCAGATGGACTCGCTGCCCGATCAGCTTTCCGGTGGCGAGCAGCAGCGCGTGGCCGTTGCCCGCGCTATGGTCAACCGCCCGCCGCTGCTGATTTGCGACGAGCCCACGGGCAACCTCGACCCGGCGATTTCGCTGGGCATCATGAAGCTGCTCGAGCGCATTAACCGCACCGGTACCACCGTGATCGTCGCTACGCACGACCGCGAGATGGTCGATAGCATGCACCGTCGCGTGATCGCCCTCGAGGGCGGCCACGTAATCCGCGACCAGGAGAGGGGAGGTTACGGCAACTATGGCACCAACTAACGTGGGCTACTCGCTCAAAGAGGCAATCAGCCACTTCTTCCGTAACTGGACCACCTCGCTCGGCGCCGTCATCACGATTTTCCTTTCGCTGTTTATCATCGGCCTGTTCATCATGGGTTCCGCGATGCTGAACTCCGTGATCGGCACCGTCGAGGATCAGGTCGTCATCAACGCCTTTATTAGCGATGACGCCGACCAGGCAGATGTTCAGGCCTTTGAGGCCGAGCTCAAGACGTGGAGCAACGTCAAGTCCGTGACGTACAAGGACAAGGACGACGCGCTGGCCGAGTACACGAGCAAGATGTCGGGTAACGCCGACGCTACCATGAGCGCGCTCGACGGTCAGAACCCGCTGCCGGCTTCTTATGCCATCGAGATGGACGATCCGTCCAAGGTCGAGAGCACGGCCCAGAAGCTCAAGAAGAACGCCGATTTTCAGAAGATCGCGGACGACGGCGACGTCAACGCGAGCGTTCTGTACGGCCAGGAGGAAGTGAGCCGCCTGTTCCAGGTGACGAACTACATCCGTATCGCCGCCGTGGTGCTCGTCGGCCTGCTGACCTTTATCGCGTTCATCTTTATCAACAACACGATTCGCCTGTCCATTACGGCGCGTCGTCGTGAGATTGCGATCATGCGTCTGGTGGGCGCAAGCAACGGCTTTATTCGCGGGCCGTTCATTACCGAGGGCGTGCTGCAGGCCATTTTGGGCTCGCTGCTTTCTATCGGCGTGCTGGAGCTGCTGCGTAACCTGATGGTTCCGCGTCTGCAGGAGAGCATCGGCTGGATGTCGTTTGCGCTGCCGATGCAGTACTACCTGGTGACCTACGCCGCGCTGATTCTGGTCGGCGTCATTATCGGTCTCTTTGGTTCCGCCATCGCCATGCGCCGCTATCTGCGCGTGTAGGCGTGCTTGGAATTCGTTCCTTCAACGGGTCGTCTCTTTTGGGGCGGCCCGTTTTTTGTCCCCTAGGGATCATTTGGGTAGACTCTTGGGGTGTAAACGGCCATCGATAGTAAGGAGGCGCCATGGGGCGCAATAACAAGCATAAGCGTGGAGCTCGCAATAAGCGCGGGCCGGTGCGCAGCGAGCGTCGCCCGAGTCTGACCGGACGCGTGCAGCTCCATGAGCATAGCGCCTATGTTGTAACCGAAAACGGCGACTACAAGGTCATGGGCCGCGGCAAGCGCGAGATTATGGACGGCGATACCGTTGCCGTGAGCATTAAGAACAGCCCGCATGGCGAGCGACGCGCCGTAATCGAGGGCGTCGTCGAGCGTGCAGCCATTAGTGTGGTGGGCACGTACCAGACCGCCGGCCCGCTCGGGGTGATCGAGCCGCTTGATTCTCGCCTTAAGGCCGATTTCTTTATTCTGCCGGAGGACACTTCGGCGGAGCGCTTGGGCGTTCATCCGGGTGATGCGGTCGTCGCACGCATTTTGACGTATCCGACGCGCCTGGAATCGGGCACCGTGACGATCGAGCGCCGTATTGGCGGCGATGATGCGCCCGATTTGGGCGTTCAGTATGTGATGGCGCGCTATGGCTATACCGATACGTATCCCGAGGCCGCGCTAGCCGAGGCCGAGGCACTTTCGCTCGATGTGGCCTCGGCGCTCAAGGACCCGCTCCGCCGAGACCTGCGCGACCGCTTTGTCATTACGATTGATCCGGTCGACGCGCGCGACTTTGACGATGCCATCTCGCTGGAGCGCACGCCCGAGGGTGGCTACAAGCTGGGTGTCCATATTGCCGACGTTTCGCACTATGTTGCCTGGGACGGACATATCGATCTGGAAGCCCGCCATCGCACGACGTCGGTGTATCTTGCCGATCGCGTGCTGCCTATGTTGCCCGAGCGCCTGTCGAACGATTTGTGCTCGCTGCGTCCCGACGAGGACCGCTTGGCGTTTACCGTCGACATTGAGCTCGACGCGCAGGGTCGCGTGCGCCATTACGATCCCTATCCCAGCGTGATCCGCTCGCGCGTGCGCATGGACTACGACGGCGCCGAGGCGCTGCTGGTACGTGCCGGTGCGGTGGAGTATTCGGTGCTGGAGGGTGCCGCCGAGGATGTTGCCGCGGTTGAAGCGTCGCGCGAGGAAGCGCTCGAGCGCGGGCTTGCGTGCGAGAAAGCCGCTCGCGGCTATAACGTCGATTTGGGGGATTTCCTCGTGGCTGCCAACGAGCTCGCCGAGCTTCGCCGCCGTATTCGTCGCGCACGCGGTTCGGTCGACTTTGATACGGCCGAGATCCGTGCACTGTTGGACGAGGACGGTGTGCCCGTGCAGATCGTGGCCCGTGAGCGCTCGTGCGCCACGTCGCTGATTGAGGAAGCCATGCTGCTGGCCAACGAGTGCGTGGCGGAGTGGCTGGCCGACCGCGATATCGAGGCGTGCTATCGCGTGCACGACGACCCCAGTCCCGACAGCCTGCACGGTGCCGCCGTGGCGCTGGCACAGCTGGGCATCATCGATGACCGTCGCGCGGCAGGCATTGCCCTGGGAAGCCCCGACGAGCTGCAGGCGGCGGTTGATGCCGCAGCCGGTACGGCCAACGCGCCGCTCGTCAACACGTTGCTGCTGCGCAGTATGCAGCGCGCACTGTACAAGCCGCGCAACGAGGGCCACTTTGCACTTGCCGCGCCGTGCTATTGCCACTTTACGAGTCCCATTCGCCGCTATCCCGACCTGGTGGTGCATCGCGTGCTCAAGCTGCAGTTGGCCTACGAGCGGCTGGGCGGCAAGGACGCCTTGGTGCGTACGCCGCGGCTGATCGGTAAGGGTCGCGAGTCCCTGCCGCGCATCCTGCCGCAAATCTGCCGCGCGTGCAGCGATGCCGAGCGTGCGGCCGACGCCGCCAGCCATGCGACGCAAAAGATCAAGATCGCCCAGTACTACGAGGACCGCCTGGGTGAGCGCTACGCCGGAACGATTTCGTGGGTCAGCAGCATGGGTCTCTTTGTGCGCCTGGATCTGACACAGGTCGAGGGCCTGGTTTCGATCAAGAGTCTGGGCAACGAGTGGTTCGAGTTTGATGAGGACGCGCTCACGCTTACGGGTGCCGACACGGGGACTCGCTATGAGCTGGGGCAGCGCGTGGTCATCGAGGTCTCGCGCGTCAACACCACGCGCGGGCACTTGGATTTCAGGCTTATTCATTAGCCGGAATTTGGTGATTGATAGAGAACGGGGCGGTCTTTTGGGGCCGCCTTTTTTGTGGCGGTTCAATCATCTTGCCGCTCGCGCGTTTGCGTCTTCCGCCTGCTGTAGGGGAGATAAAACCTACCAAAATAAACCTATTCCTTCTTGGGAGGTTTACGAGAGAGCGGGGATGAGATGACAACGGTGTACGGGTATGCGCGGGTGAGCTCGCGTGATCAAAATCTGAATCGGCAGCTGGATGCGCTGGGCGCCTATGGCGTGGAACCGGCGAATATCTTTGCCGATCATGCGAGCGGCAAGGACTTCGATCGACCGCGGTATCGCGAGCTGCTGTGCACGTTGGATTCCGGTGATGTGCTGGTGGTACTTTCCATTGATCGGCTGGGCCGTAACTACAGCGAGATCCTCGAGGAATGGCGGTGCATAACCAAAGAGCTCGGCGTCGCCATCGTGGTGCTGGACATGCCATTGCTCGACACGCGCGCCAGAGACTGTGGTGGGTCGGACGTGACGAGCGCGTTGATTGCCGATATTGTTTTGCAGCTGCTGAGCTATGTGGCGCAGGTGGAGCGCGAGAATATTCACCGGCGCCAAGCCGAGGGCATTGCAGCGGCGCGAGCGCGCGGCGTGCGCTTTGGCCGGCCCCGCAAGCCCTGTCCTCCGCAATTCGAGCTGGTGCGCGATACCTACGAGGCGGGTGATATCACGCGGAGTCAGGCGGCAAAGCGGCTAGGCGTGTGCGTGGGGACGTTCGATCGCTGGATGCGCGAGATGGAGTAGGGGCGCCACGGTCCTTTGGCGCCCCGATTCGAACATTTTGGATTTCGCTACGGCGACAACCGCGTTTGGGGGTACACTCGCTGCTGCTCAAAAAATGACGGAGGTTAGCCCTTGGCGCGTGTGAAGCACATAGTCGGATGGATTTCGGTTGTCCTGCTGGTCGTGACGCTGGCAAGTATTTGGATACTGACGGAGCAAAACGTGGAGCAGACGTCGTCGCTCAGCGAGTCCACCGCGCGTGCGGTGGAAGGACGGGCTGCGGACGTGCGGTCCGACGCCGCGCAGGAGTCCCAGGCGGGGGATGCCGTCGAGGGCGCGGATTCAACGACTGCCTCCGTTCATCCCGACCCGCTTGCGCCCGTTCGTCTGTGGATGGGTGCCAACATTCGTCGCGTCGCACATACCGTTGAGTTCTTCTTTGTAGGACTGTTTGCTTCGGCGACAGCGGTGTGCTTGGGCGAGTGCCTGCCGTGCGCGCGATTCCGGTACGTACTCGCTCTGCTCTTTTGCGCCGTCTGCTCTGTCGGTGACCAAGTGCATAAGATCTTTGTTCCTGGTCGTCATTTCGACATGATCGACCTGGGCTTCGATGCCGCGGGCTATGTCACCGCCATGCTGTTGGTGCTGCTCGCGGCCGCGCTGGCTCGGTGCGCGACCTGTCCCATTGGCGCCCATGCGAGACGCCGTTAACAACTCTGTTACGAATAATGCGACCTCGATGAATCATTTTGTGTCGCGCGTATTTCCGAGCGGTCGGATTTGAGGGGCGAGCGGTAGAACGCTCGCCCCTTGTGCGCCATGATGCGGCACAATGTACCGTAAAAGCTGTTTATATCCGGTACGAATCATTCTTTGGTCTTTAATTCTTCTCAACGGAGGTGTTTGAGATGGCAAACGGATTGCTTTT
>CATVZP010000010.1 GCA_958348565.1 uncultured Collinsella sp. | reverse complement strand
TGGCATGTACCGCGTCAACGCCATCGACGAACTGCTTAAAGTCGTCGGAAAGCTCTTGACTGCGGGCATGGTCGATCGCGCGCTCGATATCGTCGATCACCGGCAGCAGCGCGGTGACGAGCTTCTCGGTCGCGCGCTCGCGCTCGGCGATACGCTCATTGGCGGTGCGGCGACGGAAGTTCTCCCAGTCGGCCTGCAGACGGGCGGTACGCTCGGTGGCGTCCTTTGCCTTGTCCTCGGCGGCCTTCTGAGCCTCTGCCGCAGCATCGAGCTCGCTGCGCACGTCGGCGAGCTCCTTTTGGGCCTGCTCGAACTTGAGCTTAAAGTCGTTGTCGGCGGCTTCCTCACCGGCGCGGATAGCGGCTTCCACCATCTCGTCCTCGGTCATCGTCGCCTCCTTGTTGAAATCCTCTACCTGGTTCTCGGCAGCCTCGACGGCCGGGGCCTCATTGACCTCGGTATCGTCGACGGCCTCTACGGGAATCTTCACGTCCTTCTCCTCAGAGTCAACGGGGGCGGCACCAACGGCGGCCGCCTCCGTGCGAGCTTTACGGGCGGACATGATTACTTGTCCTCGTCGTCCACAACCTCGTAGTCGGCGTCGACGACGTCATCATCGGCAGGCTGGGCACCGGCGGCGCCGTCGGTCTGCTGCTGAGCGTCGGCGTAGACAACCTGGGCCAGCTCGTAGGCCACGGACTGCAGGGACTCGCCGGCGGCCTTGATGGCCTCGACGTCAGAGCCCTCGAGCGCCTTCTTGGCGTCGGCGATAGCGGCCTCGGCCTTGGACTTCACGTCGGCGGAAACCTTGTCACCGAGCTCGTTGAGGGTCTGCTCGGTGGAGTAGCACAGGCTGTCGGTCTGGTTGCGGACCTCGACCTCTTCCTTCTGCTTCTTGTCCTCCTCGGCATGAGCCTCGGCGTCCTTGACCATACGATCGACTTCGTCGTCGGAAAGCGCGGTGGAGCCGGAAATGGTGATCTGCTGTTCCTTGCCGGTGCCCTTGTCCTTAGCGGAGACCTTGACGATGCCGTTGGCGTCGATGTCGAAGGTAACCTCGATCTGCGGCACGCCGCGGCGGGCAGCCGGAATGCCGGTCAGCTGGAACTTACCGAGCGACTTGTTGTCGCGGGCAAGCTCACGCTCGCCCTGGAGCACGTTGATCTCGACGCTGGTCTGGTTGTCGGCAGCGGTGGAGTAGACCTCGGTCTTGGAGGTCGGGATCGTGGTGTTGCGGTCGATCATCTTGGTCATGATGCCGCCCATGGTCTCGACGCCCAGCGACAGCGGGGTAACGTCGAGCAGCAGGATGCCCTCGACGTCGCCGGTGAGCACGCCGCCCTGGACGGCAGCACCGTCGGCAACGACCTCGTCGGGGTTCACGGACATGTTGGGCTGCTTGCCGGTCATGGTCTTGACGAGCTCCTGGACAGCGGGCATACGGGTGGAGCCGCCGACGAGGATGACCTCGGTCAGATCGGAGAGCTTAAGCTTGGCGTCGCGCAGGGCGTTGGTGACAGGCTGCTTGCAGCGCTCGAGCAGGTCGCGGGTGATCTTCTCGAACTCGGCGCGGGTCAGCGTGTAGTTGAGGTGCAGCGGGCCGGACTGGTTCATGGTGATGAACGGCAGGTTGATGGTGGTCTGCTGGGCAGCGGAGAGCTCCTTCTTGGCGTTCTCGGCGGCCTCCTTCAGACGCTGCAGGGCCATGGGGTCCTGACGCAGGTCGACACCGTTCTCCTGCTGGAACTTATCGGCCATCCAGTCGATGACGCGCTGATCCCAGTCGTCGCCGCCCAGGTGGTTGTCGCCCGAGGTGGACAGAACCTCAAACACGCCGTCGGCGAGGTCGAGGATGGAGACGTCGAAGGTACCGCCGCCCAGGTCGAAGACCAGAATGCGCTGGTCGGTGCCCTGCTTGTCCAGGCCATAGGCCAGAGCAGCAGCGGTCGGCTCGTTGACGATACGCTTGACGTTGAGGCCGGCGATCTTACCGGCGTCCTTGGTGGCCTGACGCTGGGCGTCGTTGAAGTAGGCCGGAACGGTGATGACGGCGTCGGTGACGGTCTCGCCCAGATACTTCTCGGCGTCGGCCTTCATCTTTGCGAGCGTCATGGCGCTCACCTGCTCAGCGGTGTAATCCTTGCCCTCGATGTCGACGACGGCACGGCCACCCTGACCCTCCTTGACCTCATACGGCACGGTCTTGATCTCGGAGGTGCACTCGGAGTACTTGCGGCCCATGAAGCGCTTGATGGAGAACACGGTGTTCTTGGGGTTGGTGACAGCCTGGTTCTTAGCGGCCTTACCCACGACGCGGTCGCCGTCGGCACGGAAGCCCACGACGGACGGGGTGGTGCGGTCGCCCTCGGCGTTCACGATAATGGTCGGAGAACCGCCCTCGAGAACGGCCATTGCGGAGTTAGTAGTACCAAGGTCGATACCAAGAATCTTGCCCATTAGAAATTCCCTCTCTCTTGTGCGTTTGCACCGACTCGGCGGTCTGCCGAGCGGTGTTTCGGCTTGTCTTTCAGCATGTAGTGTATCCCCTTATGGGCCGGAATATACAAAATCTAAGTCAATTCATATAAGATTTCTTATTGCCAAGAGTTTAGGTTCTTAAATGCGCAGGTAGATGCGCTGTTTGAGTTCTAGACAAATCTATCGAGATCTATGTAGAGATGGCTGAGGCTTGGGTCCGAGGGTGCCTGGGGCTGCCTTGCGGAAAGCTCGTCCCGTTTTGAGCGTGGATTCCGGGCCGCGGTTTCCGTCTGAAGGCTCAACCGGAAACCGTATCCCGTTTTGAGAGCTGATACCGGGTCGCAGTTTCCGCTAGCGGGCCCAACCGGAAACTACGACCCGTTTTTCGGCCAAATAACGGGATGCCCTTTCCGCAGGCGCGCTCAATAGCTCAATATTTCAAGTCACCTTTAGCTAACATTTGCGCAGCTCAACGGCCCCACCTGCGCGTTTTTTAGTAAACCTTGGCATACTCGGCGAACGGTATGAAGATGCCGGTCAGAGGGTATTGCAAACGGTCGCTCCCGTGGTATGTTTTTGCCCGAATCAAACCGGCGCGCATCGCCTGTAGCGTCGGTCAACAGAGAGGAAACTACCATGGCTCATCCCGTAATTGATGCCGACGAGTGCATCGCTTGTGGCGTTTGCGTCGACTCCTGCCCCGCTGGCGTTCTGGAGCTCCAGGACGTCGCTACCGTCGCTGACGAGGACTCCTGCGTCGCCTGTGGCGCTTGCCAGGACGCTTGCCCCGCCGGCGCGATCACCGAGATCGTCGAGGAGTAACAACTCCCCCACTTGCACACTCACAAGTACACCGTGCACAAAAAAGGAGGCCTCCGCATCGCCGCGGAGGCCTCCTTTTGCATTCGTCGTTACTAGGACAGGTCGTCTTCGTAGGGCATCAGGTCTGCCAGATAGCCCTTCTCCTTGAGTATGGCCTCGATCTCGTCGAGGGTTTGCTCATCCTCCGCCGCAATGCGATGGAAGTGATAGCCGCTCGTCACCGTTAGTAGCGGGAAACTCTTGCCGCTCTCGATATCGTGCAGGTAGCGCCCAACATCGCGACGATTGCGGATGTCCAGGTCGGCCGTGATCTTACCGTACACGCGGTGATTGACGATCACGTTGAGCACGGCGCCGCCGGCGTCGACGATACTCGTGAGCTCATCGCCTGCCTGCTCCACGCTATGGCGAACCTTGACCAAGCGCGTGGGCACGGCGGGGCTGCTGGGGGCCTCCTGCAGCACATAACCACGGTTGGTTGCCACGACATCGTGCCCATCGGCGCGTAACAGGGCAATATCCTGCACCACGACCTGACGGCTCACGCCCACCTCGCGGGCAAGTGCGCTGCCCGAAACGGGCTCCCTGGCTTCCTCGAGCACGCCCATGATGGCACGACGGCGCTCGCGGGCGTTCATTATTTACCGTCCAGCAGACGCAGATGCTTAAGCGAGAGGTCGAGAATCGGCGCAGAGTGCGTCAACGCCCCCGAGCTGATAAAGTCAACGCCCAGATCGGCCAGGGCGCGGATATTGTTGGCGTCCACGTTGCCCGAGCACTCGGTCTTGGCGCGACCGGCGATAAGCTCAATCGCGGCAGCCATGTCATCGTGGGTCATGTTGTCGAGCATGATGATGTCGGCACCGGCCTCCACGGCCTCGCGCACCATGCTCAGGTTCTCGCACTCGATCTCGACCGTCGTGGTAAACGATGCGTGGGCGCGTGCCATCTCGATCGCACGCGTCACACCACCGGCGGCGTCAATATGGTTGTCCTTGAGCATGACAGCCGTCGACAGGTTGTAGCGGTGGTTGCTGCCGCCACCGATCTCGACCGCGGCCTTCTCGAAGACGCGCATGCCCGGTGTGGTCTTGCGCGTGTCGACAAGCACGGTCTTGGTACCCTCGAGCGCCGCTGCCATGTTGTGCGTGTAGGTGGCGATACCGCTCATACGCTGCAGATAGTTGAGCGCCACGCGCTCGCCCGAAAGCAGCACTCGCGCGTCGCCGCGCACCTGGCCCACGTGGTCGCCGGCGTGCACCTCATCGCCATCGACGACATCAAACAGCACCGAGCTCTGCGGATCCAGCAGCTCAAAGGTGCGAGCGAACACGTCCAAGCCCGCGATGATGCCATCGGCCTTGGCGATAAGCTCCACCGTGGCGGGGCGCGCCGTGGGGCACACGCTCGCCGTGCTCACGTCCTCAAACGTAATGTCCTCGCGCAGGGCCTGCAGGATCAGATCATCGACGACGAGCTTCATGGTAATGGGATTCATGGTCTACTCCTCCACGGCCTGCGTGCCGGCGGCACGGGCCAAATCATCGATTGCCAGGGGATCGGCGCTCAGGGCGCGATGACGGCCATCGAGCGCGGGATCGCCCGCCTGCTCCACGGCCAGCGACTCGCCGGTACGCATATACCACGCGGCGCGACGACCCCAGACCAGCGCTTCGAGCAGGCTGTTTGATGCGAGGCGATTCTTGCCGTGAACGCCGTTGCAAGCCGTCTCGCCCGCGGCGTAGAGCTCGGGCATCGAGGTACGGCCGTCCTTGTCGACCCACACGCCGCCCATAAAGTAGTGCTGCGTGGGCGTAACGGGAATGGGCTCGTCCAAGATATCGCGGCCGTCCTCCAGGCAGCGCGCGCGGATGTTGGTAAAGTGCCCGGTCACCACATCGCGCTCGACGGGGGCAAAGCTCAGCCACTCGTGCTCGGTGCCGTCCTGCTTCATCTGCTCGCGAATGGCGGCGGCGACCACGTCACGCGGCTGCAGCTCGTCGGTAAAGCGCTCGCCAGCGGCGTTGAGCAGAATCGCGCCCTCGCCGCGGCAGCTCTCGCTGATCAGAAAGGTGCGGCCCGGCTGCGGCGAGAACAGCCCCGTGGGGTGAATCTGCACGTAGTCCAGGTGCTCCATCTTAATGCCATGCTCCTGAGCAATGTAGCAGGCATCGCCCGTGAGCTGCGGGTAGTTAGTCGAATGGTCGTACACGCCGCCGATACCGCCCGTCGCCCACAGCGTATGGCGGGCACGGATCTTAAACGGCTCGCCGGTATGCACGCCCTCGGCGGCATGTGCCAGCTCGTCGGCGGGGCGGACCGAGTTGTCCTCGTCCACGGGAACGGCGACAACGCCGGTGCACACCGTGGCCCCATCGCGCTCGCCCGTCAGGATGTCGGTCATGGCCACGTGCTCAAGAATCTGCACGTTATCCAGCTTGCGAACGGCCTGGAGCAGCTTGGTCGTTATCTCCTTACCCGTAATATCGGCATGGAAGGCAATGCGCGGGCGGCTGTGCGCGCCCTCGCGGGTAAAGTCGAGGCTGCCGTCGGCCTTGCGCTCGAAATCCACGCCCATCGCTAGCAGGTCGTTGATGACCGAACGGCTCGAGCGGATCATGATGTCGACGCTCTCGCGGCGGTTCTCGTAGTGACCGGCGTGCATGGTGTCCTCAAAGAAGGCATCGTAGTCAGAGCCTTCGGGCAGCACGCAGATGCCACCCTGCGCGAGCATCGAATCGCACTCGTCGACAGCGCCCTTGGAGAGCATGATCACGCGCGTGCTCGTCGGCAGATTGAGGGCCGCGTATAGGCCCGCCACGCCGCAGCCGGCAATGACGACGTCGCACTCCATGTCGGGGTATTGCTTGGTTTCCACAGGAATCCTCTCCCTTGTAATGTGGCGTAAGGGGCTGTCCCTCATGCCACATTGGCTTAGCGCGCCGCGTACTCGAGCATGCGGTCGAGCGTGAGCTTGGCCTGATCGGCTGCCTCGTCCGACACGCCAATCTGCACCTCGCCCTCGCCCGTCTCCAGGCAGCGCACGAGCTTTTCGAGCGTGATGAGATCCATGTTGACGCAGGTGGGCTGCACCGCAGGGAAGTAGAACTTTTTGCCGGTGCCCTCGCAGCGGCGCTCGAGCTCGTAGAGCACGCCGCGGACCGTCACGATGATGAACTCGTTGGCGTCCGACTCCTCGGCATACTTGATGATGCCGGCGGTGGAGCCGATGTAGTCGGCCTCGGCAAGGACGTCGGCCTTGCATTCGGGGTGCGCCAGTACGAGCGCGTTGGGATGCGCCTCCTGCGCATCGACAATCTGCTCGACGGTGATGATGTGGTGGCGCGGGCAGTAGCCCTTGTTAAGCATGACGTGCTTTTGCGGCACCTGCTCGGCTACGAAGCGGCCCAGGTTCTGGTCGGGAATGAACAAGATGTGCTGCTGCGGCAGCTCGGAGACGATCTTGACGGCGTTAGAGCTGGTAACGCACACATCACTCCAGCTCTTGATCTCGACCGTCGAGTTAACGTAGCACACCACGGCCAGGTCGTCGCCATACTCGGCGCGCGCCGCGTCGACCGTCTCGCGCTTGACCATGTGCGCCATGGGACAGTCCGCGCCCGGCTCGGGCAGCAGCACGGTCTTGGTGGGGTTGAGCAGCTTGGCGCTCTCGCCCATAAACTCCACGCCGCACAACACGATGGTCTGCTGCGGCAGGCTCTTGGCGAGCTTGGCCAGGTAGAAGCTGTCGCCGACGTAATCAGCCACGGCCTGCACCTCGGGCGCCACGTAATAGTGCGCCAGGATCACCGCGTCACGTTGGGTTTTTAGTTGCTGAATGGCCTCGACGAGCTCTGCGGGCACCAGTGCCGCACGTTCCGTTGCCGTCGTTGCCGATGCCAGGCCGGCCGCGATATCGCGTGCAAGCTCCGACGCATCCATGTTCGCGCTCTGTGCCATCAAGGCCCCTCTCTTTTGGCGAATCTTGGGGCTTTAGTATGACACCTGGCTTTACAGCTGACAAGACAGCTGTAAAGCCAGGTGTAAAGTTGAAATAAAGATTCAATCATGCGGCGGGTCCATTTTCGAACTGGCAAGCTGAGGATAGTTGAAAATGGACCCGCCGCATGATTCAAGCAGCCGTTTTGTCCTGGACCAAGGGGCAGTGGTCAAAAAAGGCCAAATATGAGTACTGTCACCAAATTAGTAGCAGCGATTTTCCAGTCCAGAGCAGCAAAATCGCCTTGTTTGGAGCCCGATCGCGACTCTGAAGGACGAAAATCGATGCACTTTTGGCCGCTGGCACCGATTTTTGAGGCCATTTGGCTGCCACCAAACTGGTAACAGTACTCATATTTGGCCTTTTTTGACCACCGGGTTTCTGGAAGACCCCGAAAGCGGGTCCGGATCGCTCGATCCGGACCCGCCGGGGACTGGCATGCGGTTAAGCGCCGCGTGTCATGGCCCACGCCAGCAGCAGAGCCACCACGCCGGCAGCGAGCACGGCACCAGCCATGGCGTACTCGCTGTCGCCGGACTCAGGCAACGTCTCCTTGCCAGCCTTCTTCTTAGGCTTGGAAGTCGTAGTCGTGGTCGTAGTAGTCGTGGTGGTCTGACCAGGAGCGGGCTTGGCAGCCTCGGCAACGGTGAAGGTCGTCTCGGCGGTGCCCGTAGCCGAAACCACGCTCAGCTTGTGTTCGCCCACGCCGAGCGTCTTTAGGAAGCTCGCCTTGAGCGTCACAATCGTAGAGCCCTCGGTGAGCACGTAGTTCTCGGCCGCGACCTCCTTGTCGTCAACCAGCACCTTCTGGAAGAACTTGAGCGGCGCGTTCGAACGGAAGCTCAGGTCCTTGGCGGCATCGACCACCATCGTCTGGCCCTTGCCGTCGGTAATCTCGGGTGCCAGAATCGCGATCTCCTCAGACTTGCCCTTCTCACCGCAGACCCTGCACTCCTGGTGCTTCTCGCCCTTGGCCTCGACCGTCGCCGGCTTATCAACGACCCACTCAAAGGTGTGCTCAGCCTTGTCGAGGACTTCGCCGCAGCGGCAGACATGCCAGTGGTTCTTGGCGTCGTGTGCCCAGCCGGAGCCGTCGGGCTCGTGCTTGAGGACACCCTCGACCGTCATATTCACGTCGCCCTCGACATCCTTGAGCTCATAGGTGCCCTTGGCGGAAAGCTTAACGGACGCGCCGTTGACCTTGACGGCGTAGTCCTTACCCGCAAAATACGCGCTGTCGATGCTCATGGTGAGCGTTGCAGTCCCGTGCCAATCGAGCTCGGTTGCCGTCGAGGTGAGCGCGTAGCCCACCTGATTGCTCGGCAGCGTCACGACCAGCTTGGGACCGGCCGCCACGGTAACCTCGGTGGCGGAAGAGGCGTCGTAGTTAGTCTTGGCCTGGTAGCGCACCTCATACGCACCGGCGGCAAGACCCGTAAGCTCGGCCGTGCCCTCGCCCACCGCCTGATACTCGGCGGCACCCTTGGCGCGCCACTCCATCGTCGCGTCGACGCCCGTGACCTTGCCGTCACGCTTGCCGCTCACGGTCTCGGCCGCAGCCTGGACCACCGGCGCGCCCTGCGCGGCGCTCTTGATGGAGAAGTCGCACGTCAGGCCCTCAGTCGGAAGCGCGTAGTTGCCAGCGGCCCTGCCCGTCAGTGCGGTGAGGTTCGCCTGGTACGAATCACCGGCCTCGACCTGGGAGCCCTCGACGGTCGCGCCAAGGTCATCCTTGCCGATTACGTTGCCGAGCGTGGCCACAGGGCAGTGCTCCTTGCCGTCATAGGTGAACTCGGTGGTGCCCCATGTCACAGTGAGCAGACGCTGGTTGATGGTGAACGTGCCGTCGACGAACGTGATGTTGTAGTTGGGGTTTGCACCCTCGGGTTGCGTCAGCTGCAGGGCATAGCCGCCCTCGCGCACGTTGTCGTCATCTTCGCGCTCGATCTCAATACCCTGGAGGCTCTCGCCCTCGACAAGCTCGCCGGATGTGATCGCCCACGTAAACACGGGGTCGGCCTCACCGTACGTCTTGGAGGAGGTATCGGCTGCGACCGTAATCGCGCGCGGCTTGATCTCGAGAGTCACCTTACCCTCGGCCTTCACGCCGTCGATCGTTACCTCATAGGACACGGTCAGCGTGCCGACGTCCTTAATCTTGGGGGCCTCGGGGGACCAGTTCTTGCCGTCAGTGCTGTACTTTGCCGTTGCACCCTTGGGCAGACTCGTCGCATCGACCGTGTGATACGCACCGTCGTACTCATCGGAATAGCCAACGATAGCTGCAGCCGGAATTTCGACCTCGGCAAGCTTGTAACCGCAGACCTTGCACTTCTGTTGCTTGGAGCCCTTCTCGGTTGCTGTGGGGGCCTTGACGACGACCCACTCAAAGGTGTGCGCACTCTCGTCGATCTTGTCACCACAGGCGCACTTATGCCAATGCGCACTGTCGTCGGAGAGCCACTCATCGTTCACGGCCTCGTGCTTGCGCACGCCCTCGACGGTGACGACGAGGTCGCTCTCGGCGTTCTGAACGGTAAACTCACCACGCGCGTCGGGCGCCACAACGGCATTGTTGACCTTGACGGCGTAAGAGTCGTTGTCAGTAAAGTAGCCGCTCTCGATACTGACAGTGAGGGTGGTTGAACCGTGCCAGTCAAGCTCGTCCGGGCTCGCCATAATCGTATAGCCGACCTGCTTGGCAGGCAGCGTCACGACGAGCTTGCCGCCGGCATTAACGGTAACCTCGGTGGCGGAGGAGGCATCATGGTCGCTATCGGCGCGGTAGCGCACCTCGTACGTGCCGACAGCGCAATCCGTAATCTCAGTCACGCCATCGGGCACGCCCTGATACTCGCCAGATCCCTTGGCTCGCCACTCCATCTTAGCGTCGACGCCCGTGATCTTACCGTCGGACTTGCCGCTCACAGTCTCGGCCGTGGCCTGGACCTTCGGCGCACCCTGGGGTGCCTTCTTGATGGAGAACTCACACGTCAGGCCTTCGGCGGGAAGCTTGTAGTTACCTGCGTCGTCGCCCGTCAGTTCGGTAATTATCGCCGTGTAGGTGCCGGCTTTGACCTTGGCGCCTTCGACGTACGCGAAGATATTGTCATCGCCGACGACGTTGTGGAGCTTCGCCTGGGGGCAGTGCTCTTCGCCGTCGTAGGTGAACTCAGTAGTGGTGTCCCACGTTACGGCGAGCTCGCGCTTGCCGATCGTAAAGGTGCCATCCTTGAACGTAATCTTGTAGTTGGAGTTGGCGCCCTCAGGCTGCGTCAGGCGCAGAGCATAGCCGCCGTCGCGCACGCTGTCGTCATCATCGCGCTCAATCTCAATACCCTGAAGGCTCTCGCCCTCAACGAGCTCGCCAGAAGTGACGTCATACGTAAACTTGGGATCGTCCTCACCATAGGTCTTGGAGGCGTCCTGCGCCGCGACCGTTATCGCACGCGGTTTGACCTCAAGCGTCACCTTGCCGTCGACCGCCGTGCCGTCGATCGTGACGCGATAGTCGACCGTCACACTGCCGGAATCCTTGATGCTGGGCGCAACGCTCGTCCAGCCGCCGTCAGCAGCCTTATATTCAACGACGGAACCTTCGGGCAGCGCCGAGGCGTCGACAGAGTGGTCCTTGCCGTCATATTTGCCCGAATAGCCCTTAACAGCCAGGGCCGGAATCTCTACCGCGCCCGACTCATGGCCGCACACGGAGCACGTACCATGTTTGGAGCCGGTCTCGGTAACCGTCGGCTGCTTGTCGATCGTCCATTTATACGCATGCTCAGCGTACATCTTGATTTTGCGGGTCTCCGCATTGCCGGCGGCATCCGTAGCCACGATTACGTGCTCGGCGCCAGCATCGCCCTCGGCGGCCTTGACCGTATACCTACCGTCCTTGCCAGCCTTGAGCTCCTTGCCGTTGTCAGTGACCGTCACCGTCTCGTCACGGTCATCGATCACGTCAAACGAAACGCTCTCGCAATAGGCGTTATCCTCCCAAAGGTCATAAATGGTGGGCGCATAGGTGTCCTTGTAGGTATAAGACTCTTTCTCATACCACTCGTAGCCGCAAACCCTACAGACCTTTTGACGGACGCCATCGACCTCAGGAGTTGCAGGCGTGATAATCTTGTAATTCCACCTGCAGCTCTGCCATACCTGAGCCCGATCGCAATACTTGCAGGCCTTATAGTGGCTGCCATCGCCCGGTTGCCAAGCAGCATTGTCGGCAACAGCATGAGGGCCCTGCTCGATCTTGACCTCGACATCGGGCGACGCATTGTGGTTGTTATCCTCGGCATAGCGGACGTAGTACGTTCCCGACTTCGCAAGACCGGTCAGTTTACCGTCAGACGTTATCTTCTGGTAGCTCCCGCTCGACCCGCGACGATATTCCATCGCCTTGGTCACGCCCGAGATGGAGCCGTCCTTGCTGCTGCACGTAGTCCAATTATTGCCCACGAGCCCAGCCGGCGCTTCCTGGTCTGCCTTGGAAATCTTCACGGTCGCTTGGCCCGTAACGGTCAGGTAGTCGGAAGCCGTCACACGGTAACGGGTCGTGTACTCGGCAGCATTGCGATAGGTCGGCTTGTCCGTCGTCCAATCACCGCCGTCTTCGCGATACTCGATTTTCATATCCGCCGGAACGGGGTCATTCTTAACGTTGACCGCAATGCCGTGCTCTTTGCCATCATAGGTGCCATCGAAGTCAGCGACCTCGAGGTCAAAGCGCGAAACGTCAACGATCTCCCATTTGAGCGTCAAAACACTTGTGGTGCCGCCATCGGTCGTGAAGTTGCCCTTACCGATGACAATGCACGCGTATTGCCCCGGCTCGGTCTGCTTCAGTCCGGATTCACTTCGAGCGTCGAGCACGTAATCCTTGCCCTCAACGAGATCGACCCACTCGCCGGCACCGTTCTTGAACTTTGCACTTTCAACGACAGGCTGATGCTCCTTGCCGTCATGGGCATACTTGCCTGCACCCTTACCGCCGTCTTTAAGGATGAACTTGTAGGATTGATTCTTGACCAAGCGACGCTGCGAAATCTCAAAAGACTTCTTGCCCTCGAGCGTCTGACCAGAGGCAGCCTTAAAGCTCGTAACGACATAGTAGTAGCCGGCGTCCGTCGGGGCGCCCTTGAGCTTGGTGCCGTTTTTATATGCCTCGGCGTCCGCCTGGGACTTGCACTGATACCACGTGAATTCATCGCTGGCCGTCACGCCCATCTGCTCTAGATTCCACGCGCCGTCCTTATTCAAAGCAATCTTGACCGGGCAGCCGTCATAGACAAGCTCAGTGCTCTGAGAGCTCGTTGCCTTGGACATGGAAAGCTTGTACGTGGCCGTCAGGTACTTTTTGGGCTCGCCGTTCTCGTCCTTGCCATATTCGCACTCGCTGTTGCGGAACGGGCCCACGCACGATGCGCGAACGCCCAAACCGTCAGCTTCAACGTTCCACTTGTGCTGGTGAATGGTCTCGCGGAAGGTGAGGTCGCCGTTAAGGTTCACGATCTCGTACTTGTCGGAGTTGTCGTCGTTCTCGGACGAGCCGTCTGGCACAACGCCTTCGATCTTGTTGGATTCGCAGGCGCCAAGGACACGCGACTTTACGCCATTACTGTCCGCAGTCTCCTCAATCGAGATCCAAACATTGTCTCCAAAGCCTCCGCGTACGGAGAAGTCAGACGCGATATTCAGCGCCGGGACGTTGGCATCGACACTCTTTTTCTTCGGGACATACAGGCTCTTGGCGGTTCCCGTAGCTTTATCAGCTTCAGTGTACTTGTCGCCATAATTAGTATCGCCGGCGTGACTGTTCTTCCAGTAGCTCGCGATTTCCGGCGATCCGTTGAGGGTAAGGGTTCCGGCGGCGTATACCACGCACGTATTGCCGCGTGCGCCATAGCGTTCAATCGTGCCACCGTTTATGTTGCAGCGAGCGCTTCGTGCAACATTAAGGGCATCAACTGTCAAAGTGTTGTCAGCCGAGCTCGAACGCGTGCTGTGGAAGCTGCTCATCGTGCAGCTGTTGAGGTTGACCGTAGCGTTGGTGACGCCCATCACGCCTGCAACGGCGCACTTTCCAGTCTCCTGAACCTGTGCGAACTCAGTGGTCTCTTCGACCGTCGGATATTTATTATTGGTCTGCCAAATGCCGCTGTCGGCATCGGAACCAAACCGGCAGTTCTCGAACGTCGCAGTCAGCCTCGAAGCGACGTCCGAATTCACGCCACCACGGGGATTGCCCACAATTGAAACCGCACCGTTGTAGTCGCCAGACGTATTCCAGAACGCACAGTCAGTAAACGTAGCGTTGAGCTTATTAATATTCCCCTTGCCGTCATCGGAGAAGCTGCTGCGGAACAGGCGGACCGGCACAGCATATTCAAGAATACTGTATGGGGAAACCTCGCCCAAAGAGTTGTGCGACTTGCCAGCATAGTCCCTAATCATCAGCTTACTGAAATTTGCAGACAGCTTTCCCTTGGTATTGCCCAGGGAAATCGCAGGTACCTTTTGCTCGTACTTGCTGCCATACGAGAGAATGAAATTCTGCGAGCCGTCGCCAACCCCCAGGCCAACCGAGATGTCGCCCGATGCCTTTTTGTAGCCACCGCTGTAATAGCGGTCGGTCAAAAAGCCGCTTACGGACTCAAATTGCTTTTGGTTTCTATGGAAGCTGACGCACGGATTGTTGACACCGATGAACTCGATATTGCTACCCTGTTTGATGTTGAACAGCCATCGAGTTTGCTCAACCCGCCAGTTAGTCTTATCGTTCACGTAGACCGTACCATCGATGTAGATCCTCACAGGATTAATCCGAGACGCATCCGGCGCGTCGATGGTGTAACCCGAAGATGGCGTGACCTCACCCTCAGCCGTCTTAAGTACGTAACTGCCCGGCTCGGTGATTTGGACGGGTTCGTTGTTGGCCTGCTTAAGCGACAGCACCTCCGCCCTCACCCCGTCGGGCATAACCTGCGTCTCGGCGTTTGCCACGGCCGGCGTCGCCACGAGCGCGCATGCCACGGTTGCGATACCCAGCAGACGCATCAACGCAGCGCGCATCCCCATCTTCTTCTCCTTCATCGTTCAGCTCACCTTGCCCCTATGCTTTCGCGATGTCCGATATCGCTTGGCGCGGCCGGCATGGTTCTTCGCCAGCCGCCAGCTCAAATTGACATATATATCCACCTGGTATTGTGCAACCGCATGTTTTGACACCCTGCCGCTCGGCGCGAGTTGCGTACCGTGGGGCGCAAACGGAACGCACCCCCGCGGGTGGCGCGTGCACGATGTGGCAAAATCGAGGTACTAAGGGGGGCCAATATGCTCAAAATCATCGCCTGCGACGACGACGTCGCCTTTCTAGATAACCTGCACCGCATGATCAACCGCTGGTCGGCCGAGACGGGTACGGCGGTCGATGTTGCACTCGTTACGCGCGGCGAGGACCTGCTGGCACGCCATGCCACATCGCGCGCCGACATTATCATGCTCGACATGATCATGCCGCTCGTCAACGGCATGGACACCGCCCGCGAGCTGCGCCAATCCGATACCGCCGTGCACTTGGTGTTTCTGACCTCATCGCCCGAGTTCGCGCTTGAGTCCTACGAGGTCCGCGCCTTCGACTACCTGCTCAAACCCGTGACCTACGAGCGCGTGGCGCAACTGCTCGACGAGCTGTCGAGCCTGCGTCCGGCAGCGACCGACGAACTCGTCATCAAGACGTCCTTTGGCTACCATGCCCTGCGCCTATCCGATATCGAATATGCCGAGGCCCGCAACAAGCACGTGGTCTTCCACCTGCGCGATGGCCGCGATATCGAGGCGCTCGAGCCGTTCCGCAGCATCGAGGACCGACTGGCCCAAAACGCGACCTTCTTTAAGTGCCACCGCAGCTACCAGGTCAATCTGCGCAACATCGACCACTTTAACCGCACGGAAATCGTCATGCGCTCGGGCGCGTGCATACCGCTCGCGCGCAGCTGCAAGCAGGGATTCCAAGACGCCTACTTTGCGGTACGGTTCGAGGGCGGGAGACGCTGATGCTTTCCTCGGCAGAACTGGTACTTTGGGCAATCCACCATGCGACGACGTTGCTCTTTGGCGTCTTTGCCTCGGCGGCGCTGTGCGGTGTCGAGATCAACCGCCGCCATTCGCTCGAGCTGGTGGGGGTCGGCGCCGTAACCGGCACCGCTTTTGCGATTGCCAACCTCGTCGATGGTGAGCTGCTTGCCCGGCAGGCCTATCCACTCGTCGTGCATCTGCCGCTTGTCGTCTACTTGTGCGTACGCTATCGCCTGAGTCCGCTGCTCGCCATCCTGGGCGTTACCAGTGCCTACCTGAGCTGCCAGTTTAGCAACTGGGTGGGTATCGCCGCATTCGCCGCCACCGATTCGCAGGTCGCGTACTACGTGGCGCGCATCATTACCACGCTCGGCGTCTTTGCCGTCTTGTTGCATTGGGCAAGCGAGATTGGCCCCCGTCTGGCGATCAAAAGCCCCACCGAGCTGGAGATTCTGCTCATCCTGCCGCTTGTCTACTACATCTTCGACTACGCCACCAACGTCTATACCACGCTCTTCCACTCGGGCTCGGTGGTAACCGTTGAGTTTTTGGCGTTCGCCCTCTGCGCCTTCTACCTCATGTTTCTTGCCGTCTACCTTCGCGAATACGAGGCAAAGGAAATCGCCGAGCGCGAGCGCTGGATGCTCGCGACCCGCGACAGCGCGGCCATCAAAGAGCTCGAAGCCTGGCGCCAGTCCGGACGCGAGCTCTCGGTTCTCCGTCACGACATGCGCCACTACCTGCGCGGTCTAGCGGCCCTGATCGAAGAGGGTCACACCGATGAGGCGCTCGAGCGCATCGACGCGCTCTGCGAGGCCAACGACCGCACCGCCGTGCGCCGCTACTGCGCCAACGAAACGGTCAACATTGCGCTCTCGTCGCTTTCCGCGGACATCAACGCGCACGGCATCACCGCCGACCTGCGCGCCGCCGTGCCCGAAACCGTCCACGTGAGCGATGTCGATCTGTTCAGTGTGGTATCGAACGCCCTGGACAATGCCATCGCCGCAGCGAGCGCCGCCCCCGAAGGCAAGCGGTTTGTCGACCTGGACCTTCGCTACGAAGACGGTCAGCTTCTATTGCTGGTTTCCAACACGTTTGGCCGTGCGCCGCACATGGTCGACGGCATGCCCGTGGCTCAGCACGCTGGACACGGCTTTGGCACCAAGAGCATTAAGCTTGCCGTCGAGCGTATGAACGGCAACTGCCAGTTCCGCATTAACGGCGACCGGTTTGAGCTGCGCGCCGTGATGTAGGGGCTGCCGCCAGCCTCGCTACAGCGGTGCAGCCGCCGGGGTCAGCTGCTTAATGTAGGCCCACATGCGCTGCTTGGCAGCCTTGTCGGTGAGCGCCGCCTCAAAACCGTCGAGCGCCAGCACGCGGCGCCCCTGCACATGGGCGACCAGGCCGGGCTTGAGCATGGCGGTGTCAAAGTCATCAATTGCCACAAGCATATCAGCATAGGTCTCGCGCATGACATCGGCCGCGCTGTTGTCCAGCAGCAGCACCGCCTCGGGGTCCAAGGTCTCCAGCGCCTCGCGGAACAGGTCGCTCGTCAGGGCCTCGCCCTCCGCGACCGCTCCGTCGCCCGCGCCGGAGACGCTTGCCAGCACGCAAAAATCCTCGGGGGCATATCCGATAGCGCCGAGCGCCTTGCGCAACGCGGCGCCATCCGCGCCGGCAGCCAGCTCACCGCCCGAGCACTCGGCTTCATCCAAATCGCCTTTGACCAGCACAATCGGCGAGCACGCGTTGCCCGAGATACGTACACCGCGGTCTGCAAGCGACGCGAGCTCCTGCTCGGTCGCCTGAGCGATGGCTTCTTTTTTCTGGCTTTGTGACGTGGGCATGCGCTCTCCAATCGTTTGCGTGCCCACCATTATATAAAAGAGCCGCCCGCGAGTGGTTGCTTTGCGAGCCGCTGGGTATAAGCACGGTCGTACTGAGTTTTACGCGGCCGAGCCGCGTCGCATTATGGAGGTCACCATGGCTGACATTAAGCAGATTACCCCCGAGAACTTCGACGCTGTCGTCAACGATAGCCTGCCCGTACTGGTTGATTTTTGGGCCCCGTGGTGCGGCCCCTGCCGCTCGCTCTCGCCCATCGTAGACGAGGTTGCCGACGAACTGGCCGGCAAGCTGGCCGTGGCCAAGTGCAACGTCGACGACAACCAGGACCTGGCCATGAAGTTTGGCGTCATGAGCATCCCCACGCTGATCGTCTTTAAGAACGGCGAGGAGATCGACCGCTCGGTCGGCGCCTTACCCAAGGCAAGACTTCAGGCACTGCTGGAGAAGCATCTGTAATACGCTTGTTACTTGTCTGCCGTCCATGAGCGGTTTCGCACCGCTCGCCGGAGTGCCAAACGCAAGGCATGCGACCACGGATAGTATGGTAGACACAAACAGCCCCCAGTGAACGGGTGCGAGTCAGACGGACTCGCACCCGTTTTCTTATGCGGCGGCGCCCAAGGCGGGCGTAGTAGAATCTGAACCACCATATCGCCCCGCACAAAAGGAGATTCCCATGCATGACGTCGGAATGAACATGAGCCAGCTTGCCATGAGCGTCAAGCAGGTCGACGACACCATTGAGCTCGCTCACGAGTGGAGCCATCAGCTGCTGCATGCGACCGAGAACTTTGACATGGAGCGCATTGGCGCCAAGCTCGAGGCCGCCATGTCTGCGCTGCACGAGGCGCACGATGCGCTCGAGGGCTACGAGGAGGCCATCGAGGCAGATCATAACTCCGTCGGCTCTGTGAAACTGGTGTAACGTGGCCGAGCACGAGCACGCGCACGCGCACGCTTACGGTGCGGACGACGATGCGAGCTGCCGTTGCAGCGGCTCCAGCTCCGAGCTGGTCCGCTTTTCGGTCACCGCGCCCGACGACCTGCTGCGCCGCTTTGACGAGCAGATCGCGCGCCGCGGTGACGTGGCCAACCGTTCCGAGGCCGTACGCGATCTGATTCGCGCCTCGATCGCCAAGGAGCAGATGCGCACGCCCGACGAGCAGGTCATCGGTTCGCTCACCATGATCTATGACCACCATACCGGCGATCTGACGCGCCGTCTGGACGAGGTGCAGCACGACTACACCGACGAGATTGTCTCGACCATGCACGTGCATCTGGACCACCACAACTGCCTGGAGATTCTTGCGCTCAAGGGTCGCGGCAAACGCGTCTACGAGCTGGCGGACCGGTTGCTGGGGCTGCGCGGCGTTAAGCACGGCGAGCTCACCTGCGCCGCCACCAAGCAAAGCCTGGGGCTGTAACGGGATTTCCCGCAGCGCACCTGCCATAAAGGGACAGGTTTTAATGAAGGAGGGTCGCATGCGGCATGTGCATATTCACGTGACGGGCATTGTGCAGGGCGTTGGCATGCGGCCATTTGTGTATCGCGAGGCTATGGCGCATGGCATTTGCGGCTGGGTGCTCAACGCGGGCGATGGCGTGCACATCGAGGCGCATGCTTCGGTCGAGGCACTCGACGGCTTTGTCGCCGCGCTGTCGAAGCACGCGCCTGCCGCGGCCCGCGTTGAGCATGTCGCTGTTGCAGACCTGAAGCCCGACACTTGGGATGCCGACGATGAGCAGGCCTTTCGTATCGTAGCGTCGCAGGATCAGACCGTGCACACGACGCTCATCTCCCCCGATATCGCCACCTGTGACGACTGCCTGCGCGAACTGTTCGACCCCGCCGACCGACGCTATCACTACCCCTTTATCAACTGCACCAACTGCGGGCCGCGCTTTACCATCATCCGGTCGCTGCCTTATGACCGAGCGGCCACGTCGATGGATTGCTTTCCCATGTGCCCCGAGTGCGCCGCAGAGTATGGCGACCCGCTTGACCGGCGCTTTCATGCGCAGCCCGATGCCTGCTTTGACTGCGGGCCACATATTACCTGGCGCGAGGCGGCGGGCGACATGGAGCTCGGGGGCTCGGGGGCGACTCCAGCCGTCGGCAGCACGCGCGAAACCAGCGATGCCATTATTGACCGCTGTGTCGAGCTGCTGGCCAGCGGCGGTATTGTCGCCATCAAGGGCCTGGGCGGATTCCATCTGGCCTGCAACGCCGCCAATGAGCAGGCGGTGGTCGAGCTGCGCCGTCGCAAGCGCCGCAGCAACAAACCGCTTGCCGTTATGGTGCGCAGCCTTGCCGATACTGAACGCCTGTGCCACGTCGATGATGCCGAGCGCGGAGTGCTGGCCGGCAGCATCCGCCCCATCGTGCTGTTGCGCCGGTGTGCTGTTGGCGAGGGAGATTCCCCCGACGCCCTTACACTCGCGCCATCCGTCGCGCACGATCTACCCGAGCTCGGCGTCATGCTCCCCTATACGCCGCTTCAGCATCTGCTGCTTGCCGCGGCAGAAGTCCGCGGTTTGCACGCACTCGTCATGACCAGCGGAAACCTGAGCGAGGAACCTATCGAAACTGATGACGGCCTTGCTTGGGAACACCTCGTTGCCGTCGGCATTGCCGACGCCCTGCTCGGCAACGACCGTGCGATTCTCTCACGCTACGACGACTCCGTGGTACGCGTGGTCGGTGGGGTCGTTATGCCCGTGCGCCGCGCTCGCGGATATGCGCCGCAGCCGCTGACGTTGCCGACGCTCGACGCCGTCGCGCCGTGCGTGCTCGCCTGCGGCCCACAGCAAAAGGCAACGATCGCGCTCACGCGTGAAGGGACGAACGGTGAGGCAACCTGTTTTGTGTCACAGCATATTGGCGATGTCGAAAACGGCGAGACCTTCGATGCCTGGAACGCCGCGCGCACGCGCTTGGAAGCTCTCTTTGACTTGACGCCCGCCGCGCTGGCCTGCGACCTGCACCCCAGCTATCTATCGAGCCAGTGGGCGCGCGAGCAGGCGCAAGAACAGGGCATGCCGCTTGTTGAGGTTCAACATCATCATGCGCATATCGCCAGCGTAATGGCCGAGGCTATCGCCGCGGGCCAGCTTACAACCGACGCACGCGTCCTCGGCATTGCCTTTGATGGCACGGGGGCGGGCACCGACGGAACCATTTGGGGCGGCGAGTTCCTTGTCGCCGGCCTTGCCGATTTTGAACGCGCCGCGCACCTGCGCACCTGGGCGCTGCCAGGCGGTGCCGCATCCGTGCGCGATGCCCGGCGCAATGCCTTTGCCCTGCTGAGCGAGCTCGGCCTGCTCGAGCACCCGGGTGCCGCGGGGCTATTGGGCACCCTCGACGAGCAGACGCGCAGCATCACGACTACGATGATCGAGCGCGGCATCAACAGCCCGCGTACCAGCAGTATGGGACGTCTCTTTGATGCCGCGGCAGCGATTCTGGGAATCTGCGGCAAGGCAACATACGAGGGCGAACCCGCCATAGAGCTCGAAGCCGCCGCCTGGCGCGCGCTCGGCGGTAAGACCGTTCATCTCGACGGCAATCATACGGGCGCACTCACGTCTGCCAACGACTCCCCCATCTTGGACCCCCAACCGCTCATCGAAGCTCTTCTGAATGGAATCGAGGCAGGCGCGCCAGCTGACAGGCTCGCCCTCGGATTTCACATCGCCATTACGCACGCTACGACCCACATCGCGTGTGAGACCTGTGATCGCGAAGGCCTCGATACCGTCGCGCTCTCGGGCGGTGTGTTCATGAACCGGCTTTTGCTTCAGCTCCTCACCCGCGAGCTCAAAAGCATGGGTCTTGCCGTCTTGGTCCCCCACGTTGTGCCCGCCAACGACGGCTGCATCGCCTACGGTCAGGCCGCCATCGCTCGCGCTCGCCTCGCGCAGACGGCGTCACGATAGGCTTTTTTGCCAGCCTTCGCGCCGCCGTCTCACAGGTGTAACGCGTTTGCTCGCGACTCCCGCGAGCGCTACCATCAACTGATGGGTAATTAGGCGCCTATCCAGCGCAAAACGTATAAAAGGGGAACATTATGTGCCTTGCCGTTCCCGGTAAAGTGGTCAAACGCGACGACGACCTTAAGGCGACCGTCGACATGATGGGCATCGAGCGCCCCGTTTCGCTGCGCCTCGTGCCGACGGCGCAGGTCGGCGACTATGTTCTCGTACACGCCGGCTTTGGCATTCAGATTGTCGACGAGCAGGAAGCCCAGGAGACACTCGAGCTCGTCAATACCATGACCGAGCTGGCCGAAGAGGACCAGCTCGCCACCAACCCGGCCGAGGCATACTAGTGGCGGCGGTGCAGCCGGTTCGCTCCGGTATCGACTTTTCGGCATTTCGCGACCCCAAGCTGGCTCGCGAGCTCATCGATCGTATTCATGAGCTTGTCGGCAACCGCAGCATCAACCTTATGGAAGTCTGCGGTACGCATACCGTGAGCATTGGCCGCTATGGCTTTCGCTCCATTATGCCGACGGGACTCAAACTGCTAAGCGGCCCGGGATGCCCCGTTTGCGTCACCGCCAACCGCGACATCGATCACGCAATCGCGCTTTCCAACATGGACGGCGCCATCATCGCCACCTTTGGCGACATGATGCGCGTGCCTGGATCGTCCACCTCGCTTGCCGCGCAAAAGGCGGCGGGGCGCGACATCCGCATCGTCTACTCTCCGCTCGACGCACTCGACATTGCCGAGCAAAATCCCGAACGCCCGGTCATCTTTATGGGCGTCGGCTTTGAGACCACAACGCCCACCATTGCCGCCGCTATCCTGGAGGCCGACGCGCGCGGGCTCCAGAACTTCTCGGTCTACTGCGCTCACAAGACCACGCCGCCGGCTCTGCGCGCGATCTCCAACGACCCCGAGACGACCATCGACGGCTTTATCCTGCCTGGTCACGTTGCTACCATCACAGGCCTGGCGCCCTTTGGGTTTTTGGTCGATGAGTTCGAGACCCCGGGCGTAGTCACCGGGTTTGAGCCGGTCGATATCCTGCAGGGCATCTGCATGCTGGTCCAGATGGTTGTCGAGAACAGGCCCGCAATCGACATCGCCTACCGCCGTGGCGTCAATGCAGGCGGCAATCCCGTAGCGCGCCAGCTGGTCGACCAGGTATTTGAGCCGTGCGATACCACGTGGCGCGGGCTGGGACCGATTGCCAACTCGGGCCTTTCCATCCGACCCGAATTCGCGCGCTTTGATGCCGGCGCCCGCTTTGACGTGCCCATCGAACCGACGGTCGAGCCACGCGGGTGCCGCTGCGGCGACGTGCTGCGCGGTGCCATCACGCCGAGCGACTGCCCGCTCTTTGGCCACGCATGCACACCCGAACACCCCGTCGGCCCGTGCATGGTGAGCTCCGAAGGCAGCTGCGCGGCGTACTACCGTTACCGCGACTGCTAGGTTCCGCCGTTCTAACGAACGGCGGACCGGCCGACGCTGCGCACCATTCAGGCGAGCGATTTGCCTTTCAATCGTCGGCTGCGGGCAAAAGCCCAGCAGCCTCCTCTTTCAAGGCAACTCACTTCGTCTGAATGGCGCTCGCTGACTTTTACTTAACATCGATTCTGCCACACTCGGCTATTGCCGATTCCACCCACGATTGGAGTTTTCGATATGTCCCGTACTGCCACCGATAGCACTGTCCTGCTGGGCCACGGCTCCGGCGGCCAGATGATGAAGCGCATTATCGATGAGGTCTTTCTGGATGCCTTTGGGTCGCCCGAGCTGCTCGAGGGCAACGACGCCGGCGTCGCTACGCTGCCCGCAAGCGGGCGAATCGCCATGTCGACCGACAGCTTTGTGGTAACGCCGCAGTTCTTCCCCGGCGGCAATATCGGCCGCCTCGCTGTATGCGGAACCGTCAACGACGTCGCGACCTCGGGCGCCAACGTGCGCTACCTCTCATGCGGCTTTATCCTCGAAGAGGGCTATCCCATGGACAAGCTGCGCCAGATTGTGCAGACCATGGCCGAAACGGCACATGAGGCAGGTGTGAAGATTATCACCGGCGACACCAAGGTGGTCGAGCGCGGCGGCGCCGACGGCGTCTACATCAATACCGCCGGCGTGGGCGAAGTGCCCGCGGGCGTAGCGCTCAGCGGTGCAAACTGCCAGCCCGGCGATGCCATCTTGGTCTCGGGTACACTGGGCGACCACGGCATCGCCATCATGAGCCAACGCGAGGGCTTGGCGTTTTCAAGCACGATCGAAAGCGATGCCGCGCCGCTCAACCACCTGATTGCCGACGTGCTCGCCGCCGCCCCCGACACCCGCTGCTTCCGCGACCCCACGCGCGGTGGCCTGGCATCCACGCTCAACGAGTTTGCCCAGGCCAGCGGCGTTGCCATGGAGATCGACGAGGATGCCGTGCCCGTGCGCCCCGACGTGCAGGCCGCCTGCGAGATGCTCGGCTACGACGTTCTGCAGGTAGCAAACGAGGGCAAGATGGTCGCCGTGGTGCCGGCCGAACAGGCCGATGCCGCGCTGGCGGCCATGCGCGCCGCCCGCTACGGCGAGAACGCCGCCATCATCGGTCGCGTGCTGCCGCTTGCCGAGGGCGCTCGACCCGTCGTGCGCGTACGCACCGGCTGGGGATCGACCCGCATCCTCGACATGCTCGTGGGAGAGCAGTTACCGAGAATTTGCTAGGGCGGTATCGCGCGGTCGGCGCGATGTGGCTTGATATCCCTGGAGATGTTCAGATTCCAAGCGTGCCCAACGCGGAAGCCCAGTATTATGATGTGCGTTTTGAAACCCAATGACGGGAGCTTTCATGGCAGCAGCTTTTTCCCATGTGATCTTTGACCTGGACGGCACCATCCTCAACACGCTCGAGGACCTGGCGGCCGCCGGCAACCACACCTGCGAGATGCACGGCTGGCCCACGTTTGCCGTGGACGAGTACCGCTACAAGGTGGGAAACGGCATGCTTAAGCTGGTCGAGCGCTTTATGCCCGCCGAGTACGCGGGCGACGGCCGCATGTTTGAGCAGACGCTTGCCGAGTTTAGGGCTTACTACGGCGAGCACAAGGAGGACCACACCGCTCCCTACGCCGGCACGATTGAGATGCTCGACCGTCTGCGCGCTGCGGGCGTTCAGCTTGCCGTGCTCACCAACAAGGATCATATTTCGGCAGCCCCGCTTATCGAGAAGTATTTTGGTTCCGAGTGCTTTGCGCTGGTGCAGGGCCGTGTGGACGCATTTCCGCCCAAGCCCGAGGCACCCGTCACGCTGCATGTGATGAAGGAGCTGGGCGCCGATCCGGCAACCACGCTCTATGTGGGCGATTCGAATGTCGATGTTCTGACCGGCCACAACGCCGGCCTTAAGAGCGCGGGCGTCAGCTGGGGCTTCCGCGGCCGCGCAGAGCTGGAGGCTGCCGGCGCCGACTACGTGGCAGACACCCAGGCAGAGCTCGTAGCACTGGTGCTGGGCGAATAGCGGAGCCGCCGCTTAACGTAGCTGCGACAATTCTTCCACGCGGAAAGCGCATCCCGTTTTGGAGCTCCGGAATGGGATGCGCTTTCCGTTTGAGGCGCGTCGGGGAAACGGCATCCCGTTTCAGAGCAATATTCCGGGTCGCACTTTCCGCAACCCATCCCATCCGGAAACCGCAACCCATTATTCGCCCAAAAACCGGCTCGCATTTTCCCGAGCATTCGATGCAGCGCTGGTGCAAGGAGTGCCCCCAACTGTCGGCAGAAAAGGAACGTCCCCAAGTGCCGCAAGAGTGTCCCTTTTGACTAGTCATTTAAGAACGTCCCCAATGACTACCATGGCAACGCCGCAGGTAGAGGACGGACAGCGAGCGACGTCCAGGACGAACAAGTTGGCATGAAAAAGGCGAGGCATAGACCTTCTGGTCATGTCTCGCCTTTTGAATGACAAATTGTCGTCCTGGGCGGCGCGCAGCGTCGAGCAGTTGCGGCGTTTGGTAAAACGCCGCAACTCCCTAGCTCATCATGGCATTCATCATCTCGTTGGTTGCGGAATCGTCGGCAGACCACTCGCCGTCGTCATTGCAGGAGTACTTGAAGGTGACCTTGGTGTCCTTGGTCTTAGCAGCCTTGGTCACATCGACCATAACCTGACCGGCCATCTTGTACAGCTCGTCATCGGAAGGCATCGAATCGAGCGCGGCGACCTTCTCCTGGTACTGAGTGGCAAAATCCTCAACGATCTGGTTCATGGACTTGCAGGTAATGGTGACCTCGGCAGTTGCGGTGCCCTTGTCCTCGTCGACCGTCACGTCGCCGATCTTGTAGTCAAAGCCCTCGAGGTAGCTCTTGGCGTACTCCTTGGGATCGATGCCCAGCTGCTCGAACTCGTCGCCCGAGGCCTCTTCCAGGCCGGCGAGGAAGTCGTCGCCACCGTTCTTGACCTCGTCAAACTGCGTCGTAAGATCCTCGGTGATGAGCTCCTCAACCGAAGGACCTCCGCAGCCGGAAAGCACAACCACGCACGCGACCAGAACAGCCATCAGGGGCGCAAGCAGCAGCTTCTTCTTCATGACATTCCTCCCAACAAGCGGCACCGCGCTTCCCGACGCGGTGCACGTCGTAACAATAAGGCCATACTAGCCGCTAACGAACACCCCCGGCAAAGCAAAGGCGCAGTCGGCTCGATTTAACGTCCGAACGGTTTACCGGTCCGTCCAACGCGCAATAAAACGTCCCGCCGCATTGTAATAAAAAAGGGCGGTCGAACAATTCGACCACCCTTGCACATCCTTTGGATGTCGCAGTCTACTTGCGGACGACCTTAACGATGGCGTCACCAGCAGCGACGGCAGACTCGGCCTCGACGGTAAGCTCGACGTCGGCGAACTCGGCGGTGTTGGACACAGCCACGACGACGCAGTCCTTGTAGCCGGCAGCAGCGATCTTGGCGCGGTCGATCTTGAGCAAGGGCTGGCCGGCCTTCACGACATCGTCAGCCTTGACGAAGCCCTCGAAGCCGTCGCCGTTCATGTTGACGGTATCGACACCAACGTGCACCAGAACCTCGATGCCGCTATCGGACTGCAGGCCCACGGCGTGACCCATGGTGACGGTCACCTTGCCGTCGCAGGGAGCGTAGACCAGATCGTCCTCGGGCCACACGGCGCAGCCCTTGCCCAGGACCTCACCACCAAAGACGGGATCGGGCACGTCGGCCATCTTGATGACCTTGCCCTTGACGGGCGAGCACAGCACGTCGGCGCCGGCAGAAGCAGAGATGGAAGCGGGAGCTGCAGCAGCGGCAGGCTCAGCCTTCTTCTTAAACATGTCAAACAGACCCATACGTTTTCTCCTCTTGATTAAGCGCAACGTTATGCGCATGCCTATGGTGATTATAGTGCCAAATGGTTCAAATACTAAGGTGGGGACTCGAATCGCGAGCCCTTTCAAGCCCTTCCCAAAACCTTTTCCCCAGTGGCACTCATATTGTCGATTAATCCAGGCCCTCAGCGCCGTTGGACTTGATGATCTTCTGATATGCGAAGAAGCTGTCCTTGCGGCGACGCTTGTAGGTGCCGGTGCCGTCGTCGTACTTATCGACATGGATAAAGCCGTAGCGCTTGCGCATCTCGCCGGTGCCAGCGGAAACCAGGTCGATGGGACCCCACCAGGTGTAGGCAATCAGGTCAACGCCGTCGGCAATGGCCTCGCCCATGGCCTTGATGTGGCTGCGCAAGTAGGCGATGCGATACGGGTCATGGATGGAGCCGTCCTCCTCGACCTCGTCGTAAGCGCCCATGCCGTTCTCGACCACCATCAGCGGAATCTCGTAGCGAGCATAGATCTCGTTAAGGGCGATGCGCAGGCCCAGCGGATCGATCTGCCAACCCCAGTCGGTGGACTCCAGATAGGGATTCTTGCCGCCGAAGGTCATGTTGCCCTCGGTCATCTCGTGATCCTTGTGGGTGCCCACGGTGCCGGACATGTAGTAGCTAAAGGAGTAGAAGTCGACCTTGCCGTCGGCGATATCCTGCAGGTCGCCGTCCTCCATCACAAGCTCAACATCGTTCTCGGCCCAGAAGCGCTTGGCATAGAACGGGTACTTTCCGCGCACCTGCACGTCGGAGCAGTACCAGTTCATGGCGTTCATCTCCTGCTGCGTAGCAAACACGTCGGCCGGATCGCACGTGGCGGCATAGGAGAGGATGAAGCAATCCATGTTGCCCATCTTGAACTGCGGGTAATGCTCGTGGGCATAGCGCACGACGCGGCCGCTGGCGACAAACTGGTGATGCAGCGCCTGCATGCGGGCCTGCGGCGTGGTGTGGACCGCCGAAGCCGGGCCCTCAAAGCCCTGAATCATGCTGGTCTCAAAGAGGTTGCCCATGTCCTGAGTGCCGCAGTTGATCTCGTTGAAGGTGAGCCAGAACTTGACCTTGTCCTGGTAACGGTCGAAGACGGTTTGGCAATACTTCTCAAAGAAGCCGATGAGCTCGCGGCTCGCCCAGCCGTTGTACTTCTCGACCAGGTGATAGGGCATCTCGTAGTGCGAGAGGGTCACGAGCGGCTCGATGTTGTGGGCGCGCAAGCAGTCGAAGACGCGGTCGTAGAAGGCGAGGCCGGCCTCGTTGGGCTCAGCATCGTCGCCGTTGGGGAAGATGCGGCTCCAAGAGATGGACATGCGGAACATGTTGAAACCCATCTCGGCGAACAGCGCGATGTCCTCCTCGTAGTGATGGTAGAAATCGATACCGTCATGGTTGGGGTAGAAACGATCGGGGTCGATGTCGATCGTGATCTGGCGCGGCTCCTTGTAGCTGCCGCCCAGGAAGTGGTCGTCGACGGAAGGACCGCGGCCGTCCACGTTCCAAGCGCCCTCAAACTGGTTGGCGGCGGTGGCGCCACCCCAATAGAAGCCCTCGGGGAACTTGATGTTTGCCATGAGCATCTCCTTTGCATCGCGGGTCGATAAGCCGAGTATCGCCTGCGCACGGGACGGGCGGAAGCGGGCGCGCCAAACCCGACACTTCTTTTCGCGCCCACGGACCGACGCCGCCCCGTCCCTGATACTTCCTGATACCGACCGAAACGTGCCAAAATAAACCTGTCCCTTTTTGGCAGGTTTGGCGAGTGTGGGAGTTCGTATGGATATCAAACGCAAGATTTCCGAGGCACAGGGCCTTACCCCTACCGAGCAACAGCTCGGCATTGCAGCCCTTGCCATCGGCGAGGACATCCGCGGACTTTCTATTAAGGAATTTGCCGCGCGCACCAATGTTTCTGTTGCGAGCGTGCACCGTTTTTGCAAAAAGCTCGGCCTCGAGGGCTTTAAGGATCTCAAAGTCGAGCTCATCCGCCTGGCAACCGAATCGGGCAATCGGCGCGACGTGGACATCAACTTTCCCTTCGACGCCACGTCCACCCCTGCGCAGGTTATGGAGCGCATGGAGGGGCTCTACCAGACCACGCTGGCCGAAACGCAGGAACTGCTCGACCCCACGCAGCTTGACCACGCCGCCAAGCTCATCGCGAACGCCCGACAGGTCGACATCTACACGGGCTCGCACAACCTCTATCCAGCGGGAATGTTCCGCGATCGCCTGCTCTCCGCCGGTAAAAGCGCGACGTGCCACAACGGTGGCGAGGCCCAGGTGCGAACGGCGCTCGCCTCGGGTCCCGACCATGCGGCAATCGTCATCTCCTACAGCGGCCTTGCCCCCAACCTCAAGGACATCTTGCCGATCCTCAGCAGTCGGCATGTCCCAGTCATCGTCATCGGCACACCTTATTGCGCGCGCATTCACCCCGGCTTTGCCGCCTACCTTACGGTGAGTGACCACGAGAGCATGACGCATCGCATCACGCAGTTCGCCAGCCACATCGCCGTGCAATACGTGCTCGATTCGCTCTACAGCAGCTACTTCGCCAAAGATTACGCCCGCTGCTCCGAGTTCCTAGAGCGCTCATTCCCCTACACCCGCCTCCCGGGGCTTAAGTAGCGACGAGCGTGGTTCTCGGACGCTTATCTAACGAGAGCAAGTAGTCATTTAAGAACGTCCCCAATGACTACCCATCCGGAGCAAGGCAACACCGCAGGTAGAGGACGGACAGCGAGCGACGTCCAGGGCGAACAAGTTGGCATGAAAAAGGCGAGGCATTGACCCTCTGGTCATGCCTCGCCTTTTGAATGACAAATTGTCGCCCTGGGCGGCGCGCAGCGTCGGCCGGTTACGGCGTTTGGCAAAACGCCGTAACTAACGAGCTCCGTACTGCTCGTAGTAAGCGTCGATGGCGGCCTTGAGCTCGTCGTCGATGACGACCTTACCGTCAATCTCGTGGTTGTAGAGGGTCTCGACGACCTCGGCCATGGAGACGATGCTCGCGACGGGGAAACCGTACTTGGCCTCGATCTCCTTCTGCGCGGTGGTCACGCCACCCTTGCCGACCTCCATGCGGTTGAGGGACACGATCAGGCCCTTGATCTCAACATCAGCAGCAGCCTTAACCTTGGGATAGGTCTCGTCGATGGACTTGCCGCTGGTGGTGACATCCTCGACCATGACCACGCGGTCGCCGTCCTGGGGCTCGTAGCCCAACAGGTTGCCCTTGTCGGCGCCGTGGTCCTTGGCCTCCTTGCGGTCGCAGCAGTACTTGACCTCTTTGCCGTACAGCTCGTGGTAGGCAATTGCGGTCACGACGGCCAGGGGAATGCCCTTGTAGGCCGGCCCAAACAGCACATCAAAGTCGTCGCCAAAGTTATCGTGGATGGCCTGGGCGTAATACTCGCCCAGCTTCTTGAGCTGGTAGCCCGTCACGTAAGCACCGGCGTTCATAAAGAACGGGGACTGACGGCCGCTCTTGAGCGTAAAGCTGCCGAACTTAAGGACGTCGGACTCGACCATAAACTTGATGAACTCTTGCTTGTAAGCCTCCATGCGGGCTCCTCTCGTAATCGCGTACGTGCTCTCCAGTTTAGCGCAGGCAGGGCGTCGATGCGGGCGCGCTTTGAGGCCACGGTATTCTGTAAGAGCTTTGTCGGAGACGATGGTTTTCTGAACAATGGGGGTTGACATGTCAAACCCCCTCATCAAGAATACGGGCGGATTGAAACGGGTACGAGATACCCAAAAGCGCGCTGCGCCCGGCCTTAAGGAGGTGTGCCATGGAAGGCAGTCCTAGTCGAAAAACCTGCATGTCGCCCTCGGCACGCCGTGAGGATTCCGTATTCGCATAAGCGCCACGAACCGATCGTCAAAACCACCACAAAGGTGCCTGTCCCCTTTGCGGTGGTTCGCGAGCTTGACGTGAGCGACATCTAGGTTTTTTGAAGCAAATACGACACGTACGCTAACTCCCTTCAACAAGGAGGACCCTATGCTGATGCTCAAAACCGCCACGGTACTCGAAGCTATCTCCAAGCGCCGCCGCACGGCGCGCCCTGCCGCTCACACCGGCCTGTCCAAGAACACCATATTCGCCGCCACCCATAGCGCCGAGGACGCCCTCGTACTGCTCGACGCCACCGCTGACGGCCTCACCGCCGAGCAGTCAACCGAGCGCCTGGACGCCTCCGGCCCCAACACCATCGAGGCACCGACCAAGACGCTCGCCCGCCGCATCGCCGACGCGTTCATCGATCCCTTCGCCGGCATCCTCGCCGCGCTCGCGCTGGTCTCGCTCTACATCGACGTGCTCGCCGTGCCCGAGCCGCAGCGCGGCCCCTCCACGGTCATCGTCATCGGCATCATGCTGCTGGTATCGGGCGGCATGAAGTTTATCCAGGAAGCCCGCAGCGGCAATGCGGCAGAGGCCCTCAAGGACCTGGTCTCCAACACTTGCACCGCCCTGCGCGACGGCGAGCGCGTCGAGATCCCCTTCGACGAGCTCGTCCCCGGCGATGTGATCCGTCTCTCTGCCGGCGATATGGTGCCGGCCGATGCCCGCATCATCACCGCGCGCGATCTGTTTGTGATCGAGTCCGCGCTCACCGGCGAGAGCGAGGCCGTCGAGAAGACAGCTGCCATCACCGTCGTCGAGGGTGCCGACGGCTCCGCGCTGCCGCTCTCCGCCTGCAAGAACATCGTCTTTACCGGCACCTCCGTGCAAAACGGCACCGCCATGGCGCTTGTCGTTGCCACCGGCTCGGACACCTACCTGGGCGGCATCGCCAAGATGCTCAACGGGCGCGGCGAGAAGAGCGCGTTTGACCGCGGTGTCTCGAGCGTCTCCATGCTACTCGTACGCCTCATGCTCGTTATGGCGCCGGCCGTCTTTGCCATCAACGCCGCCACCAAGGGCAACGTCATCGACGCGCTACTGTTCGCCACGAGCGTGGCCGTGGGCATCACGCCGCAGATGCTCCCCGTCATCGTGACCACGAGCCTGTCGCAGGGCGCCAAGGACCTCGCCCGCCGCCAGGTTATCGTCAAGGAGCTGCCGGCAATCCAAAACCTCGGCGCGATGGACGTCCTGTGCTGCGACAAGACCGGCACCCTCACCGAAGACCGCATCGTGCTCGAGCGCTACCTCAACACCGACGGCAACGAGGACGCACGCGTGCTGCGTCATGCGTTTTTGAACAGCTTCTTCCAGACCGGCCTCAAGAACCTTATCGACCTGGCCGTAATCGACCGTGCCGATGTGACACCCTCGACCGTCGTGCCCGATTCCATGCTGGGCCAGAGCCTGCGCGACCGCTATACCAAGGTCGACGAAGTGCCCTTCGATTTCTCGCGCCGTCGCCTGAGCGTAGTTGTAGCCGACGCCCAGGGCAAAACCCAGATGGTTACCAAGGGAGCTGCCGAGGAAATGCTCGAGATCTGCTCCTTTGTCGAGGTCGATGGCATCGCCCAGCCGCTCACCAAAGACAGGCTCGCCCAGATTCGCAAGCAGGTCGCCGGGCTTAACGCCGAGGGCCTACGCGTAATTGCCGTGGCGCAGAAAACCAATCCGCGCTGCGTGGGCGAGTTTGGCATCGCCGACGAATGCGACATGGTGCTGATGGGCTTTTTGGCCTTCCTCGATCCACCTAAAGCAAGTGCCGCGGGCGCCGTCACCACCCTCGAAGCCAAGGGCGTGGCGGTAAAGGTCCTGACCGGCGACAACGATCGCGTCGCCGCCACCGTCTGCGAGCAGATCGGCATCGACGCGAGCAACGTCTTGCTCGGCTCCGAGATCGATGCACTCGATGACGCCGAACTTGCCGAGCGCGCCGAGATAACTCACCTTTTCGCCAAGCTCTCGCCACTGCAGAAGGCACGCCTGGTGCGCGTCATGCGCGAGCTGCTCGGCCACACCGTGGGCTTTATGGGCGACGGCATCAACGACGCCGCCGCCATGCGTGCGAGCGATTGCGGCATCTCGGTCGATTCGGCCGTCGACATTGCCAAGGAATCCGCCGATATCATCCTGCTTCAGAAGGACCTGGGCGTGCTCGAACGCGGCATCATCGAAGGCCGCCGCACCTACGGCAACCTGCTCAAGTACCTCAAGACCACAGTGAGCTCCAACTTTGGCAACGTGCTGTCCGTGACCGTCGCGAGCCTGTTCTTGCCGTTTTTGCCCATGAGCGCCCTGCAGCTGGTACTGCTGTCGCTGGTCTACGAGATCGTGTGCATCGCGCTGCCGTGGGATACCGTCGACGACGCCTGGACTGCCCGCCCGCGCGCCTGGGACGCCGCGTCCATCAAGGGCTTTATGCTCGAGCTGGGCCCCGTGAGCTCGCTGTTTGACATCGTGACCTTCGCCGCGCTCTTCTTTGTGGTGTGCCCCGCCGCCGTGGGCGCAAGCTGGTCCGAGCTTGCCGCCGCGGGCAACGCCGCGGGTATGACGACCTTCGCCGCAATCTTCCAGAGCGGCTGGTTTGTCGAGTCCATGTGGTCGCAGACGCTCGTGGTCCACATGTTGCGCTCCCCGCGCCTGCCGAGCCTGCGCGACCACGCCGCGTCCGCGCTGTGCGCTCTCACCGTGCTAGGCCTGGCGCTCGTCACCTGGCTGCCGGCAAGCCCCATCGCCGATGCGCTCGGCCTTACGATGCTGCCCACGAGCTTTTTCGCACTGCTCGTCGGCATAGTCACCGCCTACATCGCGCTCACCCAGCTAGCAAAGCGCCGCTACATCGCCCGCCACGGCGAGCTGCTGTGACGCGCGACCCATCAAGCGGTCAAAAAGTCCCGCCTCAAATTAAACCGCCCCCATTTCCTGTGCTAAGGGAATGGGGGCGCTTTACGCCGGCCTTTATCTTTTTTTGACAGTCTCGTTTGGCTCGCGCTACACCAGGCGCATGGCCTCCTGGACAGCACCGTAAAGGTTGGCGTCGTTGCCGAGCTCGGCCACCTTAATCTGCGGCACGGGAATGCCGGCAAGGGTCCCTTCGTAACCCGCGAGGGCCAGCGGCATCTGCGCATGCAGGGCATCGACGAGCTCGGGATGGCACGAGATGCCGCCTGCGATCACAAAGACCTCGGGGTCGAGCACGGCCTGCAGGTTGATGAGCTGTCCGTCAAAGGCACGAGCGTAGCGGTCGAGCGCGCGTTGCGCCGCCTTGTCGCCATCCGCGATCCACTCAAAGACGCGGCGGCCGTCCACCGGAGAATCCGCAGGCAGGCCCTTCTCGGCAACGACAGCATCGCGGAGCGCACGCCAACCGCCCGAATCAGCAAAGGAGTTTCCCATGTTCGCAGCAGTCGTGACATCGTTGCGCAAGAAGCTGAACTCGCCTGCAAAGCAGTGCGCGCCGCGCAGGACCTTGCCGTCGATGACGATACCGCCGCCGATGCCCGTGCCGATAGCGAGCACCACGCCAAAACGCGTCCCGCGCAGAGCGCCAGCCGCATACTCACCGAGTGCACAGCACTTACCGTCGTTATTGACGGCGACCGGCACCCCCAGCGCCTCGCGCATGAGCTTTCCCAGTGGGCAGCCGTCCATAAACGTGAGCGCACCGCCGCGATGGATCGTTCCCGTGACATCTCCCTCGTAGATACCGCCGGGTGCGCTCACGCCTACGGCGCTCACGCGCTCACGGTACGGCTCGACGAGCCCGATCAACGCCGAAACCGTCTCCTCAGCCGTGGTAAAGCCCGTCGGCAGGCTCCCACGCTCGCGGATGGAAAAATCCTCGCCCAGCACAGCCCATTTAACGGCCGTACCGCCCACATCGATTCCAAAGAACTCCTGCATATTCGCCCCTCACGCGCCATGGTCCCGGACATGCATCGCCGCGACCACCACAGGGACTGTCCCCCCCCCATGATAGTCATGCGGTAAATCGCGCCCGGAGCCGATTATCTCTCTGTTTTACGCCTCTGCTTTGGTCAGACGAAGCAACATATCGCCGACGTAGGTCTCGCCGTGGGCCACATAACCGCCACGCAAACTGCCCTCCCAAAGAACGTCCCCCATGACCACTCATTTAAGTACGTCCCCAATGAGTGCGGCGGAATGAAAGGGGCTGGATTGTAAATGTTGGAGAGGAGCCGTTAGCGCCCGGGGGCCAGGATCACCAGCGCGTCGTGCTCAAAGGGATGCTGAGCCACGCGCACGGTGCCGTCACCGTTGTCGCGGACGGGCGGCTTGGCGATGCGCTTGTCCTCCATGTCGAGGACCGTTGCCATCCAGCCGCGCGTGCCGTCGAGCTTAAACTTGAGCGCCGTGGTGCGCGGCAGGTACGTGACGACGCGATCGCCAACGCGCGCCACGCGAATGGCCTCGCGCGCATCATCGAGAAGCTCCTGCGCCGGAACCACGGCAAGCGCGTCATCGCTAGCCGTAGCGCCCAGGCCGGCAAGCACATGCTCGATCACGCCAAAGTCCCAAACGCCCGCAAACTGCAGGCACTCTTGCCAGCGGAACGGCATATCGAAACCCTCGCCCAGCACCGAGCCCTGGCTCTTGCTGGTCTGCCAGTTCCAAACGCCGTGCGCGCCATAGGTCACACCCGCGCTGGCGCCGGCAAGGATAGACGACCACACGCTCGCGCGGCAGTCCTGCGCGGTGAAGCGCCAGTACACGTTGCGCGACGCACCCATCTGCTCGTAACAGGGCTCGGAGTTGACCATCGGCTTTTTAGGGTAGCTGGCGATAAAGTCCTGCGGCAGGTGCCAGGCCTCGGGCTGGCCCTCGTAGTTGTGGCCGGGCTGGAACATGTAAAAGTCCAGGCGGTCCAGGTACTGTGCCGGAATGGTACGGTTGCCGCGGTTGATATGCATGGTGCGCAACGCCTCGGGCGCGCGCTTGACGACTTCGTCGAGGGCGTCCTCGTAATAGGCGATCGCCTCGTCGCTGGTAAAGTCGGTATCGCCCGTCACCACGTAGACGGGGTCGAACTCGCCCAGGTTCTCGACGACGCGGGCAACGTGGGCACGAACCTCCTCGCGCGGCATAACCTCGGCACCGCAATGCTCGGCAATCTTGGCGCCCCAGGTGCCGGGCACGTAGTTGCACCACATAAGCACAAGTGCCGGACGAATGCCGTGCTCGACGGCATTACGGCACATGGCAGCAGCGCGGTCCCAGTACGCCTGGTTGGGACGGGACCAATCAAAATGCACGCCGTCCTCGCTGGCATAGGGCCAAATGCCCAGATCGGGGCAGCAGCGATCCCACTGCGGCAGCGTGTTGATCTGCAGCACGTTCATGCCCTGCTCGGCGCGACGGGTCAGATAGTAATCCCAATCGGCCTCGGTAATGCTCGTAAACGCGCTCCAGCACGTATCGGCAAACCAAAAGAACGGTTTGCCCTCGCACAAAAAGCCGTCCTGACGACCGTTAACGGTCAGCTTTCCCAAACTCATCTGCATGTCCTTTCGTTTGATAAAGGAGTTGCGAACCGGCAGATTCTTTCGCGGTAACCCCGCGCGAAAGCCTCCGTCGTTTAGCAAGCCCTTGTGGGCGGGCACCTCCCATCCCAATCAGTCTACCTTGTAAGAAGGGCCCCGCCGGGCTTGCGCCTGGCGGGGCCCTGTCGTGTAGGTAAGGTCGTATGTGACCGAATGGCTTGGCCTTAGGCCTCCATCTCGGCGAGCTCCTCCTTGGAGAAGCCAGTGGCAAAGACGACGGCGGCTGCGATGACAAAGGAGATCGCCATACCGACGATAGCCCAGACGGTGTTCATCTGGCCGCCCTGCAGGTAGTTAGTGAAGACCAGGAAGTTGGAGGCACCGCCGGCCAGGTAGTAGGTAACACCCATGAGGCCGGAGAACACAGCGCCGATGGCACCGCCGATGAACATACCGAGCATGGTGCGACGGAAGCGCATAAGGATACCGAAGAGCGCAGGCTCGGTGACGCCGCCGGCGATGGCGGAGATGACGTAACCCAGGGCAAGACCCTTCTCGTCGGGGTTCTTCATCTTGAGGAAGGCACCGAAGGCGCAGCCCCAGACGGCGGCCATAGCGCAGTTGGTGGAAACGAAGACGAAGGGATCGTAGCCGGCGGCGATGATCTGAACCTGAGCGAGCAGGATGACGGGCATGTGCATGCCGCAGACCACGAAGAGCTGCCAGAAGGCGCCGAGGATGGCCATGACGATCAGGATACCGATACCGCCAAGGTCGGCAAGACCAAAGAGGGCATTGGCGATGACGTTGCCGAGCTCGTTGCCGATGGGAGCGAGGACGATGAAAGCGATGGGAATGGTGACAATCATGGTGCAGAACGGCGTGAAGACCGTGGACAGCACGTCGGGCATGACCTTCTTAAAGAACTTCTCGATGAAGTAGAGGACCGGCACCGAAAGGATGATTGGCAGGACGGACTGCTGGTAGTTGGCAGCAGCGATCTGGATGCCGTAGACGGAAATGATTCCGCCGCCCTCCTGGGTAGCGACGCTCACGACAGACGGGGCCATGAGGGCGCCGCCGAGGAGCATGCCGAGCACCGGGGTGGCGCCGAGTTTCTTAGCGGCGGCATAGCCCAGGTAGATGGGGATAAAGGTAAACGTGGCCTCGTACAGGGTGGTGTAGAGGAACGTATAGGTCGGATCGGTATCGGAGATAACGCCGAGCATGGTGGGACCGAGGACCGCGGCAATGGTGCGGAACAGACCGCCGGCCATGAGCAGCGGAATCAGCTGGGTCATGGAGCCCGACAGATAGTCGAGGATGATATTGGGCAGGTTCTTGAGCTCGAACTTCTCCTTAGGAGCGTCGAGGTTCTCGTCGACCGCGGCACCCTGCTTGACGCCGGACATGGCGACGAACTCGGCGAGCACCTTGGGCACGTTCTGGCCGATGATGACCTGGAGCTGGCTGCCGGCGAACTGGCAGCCCAGAACACCCTTGACCTTCTTGATCTTCTCCACGTCGGCCTTGTTGTTGTCCTTGAGCGTCAGACGCAGGCGCGTCATGCAGTTGGTGGCGACGGTGACATTTTCCGCACCGCCCACGAGCTCGAGGACATCGGTGGCAATCTGCTTGTTATCTACTGCCATGGGACCCCTCCCCATATCATCGTGTGCCTAATCGCTTGGGCGCAGGCACGCCTTTGGCCCGGTGACTATAACCCCTTACGGTTACCGAACCCTTGGATACGCTGTCGTAAACAATCTGTTTACTGAACGTTTACAGCGCTTTGTTTACACGCAGCGTTGAATTTGTGGCAGTTTTGCCGTTTGCAGTCCGGTGAACGGTAGGAAATCGGGGGTGAACGTAATTGAATGCCAAGGCATTACATATAGTGCTGTTTATTTATAAATGGCCGTCTACGTGGGATTTTATATAATCTGTCACCCAAATTCCTTGTTGACTCATCAACAAAAGCCCTGCTAGATAGTAGTAAACGAGTGTTTAGTAGTTCATTGAGTGTTTGATTTGACCGTTTACCGAGTTCATCTGCTTATTCTCTAATTCTGCTTTACACTAAACATGTTTAGATTGTATTGCCGCGATTGTTTAGTATTTGCGGCACAAAGGAGGCAGCTCATGGAACTCAAATCGTGTACCTACGCAACCGTCACCACCTTGGGCGACTTTGGCCCCTGGATCAGCAAGGTCGTTCTCGACCTGCCCTGCACCGTGCGCGCCAACGATATCGATGCGAACACTTTCCATATATATGCAGAGCGTCACGAGCGCACGGGCGAGGTCCTGATGCGCAAGGAGCACGGCGCCGACCATGCCGCGCCCTCCGTGGGTTACATCGACGTTCTCGCCGCGTATCCGTGCGACGAGAACGGCCGCAAGCTCGCCGTGGGCACCCATGTGGCACTCGAGGTCGCCGAGCAGCGCCTGACCAAAAAGATCGAAGGCAGCGTCCTGGGCTCGCGCATGCTCGATGACCAGCTGCGCATCACGCAGCTCGCGGCTCTTCCCGGCAACGACGGCGACGACCCCACCTGCGGCCTGGTCTTCGATACCTGTCGCGGCGACATCTGCCCCGCGCTCAAGGGCTGGAGCAATGCCGTACAAAAGACCGCCGTCAATGGCATCGCACTCGAGTACGGCTTCTTTGAGCCCAGCTTTAAGGCAGAGGACTCGGCCTGCTTCAATCCCTTCGCGCCCGAGGCCATGGTCGTGCCCCAAAAGGCCCCGCTCGTGGTGTACCTGCACGGCGCCGGTGAAGGCAAGGGTTCCACGCAAGGCGAGGGCCCCGCGCGCGCCTATATCGGCAACCGCGTGACTGCCCTCTCGCAGCGCCAGATCCAGCGCTACTTTGGCGGCTTTGCCTGGGTGCTCGTGCCGCAGTCGCCCACGTTTTGGATGGATAACGGCGCCGAACAGCTCGGTCACTCCAACCAGAGCATCTACTCCCCCGTGCTCAAGGCACTCATCGACGAGTTTGTCGCCGAGCACGCCGACCGAATCGACACCGACCGCATCGTGGTCGCCGGCCTTTCCAACGGCGGCTTTATGACCCTGCGCCTGTGCGCCGACTACCCCGATTTCTTCGCGGCAGGCCTTCCCTGCTGTGCCCCCTGGTACAACGCCACCGACGAGGACGTAGCTGCGCTCGCCAAGACGCCGCTGTGGTTTACGCACTCCAAGGGCGACGAGCTCGTGTCTCCGCAACAGACCGTGCTGCCGCTCACGGCGCGCCTGCGTGACGCCGGAGCCAACGTGCACCTCACCTACTTTAGCCATGTCGAGGACCTGACCGGCGTGTATCGCGAGGCCGACGGCTCGCCTAAGAAGACGTTCAACCACGGCGCGTGGATCCACCAATTCAACGACCTGTGTTATCAAGACTTCGACGGGGGCAACGTACTCATCGACGGCGAGCCGGTGGGCTGCTGGGAGTGGTCGGCCAGGGTCAATAGATAATCCATCCCGGCGCGGGGACCGGGGCTTAGTTTTGCAAACGTCCTCGGGCATGCATGGGCCGGCGCCTTGCGCTTCGCGCTGCGCCGGCCCATGCCCCCTGACGCTCCTATTTGGCAAGGTGTTTTTTAGAATCCATTTTGCGCTCGGCCTC
>CATVZP010000009.1 GCA_958348565.1 uncultured Collinsella sp. | reverse complement strand
AATTCTTTAAGAAGCCTTTACGTTTCCGTGTAATTCCCGTCCATTATCGCGCAGGTCGCCACTACATTGCGCCACACCGCCACACGTGCGCGTTAATATGGCTGGTTGTTGTGCGCAGCCACCAATTGCAGCGCATATCTTGTTAACAATCGGGTAAACCCCCGCTTTCGCAGGTTTTAGTTTGTGAGGAGTCTCAGCATGTTCGCTGCCGCCATCTCGCTCGTCGGTCTTGCGGCGACCGTCTACCTTGTTTTGCGCGAGGCCAAGGCCATTCGCGCTCAGTCGGGCACCGTCACCAAGGGCGCCTTCGCCTGGAGCGTCGCCTTTGGCCTGTTCCAGCTCTTTTTGACCGTCTGGGGCGCTATTGGTCTCGTCGCGCAAAACGAGCCGCTCGCCTTTGTGATGCTCATCCTGACCAATGCCATCCTCACCGGCTGCGCTTGGGCCAGTATCGCCCGCGACCGCATCGCCCCGCGCGTCTTTGCGTTCGCCTCGGCCGATGCGCCCACCCCCACCGGCAAGCTCGCTCGTTTGCGCGGCGCCTTTGTGGGCAAACCGCTCGTCGCCGCCGTCCTGTGCCTGCTGCTCGCCGGCGTTTTTGCGCTGCTGGGCATGGAGGTTTCGTCCAACCACGACTTTACCTGGGTCTACCCCCTATGCATCCTGCTCGAGTGGGCCATCATCACCACGCTCATGGTCGGCCTGTTCTTCCTGTTCCAGCGCCACGGCGCAGCTCCCGCGATCCTGGCCTTTGCCCTCTTTGTCCTGGGCATTGCCGAGTTCTTCGTCATCACGTTTAAATCCATGCCCATCCAGCCGGGCGACCTTTCGGCCATCTCCACCGCCGCCGCGGTCGCCGGCACCGGCTACACCTTCTCCATCTCGCTGTTCTGCGTGCTGTCCATGGGCTTTACCGCCATCGCTATGCTGCTGTGCGAGTACGCCGGCCTGGTGGCACCGCACCGTCAGAAGGGCGCCGCCAACGCCAAGCGCATGCTGCTCACCAACCTGCTCGTCGCCGTGCTGTGCCTGGGCGGCGTGACCGCGCACGTCACGCTTATCGACTACTACAACACCCTCGGCATCACCGTCTACACCTGGCGCCCGCTCGAGAGCTACTGGCGCGAGGGCTACCTGCCCGCTTTCATTAGCGCAGCGCAGTCCATCAAGCCGCCCAAACCCGCCGACTACTCCGTCGACGATGCCAAGGCCACGCTCAAAAAGTACGCCAAGGCCTACGACAAGTCCGACGCGGCCAAGAGCGACGAGCGCGCCGCCGCAAAGGAGCAGTTCGACAGCGAGAAGCCCACGGTCATCGCCATCATGAACGAGACCTTCTCGGATCTGTCCATCTACCAGAACATGCGCGCCGGCTACGAAGGCCCGCAGTACTTTAAGAACCTGTCCAACTGCCTCAGCCGCGGCAAGCTCTACGTGAGCGCCTACGGCGGCGGCACCGCCAATACCGAGTTTGAGTTTATGACCGGCAACTCCATGGCCAACCTGGGCTCGGGTGTGTACCCCTACACCATCTACAACATGGAGACGACCGGGAACCTGGCAGAGCAGTTCAAGTCGCTCGGATATTCCACCACGGCCATGCACCCCAACCACGCCACCAACTGGAACCGCGAGAACGTCTACAAGGACTTTGGCTTTGACCAGTTCCTGTCCATCAACGACTTCCAGGGGGCCGACACCCTGCGCGGCATGGTGACCGACCAGGCTACCTACGACAAGATTCTTGAGCTGCTCGACCAGAACGCCGATCCGCAGTTTATCTTCGACGTGACCATGCAGAACCACTCGGGCTACGACACGGGCCTGCTGCCGGTCGATAAGCAGATGCATCTGAATATCGACACGACCGGCCTGGACGCCAAGACCGTCGAGGACGGCACGCTGTCCGATGTCGACGAGTATGTCTCGTGCATCGAGCAGTCCGATCAGGCGCTGCGCTACTTCCTCAACGCCTTGAGCAAGCTCGACCGCAAGGTAGTCGTGGTGTTCTGGGGCGATCACCAGCCGTTCTTCCCGTCCAAGTTCAATGACAAGTGGTTTACCGGCGAGGACGACGCCACCCACCAGGAGCGCTTGTGGCAGACCGACTACATCATCTGGGCCAACTACGACGTTGCCGGTTGCAACCAGACGAGCGAGGTCGACGACCTGTCCACCAACTACCTGTCCACCCAGCTGATGCAGCTGATCGGCGCACCGCTGACCGACTACCAGAAGGCGCACATGACGCTGCGCGAGTCGCTGCCCGCCATCAACTCCGTGGGCTACGAGGACGCCAGCTTGCGCTGGGCGCTCTCCTCCAACGTCACCGGTGACGACGCCGCCGCAGCAGCCGCCACCAAGGCGCGTGAGGATTACGCCAAGATGCAGTACTACGAGATGTTCCGCGACGGCAAGAACGTGTACACCGAGCACTTCCAGACCGAGGCCAACGAGACCGACCCCAACCTGGCACCGGGTACGACCAAGATCAAGTAGCGACTAGCTGCGAGTTCATAACTGAAACGCCTGTCCGGGCGGAGGCATATAAGATGAAGGCCACGTCATGTGGCCTTTTTTGCATCCGGAAAGCATGTCCCACTCTGAATGCATCCAGCGAACGCATGCGAGCGTGTTGTCCAGGACGACCTCGTCATCGGGGTGATGGGAAAATGTCACCCCAAACGCTTGCCACGGTTGCGCCCACGAGTGTCAAGAAAAAAGCCTCGAGAACTTCGAGGCTTTCGCATTTGTATTGTTTTGCACGAAGGACCGCGAACGGCGAAGCTACTCGCCCAGCACGGCCTTCTTGGCCTCTGCCGCCATATGGTCCAGATCATCCTTGGTGGGATGATCCTTTGCGGCAACCCAGTTGTCGAGCAGCAACTTAGCGCGGGCGTTGTCGGGATCTTGCTCGAGCATGGCCTCGTAGCGCTGCTTGACCGCGGGGCCCATCTTGCCCTGGCACATTGCCCAGCCCACCAGCTCGGCATCATCGGCCAAATTGGAGGTCACACGATCGATAATCTGCTGGTAATATTTCTGACTGGCACCAAAACCGCAGGTACCAAACAGGAAGACGCGTTTGCCGTGCAAGGCGGAGAGCAACGCCGCGACCGAAGGCGTGCATGCGCCCTTGTCGCACCAAAAACCGACGAGCACCATGTCGGCCGCACAGGCGCCCTGCGCCTCGAGTGCAACCTGATCTGCATCCGCATCGTCGCTCAACGCCGCGGCATGGACAAACTCGACACCCGCAGCCTGCAGAGCGCGCTTGATCGCGCCCGAAACCATCCTGGTATTACCGCTCTTGCTGTTGACCACCAAAGAGCACGTCATAGTCACGTTGCCTCGTTTCCCCCAAAACTAAAGCCACTAATGCAATTTATTAGATGAATATCTTAGTACTAACGTGGCAGATGTAAACCACCGTCTGCCGATTGATTCATTTGCCCCACGTCTTGCTTACTGGGCGAATTGGCTGCGGTAGAGCTCGGCGTAAAAGCCGCCTGCCGCGAGCAGTTCATCGTGCGTGCCGCGCTCGATAATCTCGCCATCGCGCATTACCAGGATGCAATCGGCGTTGCGAATCGTCGACAGGCGGTGTGCCACGACAAAGCTCGTGCGGCCAGCCATGAGCTCGTCGAATGCTGCCTGCACCTGCAGCTCGGTACGCGTATCGATGCTCGACGTTGCCTCGTCCAGCAGCAGAATCGCCGGATCGGTGAGCATGACGCGCGCGATGCACAGCAGCTGTTTTTGACCCTGGCTAAACGTGCCGCCGCCCTCGCCGATCACCGTATCGTAGCCGCCTGGCAGCTGCACGATAAACTTATGTGCATGAGCGCGCTTGGCGGCCTCGACAATCTGCTCGCGCGTGGCATCGGGGCAACCGTAGGCAATGTTCTCGGCCACCGTGCCCTCAAACAGCCAGGTGTCCTGCAGCACCATGCCAAAGGCGCGGCGCAGGCTCGCACGCGTGTAGTCACGCGAGGAGCGACCATCGACCGCGATGCGCCCAGCATCGATATCGTAAAAGCGTAGCAGCAGGTTGATGAGCGTCGTCTTGCCACAGCCCGTGGGACCGACGAGGGCAATGCGCATACCGGGCTTGGCGTCGATGCAGATATCCTGCAACAGTTTGCGGTCGGGCACATAGCTAAAGTCCACATGCTCAAACGAAACCTCGCCCTTCGGGGCGGCGAGTTCAATGGCATCCACAGCGTCGGGCTCCTGTTCGCACGCATCGAGCAACGCGAACATGCGGCGCGCCGAGGCGTACGCGGTCTGGATCTGCGTGATGACGTTCGTGACCTCGTTGAACGGCTTAGTGTACTGGTTGGCGTAGGACAGGAAGATCTGCACGCCGCCCACCGTGAGCGTCGCGGGCACGCCTGTGATCACGCCCGCGCAGCCGATCACGGCGACCACGGCGTAGATGATGTTATTGATAAAGCGCGTTCCGGGGTTGGAAAGCGAACCCATAAACTGCGCGCGCTCGCCCGCCGTATAGAGTTCGGCGTTGAGGACATCGAAGCACTGTTGAGCGTGCGGGCCGTAGGCGAAGGCGTCCACGAGCTTTTGCTCACCCACATACTCCTCGATATGACCGCCGAGTTGGCCCTGGATGCGCTGTTGAGCAGTGAAGCTCTTATTGGAAAGCTTGGCGATGGCACCGGCTGCAAAGATGGAAAGCGGCGTGACGAGCACCACCACAAGCGTCATGGTCAGGTTGATGGAGAGCATAAATGCGAGCGTGCCCACGATGGTAATGACGCCGGTAAAGAGCTGCGTAAAGCCCTGCAGCAGGCCGTCACCCACCTGATCGACGTCGTTGACCACACGGCTCATGAGGTCGCCGTGGGCATGGCCGTCGATAAAGCTGAGCGGCATGCGGCTGAGCTTGTCGCTTGCCTCCACGCGCATGTCGCGCACCGTCTCGTAGGACAGGCGGTTGACGCAATAGCCTTGCAGCCACTGGAAGGCCGCGGCCCCCACCACGACGAGGGCGAGTTTGGCAACAAGCGGCAGCAAGGCGTCGAAGTCCACCTGACCCGCCGCGACGATGAAGTCGATGCCCTCGCCAATGAGGATGGGCGTGTAGAGCTGCAAGATCACCGAGATGGCAGCGCTCACAAACGACGCCGCAAACGAGACGCGGTGCGGACGGACGTAGCCCAGTAGGCGGCGAGTTACCACGCTCACGGGGTAGCGCTCGGGGTCGCCGGGCTGACGCGGGCCATCACCCAAGTCGCTGAGGCTATCGTTGCCGGACACGTTGGCCGTCATCGTGGCGACCGAACCGGAAGAAGTATACGGATTCATTTAGCAGCCCTCCTTTGCGCAAGTGGATGCCGGGGCAGCCGGGGCGGACGCGGGACTTGGGACGGACGTGGGCGTCGCGCTCCCCTGCTGACCCTCGAGCTCCTCGCGGCGAAGCTGCGACTGGCAAATCTCGCGATAGAGTTGGCAGCTTGCGTACAGCTCGTCGTGCGTACCCAGGCCCGCGACCGAGCCGTGGTCGAGCACGCAGATCATGTCGGCATCGCGAACGGTCGAGACGCGCTGGCTCACGATCACCGTGGTCAGCGGGAGCCCGCCCGCGGCGGCACCGCACACGCTGCGCTCGCGGATGGCGTGGCGAAGCGCCGCGTCGGTCTTAAAGTCGAGCGCCGAGGCGGAATCGTCCATGATCAGAATCTGCGGCGAGCCCACCAGAGCACGCGCAATGGTCAGGCGCTGGCGCTGGCCACCGCTGAAGTTCTTGCCGCCCGCCTCGACCGGCGCGTCGAGCCCCTGCGGCTTGTTGCGCACGAACTCGCTGGCCTGCGCTATATCGAGCGCCGCCCACAGTTCCTCATCGGTTGCCGACTCGTCGCGCCAGGTCAGGTTGCTGCGGATCGTGCCGCTCACGAGCGACGCGCGCTGCGGAACAGTCGCGACCACATGGCGCAGCTGATCGAGCGGCCAGGCGCGCACGTCGGCGCCCATTACGCTCACGCTGCCGACGCCTGTGTCGTACAGGCGCGGGATGAGCGAGACGAGCGTCGACTTACCGCTGCCCGTGCCGCCGATAATGCCGAGGATTTTGCCCACCGGCAGCTCCAGGGTCACGTCATTGACGGCGTTGGCGGCGCCCACGCCAAAGGAGAAGCTCGCATGGCTCAGGCTCAGCGCGGGGACCGGAACAGCGTTGCCCACTGCGCTCGGCTCGGGCAGCGCAACCGTCTGGTTGCCCTCGTCGGTAATGCTCGGCACGCAATTGAGTACCTCGTTGAGACGCGACGCACTGGCGCTCGCCTTGGTAAAGACCACGACCAGGTTGGCGACATACACGATGGAGGTCAGGGTCTGCGTCATGTAGTTGACGAACGCCATGACCTGACCCTGCGTGAGCTCGCCCACGTTGACCTGGATGCCGCCCACCCACAGGATGGCGCACACGCCCAGGTTCATCACCAAAAACGTGACGGGGTTAAGGACCGACGAGAGCTTGCCCACCGCGATGGCGGTATGGGCCTGGTCGTCGGCGGCTTGGGCAAAGCGCTCGCGCTCGTGACCCTCGCGCACAAACGCCCGGACCACGCGGGCACCCGAAAGTCCCTCGCGGCAAATAAGCGCGATGCGATCGAGCTTTGCCTGCAGCTGCTTGTAGTACGGGATGCAGCGCGCCATAACAAACCAAAACACCAGGCCGATAGCGGGCGTGCAAATCAAAAAGATCATGCCGAGCTTAAGGTCGATGGCAAGGGCCGCGACCATGGAGCCCACCGCCAAGAAAGGCCAGCGGATGAGCATACGCACGCCCAGCGCCACGGCGAGCTGCACCTGGTTGACGTCGTTGGTGATGCGGGTGATGAGTGACGGCGTGCCAAAGCGATCGAGCTCAGCATAGCTCAGCTTGTTGATGTGCTGGTAGAGTGCGCCGCGAATGTCGGTGCCCATGCCCTGCGAGGTGAGCGCCGCCATCTTTTGGCAGACGAGCGTAAACGAGATGCCGATCACGGCCATAGCGGCGAGCACCATGCCGTAGCGGACGACGGCGTTGACATCGTGTGCGCCAATACCCCTATCGATCATCTGGGCAATCACCAGCGGCGTCAGCAGGTCAAAAATCACTTCGATCAGCTTGCACGCAGGGCCAATCACCATATACCGGCGATACTTACCACCAAAACGCCCGAGCAGCTCAATCATGTATAGGCGCTCCCTATCATCATTTCAATTCAATCTGATTCATGATAGTACGGAGAGCCCTGGAGATGCGTAAGCAACTCGTTACAGATGTAAGGGCAACGGTCACTAGCGCCCAAGGCCCGTAGCCGCCAATGCTTTGGCAAAGCCAGCGAGTTCCACAAAGCACGGGATTGAATTGTTCAGATAAACGCGCCCTTACGGGTGATTTTTGGACGACGGGGCCCGGCCGGCGGCGAGGTGTTTGGTAGTCGAGCGATCCCGCAGGCGAAGCCGAGGACCAGCGAGACACCAAATACCTCGCCGCCGGCCGGGCCATGTCGCGACACCAAAAAGCGCCCGTGCGCTCGATGGATTCGGATGCCCGACAGAGGCTCCTTATGGCTGCTTCCTTCCGGACCTGACCAGATTCGGAACATGTCGTCATCCGAACCCATCGAACGCGCTAGGCGCTCGATATATCTTACCCGCTCCCGCCCGATGGGGCAAGGTAGCTAATTTGGAACGGGGCTTTTTGACTACTTTTAGATACGGCCAAGGTCGAAGGCTTGGGCGGCCGCTTCGCCGGCGCAGATGAGGTTGGTTGTGGCTTCCTGGGGATCGAGCGCCAGCTCAAGGCCCATGGGCTTGCGGCAGACCGGCAAAACCAGGTCGACGCCCTGCCCATACACCGCATCCAGGTTGTCAGCGCGACCGCCCACGACGGCGACCACCGGCTTGCCATAGCGCTTGGCACGACGGGCCACGCCCACCGGCGCCTTACCGGCAGCGGATTGCTCGTCCATATTGCCCTCGCCCGTTATAACCAGGTCGGCATCGCGCACGCGCTCGTCAAACCCAATCAAATCAAGCACCGTCTCCACGCCCGAGCGCAACTCCGCACCGAGCGCTAGCAGCGCGGCGCCCAGGCCGCCGGCGGCACCGGCGCCGGGCACGCCGAGCACCGAGCCAAATGTCCGCGCACCCTCGGGCACGCGCAACAACCCCTGAGCCCGTGCCTCGGCAATCGCCGTATCGAGCAGGCGACCGTAGCCGACCATCCAGCTGTCGTACCCGCGCAGTTCCTCGGCATCACCCGTTGGCAAACCCTTTTGCCCGCCAAACACCGCAAGTGCCCCGCGACGCCCCACGAGCGGATTCTCGACATCGGACAGCACGACGATGCGTGCGCCGCCCAGCACCCGAAGCGCCGGTGCCAAATCGATACTCGCCACGTGTTCAAGGCCCGCGAGACCGGGGGCGATATTGCGGCCACACTCATCGACAAGACGCGCGCCCAGCGCCTGCAGCATGCCGGCGCCGCCGTCGTTGGTGGCGCTGCCGCCCAGACCGATATAGATAGTCTTTGCCCCAGCACGGACCGCACAGAGCATCAGCTCACCCACGCCATAGGTTGTGGCCGCCAACGCCGCCGACTCCGTGCAAGTCGAGTACCCGATGCCCGCGGCTTCGGCCATCTCAATTACAGCCGACTCGTGCTCGCCGTCCACCAGCATCCGGGCAGACACACAGTCGCCCAGAGGGCCTGCGACTTCACATGCCACGACCTCACCGCCGCACGCGGCAACGGCATCGAGCGTTCCCTCGCCGCCATCTGCCAGCGGCAATGCGCGCACCTCGGCATCGGGCCACACACGGTGCACACCTTCGGCAACCGCCGCCTCCGCCTGTGCACTCGAAACGCTACCCTTAAAGGAATCAATCGCCAGCAGCACACGGCGGGGCCGGCGGCACGCGGCACCAAAATCGACCGCCTCAACGGCAGTATCTTCGACACCCGCAAGCGCCTCGGCATGGGCGGCATGTGCCTCAAGATCGGCCCCACAACCGCAGCCAGCACCATCGGCGCCACGCAGCCCACTAAAATAACCACTTAGCACCGCGCGACACTCGTCTGCCAGGACGCCGGCGGTCACATTAAACCGATGGTTCAGGCGCGAATCGGCATTGAGGTCGTATAGCGACCCCAGAGCACCCGCTTTAGCATCGGCCGCGCCGTACACGCAGCGCCCCACGCGCGCGTTAACCATAAGCCCCGCGCACATGCAGCAGGGCTCGAGCGTCACGTAGACCGTACAATCGGAAAGGCGCCAGCGACCGAGCGACTGAGCGGCGGCGCATAGGGCCGCAAACTCGGCATGCGCCGAAGGATCCTGGTCGAGCTCGCGGCGATTATGCGCCCTCGCGACGATCTCACCCGCGCGCACCGCTACGGCACCGATCGGCACCTCGCCCACCGCCGCGGCGGCGCGCGCCTCGGCCAGCGCCTCGCGCATGAACTTCTCGTCGATTTCGGTGATCGTCATCGTTCGCCTTCCCTGTTGCAAATTCAAAACGATGCTATCATTACGTCTCACGGAGAGATGGCAGAGCGGTTGAATGCGGCGGTCTTGAAAACCGTTGAGCGCGAGAGCGTTCCGGGGGTTCGAATCCCCCTCTCTCCGCCACTCTTAGTGACTCACCGGCGTCATGGTCCGCTCGAACAGCGCATCGACCACGTCGGCGATTTCGGATCGGCGCTCTAGTACGTGGCCCGATTCCCACCACATGGTAAAAAGCCGAATAATGCCACCGGCGACAAACTCAGACGTTGTCTCGAGCGATACGGGCGCGAGCGCGTCCTCGTCAAGCGCGCTCATCACGCGCCCGCGTATGGAGCGCGCGATGCGGTCGCAAATCATGCTGGTCAGCATACCCGACATGCTGCTCGCCAAAATGTTATCCATGAGCTGCTCATGCGCCAGAATCAGATCCATGGCATCGGCGAACACTTCGTGGCGAAGCGCGCGCACGTCCTCGGCGCCCTCCGCGCCATCCGCATCGGCCCGCTTTTGCGGCAGGCCCGACATGAGTTCATCGATATAGAAGGCAAAGTAATCGTTTTTGTCGCGGAAGTGCTTGTAGAACGTCGTCCGACGAATCATAGCGCGGTCGCACAGCATGGCAACCGTCACGTCCTCAAACCGATGCTCTTCGAGCAGCTCGGTAAAGGCCTCGAACAGGGCCCGATAGGTTTTCTTGATGCGAAGGTCCATATATATCGCCCTCCTCAAGGAGAAGACAACGCTCACTAATCTGTCGCATATCTTACACCTGTATCGCCCATTCCCTGGCGAGTGGCCTTACCTTGGTGGAAACATAACGCTTACCGGAAAGTTCGGTATCGCCAAAGGTTGCGGGTATACTAGTAGCGTTACACCAACGGCAGCCGGCGGAAGACGCCGCGGCCATTCGAAACGGAGACACCATGATTCCCGTCATCATCGGTATCGTTGTTGTCGTTGTGATTGTCTGCGCCATCGCCGGCATCTACAACAACATGGTCACCAAGCGCAATCGCATTGATAACGCCTGGCAGAACATCGACACGCAGCTGCAGCGCCGCAACGACCTGATCCCTAACCTGGTCGAAACCGTCAAGGGCTACGCCAAACACGAGCAGGACACGCTTGCCGCCGTGGTCAACGCGCGCAACGCCGCCGTAAGCGCCACCACGCCCGAAGCCAAGATGGAAGCCGACAACGTGCTGACCGGCGCCCTGCGCCAGCTCTTCGCCGTGGCCGAGGCTTACCCCGATCTTAAGGCGAACACCAACTTTACGCAGCTCCAAGCCACGCTCGAGGACACCGAGAACAAGGTGAGCTACGCGCGTCAGAGCTACAACGACTGCGTGCTTAGCTACAACAACGCCATCCAGACCTTCCCGGCCGTCATCTTTGCCGGCATCTTCCAGTTTAAGGAGCGCCAGGGCTTCGAGGCCGCCGAAGCTGCCCGCCAGGCACCGACCGTCAAGTTCTAACAGATCCGCAGCGTATCCTTAATCGGGTATATGCATAAACCGCCCCGTCGAATGCATACTTCGACGGGGCGGTTTCCTTTGTTGCGAAGGTCCCCCTCTAAGCACCGTGCATTTTTAGGAGTATTCAACATAACCAAGGACTTCGGGCGCCACGATAAATGCCAAAGACCGCGAATATCCCTGCAAATCAAACGCTGTCAGCCCATAACCCCGCCCATCATTCGTAGAAAACATCGAGAAATCCCGATTTTTCGCCCGAAGTCGGTATGCAGTGGCCTTCGATTGCAGAATACTCGCAAAAATGCACGTCGCCACCACCCCCACATGGCGCGAACCAAAACAAAAGCGCGGCAAAAGGCCGCGCACCATCTCTATTCAGATCTATATTGCCCGTAACGACTGCGCCGAGGTAACGCAGGCCCGGGGGTGACCTTCCTTTCTGGCGCACTCCGCAGGACGAAAGAACCCCCGCCGCACGTAGTGCGCAGCGGGGGTTCTTTCATGTCCGAGGACGCGCCGGAAAGGAAGGTCGCCCTCGGGCCGGACATACAAGACAGCTTACGCGACGGTGTAAACCCAGTTGTGCTTATCCTCAACAGCACCAGACTGGATGCCCGTCAGAGTCTCGCGGAGCTTCTTCATCACAGGACCGATCTCGGTGTAGCCAGCCGGGAAGGTCACAGTCTCGTCGGCACCGTAGACCTTGTTGTCGATCTCACCGACCGGGGAGATAACGGCAGCGGTGCCGCACAGACCGCACTCAACAAAGGTGCCGGCCTTGACCTCGGCCCACTCGACGGGTCGCTGATCGACGGTCATGCCCAGGTCCTCAGCGACCTGAACGAGCGAACGGCGGGTGATGGAGGGCAGGATGGAGTCGGTGTGCGACTGCGGGACGACAAGCGTGCCGTCCTCCTTCACGAACAGGACGTTGGCGCCACCGGTCTCCTCGACATAGGTGCGGGACTCGGAGTCGAGATACAGGTTCTCGGCATAGCCCTCGCGGTGAGCCTCCATCGTGGGCTTCAGGGACATGGCGTAGTTCAGGCCGGCCTTGATGTTGCCGGTGCCGTGCGGTGCGGCGCGGTCGTACTCAGAAACACGCAGCTTGACAGGCTTGAGGCCACCCTTAAAGTACGGACCGACCGGGGTCACGAGAATGCGGAACGTGTACTCAGGAGCGGGAGCCACGCCGATTACGTCACCGGAGCCGATCATAAACGGACGCACATACAGGGTTGCACCGGAGCCGAAAGGCGGAACCCAGGCGGCGTTGGCAGAGACGACCTGCTTGACGGCCTCGACAAACTTGTCCTTGGGGAACGGGGGCATCTCGAGGCGCTGCGCGGAGTTATACATACGCTCGGCGTTCATGTCGGGACGGAAGCAGACGATGCTGCCGTCCTCGGCGGTGTAGGCCTTCAGGCCCTCAAAGACCTCCTGGCAGTAATGGAAGATGCCGCCGCACTCGGAGACGTGCAGGGTGTGGTCAGTGGTCAGGCCGCCCTCGTCCCACTCACCGTCCTTCCAATGGGCCTCGTAGCTGTAATCGGTCTTCATGTAGCCAAAGCCGAGGCTACCCCAATCGATATCCTTCTTCTCGACAGTCATATGTCGCTCCTTACATACACGGTTGCATACTCGCGAACCCGCACGCAAGGACCGAAGCCGGCCGCGTCGCAACGTCGCATACCCGGAAGCGTAGAGCCGGGCAGGACACGCGGGCAGCATCAAAGCCGATGGCGCGTCGATTCGCATGCAGGTGATTGTACTCCCCGCACGCCTTGGATAAAACGCTTTTCTTTAACTAAGTAAAGTATTTTCATTTGCCTCCAACACAAAAGGCCCGCCATCGAATCCGATGACGGGCCTTGGAATTAACGTCCGAAAACAATCTCGGACTAGGCGTTCTTTTTACCGAGCTTAGCCTTAACCAGACCGACCACGGTCGGGATGATCGACACGGCGACAATCCCGATGATCAGCAGCTCAAAGTGCTCCTGCACAAACGGAATGCCACCAAAGAAGTAACCCAGCAGCGTAAAGACCGTCGACCAGGTAATGCCACCCAGCACGTTAAAGACGACAAAGTTGCGCCAGTGCATGCCGCCCATGCCGGCGATAAAAGGCACAAAGGTGCGGATGAACGGGAAGAAGCGGCCGAGGAAGATGGCCAGATGGCCCCACTTGTCCAAGAAATCCTCGGACTTTTTGATGCGCTCGGGCGTCATGGCCTTTACCTTGCCCGAGGCGATGATCTTGCGGCCAAAGAAGTGGCCAATCATAAAGTTGCACTGATCGCCCAGGATGGCTGCGGCCCATGCGGTGGCCAGAAGCGCAACAATGTTAAAGCCGCCATTATGGGCAAAGAAGCCCGAGGCAAACAGCAGCGAGTCGCCGGGAAGGAACGGGAAGAACACCACGCCCGTCTCGATAAAGATGATTAGGAACACGCAGCCGTAGGCCATAAGCGGGCCGGCGGCGATCCAGCTAGCGATCGCGGTGCGCGGGTCCTTAAGCAGCTCAGCGATAAAATTGATGAAACCCATGAAGTAAAACCTCTCAGTTGTGGGCGCGGACACGTCCAAGTTGACCAGTATACGGTTGCAACGCGGCCATGCATACGACCGCACAAAAGTGTGACTCCATTACCAGCAAGTTTGCATAACTGACACCTGTCGCGCAATGCCGCCAGGATCGCCCTTCCTAATCCCTAGCGAATCGCTATACTTTATTGAATCGCATTGTCACGGCGCTAAGGGAGGGCGGCCGGTGAGCTTTATCAATACCATTCGTGAGGACATCAAGACCGTCCAGGCGCAAGACCCCGCCGCGCAAAACGGTCTGGTCATCTTCCTTTCCTACCCCGGCTTGCACGCCAAGTGGAACCACGTGCCCGAGCACTGGCTGTGGGAACACGGCCATCGATCTCTCGCCCGTGTGCTCTCGCAAATCACCCGCCACATCACCGGCGTCGAGATTCATCCCGCCGCGCAGATCGGCAAGCACTTCTTTATCGACCACGCCATGGGCGTCGTCATCGGCGAGACTGCCATCGTGGGCGACAACTGTGTGCTCTACCAGGGCGTCACGCTCGGCGGCACCGGCAACGAGACCGGCAAGCGCCACCCCACCCTGGGCAACAACGTCACCGTGGGCACGGGCGCCAAGGTGCTCGGCAACATTCGCATCGGTAATAACGTCAAAATCGGCGGCAACTCGGTCGTCGTCAAGGACGTGCCCGACAACTGCACCGTCGTGGGCGTTCCCGGGCGCATCATCAAGCGCAACGGCTGCTGCGTGTTCGAGGAGAGCTTCGACGCCAAGCAGCATCGCGAGTACATGCCCGATGACGCCGCCGAGCAGTCCGCCCTCAACCGCCAGGGCATCACCGAGAATGCCCGCCGCGTCAAGGAACTCGAGCGAGAGGTGGCCGAGCTCAAGGCCCTCGTCGCCAAGCTCGTGGACGAACGCTAGGAACGCAAGCGGCACAAAACGACATCGGCATCAACGCAAAGGCGCGCCAGGGAATTCATCCCCGGCGCGCCTTATTTGTGATGTGGCAAAGAGACTGTCCCTTTGTCACATTATGCGAACTGGCTCAGATAGAGGTCGGCGTAGGCACCCTCGGCAGCCAGCAGCTCCTTATGCGTGCCCTGCTCGATAATGTTGCCGTGATCCATGACCAAGATCAGGTCGGCGTCCACGATCGTCGACAGGCGGTGCGCGATCACAAAGCTCGTGCGCCCGCGCATGAGCGCGTCCATGGCACGACCGATGGCAAGCTCGGTACGCGTATCCACGCTTGAGGTCGCCTCGTCCAGGATGAGAATCGCCGGGTTATTGAGCAGCACGCGTGCGATGGTCAGCAGCTGACGCTGGCCCTGGCTGATGCTTTCGGCATCGTTGGCCACGCGCGTGTCATAGCCCTGCGGCATGGTGCGCACAAAGAAGTCGACCTGCGCGGCGCGCGCAGCCGCCACGATCTCCTCACGCGTCGCCTCGGGACAGCCGTAGGCGATGTTTTCGGCAATCGTGCCATCGAACAGCCAGGCGTCCTGCAGCACCATGCCAAACTGCTGCCGTAGCTCGCCGCGGTCCATGCGGCTCGTATCCACGCCGTCGAGCGTAATACGCCCGCCGTCAATCTCGTAGAAGCGCATGAGCAGGTTGATGAGCGTCGTCTTGCCCGCGCCCGTGGTTCCCACCACGGCAATCTTCTGGCCCGGCTCGGCGGTAAACGACACGTCGTGCATAAGCGGCTTGTCGGGCGAATAACCAAAGCGCACGTGCTCAAAGGAGACGCGACCCTCAACGCGACCCGGCAGCTTGGCGGCCTCGTCCGGCAGCGGATCGGCCTCCATCTCGGGCTCATCGAGCAGGTCGAACACGCGCTCCGCACTCGCCAACGCGCTCTGCAGCGAGTTGAAGGTAAACGACAGCTGCGTCATGGGTTCGGACGCCTCGTAGATAAACTGGAAGAACGCCTGGAACACGCCGACGGTCATGTGACCGGCAACCAGCATGCTGCAGCCCACCAGCGCGATCACGATCTGCGCCAAACGGCCGATAAAGCGCACCGCAGGGCCGACGGCATTGATCATAAAGTCGGCCTTGGCACTCACGCGTGCCAGCTCGCCCGAGGCCTGGTGCACCTCGGCAGAACTTTGGCGTTCGCGGTTAAACGCGCGGATCACCAGACGGCCCGAATAGCCTTCCTCGACCGCACTCGTAATCTTGGACACCCACTCCTGGCGCTCGCCCGTCACATCGTGTGTGCGGCGCGAGACGACCTTCGTCACCAGCAGCGACAGTGCCGTAAAGAACAGAAAGACGAGCGTAAGCTGCACGCTGAACACGAACATCACGCTCACAGCACCAACAACCGTGCCGATCGACACGAGCAGCTGCAGCAATCCGCGCTGCATGCTCTCGGACATCTTGTCCAGGTCGTTGGTCGCGCGGCTGACGACCTCGCCGGGACGATGCGCGTCAAAATAGGCGAGCGGCAGACGGTTGAGCTTTTGCGCGATGCGGTTGCGCAGGCGCAGATTGAGACGCTCAGCGACGCTCGACATCAAAAAGCTCTGGAGCGCATAGAACGAGGCAGCGGCAGTCCAGATCATAAAGTAGACGAAAATGGTCTTGCCGCAGTTCTCCCAGGTGATGCTGAAAGTGGTGTCGTTGGCAAACGCCACCTGAATGTGGCCCCACAGCTCATCGATCACGCGGGCGCTATATGCCGGCGCGGCGGTGTTAAAGATGACATAGAACACAATGCTCGCGAACACGATATAGAAGCGCCAATGGTCGCCGGCAGCCTCACTCCACAGGCGGCGCACCGTCGCCCAGGTATCCCGAGGCGTCTCGTCCTCGTCTTCGTCGTCCACGTCGCGCATACGCTCTGCCTCGGCGCGGGCGCGCTCGTCCTCGGCACGTTCGTTTTCCTCGTAGAGCGCTTGGCGGCGAGCCTCGCGCTCCGCCGCCTTGGCGGCTTCGTCCAGGTCGGGCGCGACGCCCGTCTCCTCGACTGTCTCTACAACCGCAGCGCCATCGACGATGCCCTGCTTCTTGAGCTCCTCGGTCATGCTACTCACCTCCCTTCATCTGCGATTCCGCGATTGCGCGGTACACCTCGCAGGTTTCCATGAGCTCGTCGTGCGTGCCTAGGCCCACGATCTCGCCGTCTTTGAGCACCACGATCTGATCGGCATGCAAAATAGTCGAGATGCGCTGGGCGATGATGAGCACCGCGGCATCGCACGTCTCGTCCTGCAGCGCATGGCGCAGTGCCGCATCGGTCTTAAAGTCCAGGGCCGAAAAACTGTCGTCGAAGATATATAGATCGGCATGCTTCATGAGTGCGCGGGCAATCGCCAGGCGCTGGCGCTGACCACCCGAGAAGTTCGTGCCGCCCTGGGCCACCGGCGTATCGAGCCCCTGGGGCTGGTCGAGCACAAAGGTGCTCTGGGCAACCTCCAGCGCATGGAGCATGTCAGCCTCAGTCGCGTCTTCGTTGCCAAAGCGCAGGTTGCTCGCCACCGTACCCGAGAACAGCCATGCCTTCTGCGGCACATAGGCGATACGCCCGCGGATGTCGTCTTGCGAAAGGTCGCGCAGATCGATGCCATTCAGGCGAATGGCGCCCTTCGTGGCATCGTGGAAGCGAAGCAAGAGCTTGGCCACCGTCGACTTGCCCGAACCCGTCGAGCCTACAATCGCCGTGGTCTGGCTACGGCGACAGGCAAAGCTCAGGTCGCACAGGGTATCCTCGTCGGCATCGTCAAAACGGAACGACATGTGGTCGAACACGGCCACCGCGTCGGCACCGTCAACAGACTCCGCCGCGCACGTGTCCAGCGTGCGCTTGCCGTCCACGATGCTCGGCTCAATCTCCAACACCTGCTGCGCACGGTTCAGGCATGCGGCGGCGCGTGGGAGCGTCAGAATCACCATCTGCGCCGTCATCACAAAGAACAGGATCAGGATCGCGTACTCCAGCACGGCCGAGATGCTACCGATTTGCATGGCGTGGACGCCCACGCGGTTGCCGCCCACCCACAGCACCGCCACCTCGGCGATATTCATCAAAAAGAAGCTGGAGCTGTCGAGACCCACAAACAGGTGGTTGACCTTGATGGCATTGGCCGCGTAATCGCTAAACACCTCGTCCAGGCGCTGCTCCTCGTGGCGCTCCTTGTTAAATGCGCGGATGACGCGCACGCCCACGATGTTCTCGCGCAGCACCACGTTCATGCGGTCGATAAAGCTCTGCAGGCGCATAAAGATCGGCGCGGCGTTGGCAACGGTAAAGACCGCCGCCACCAGCACGATCGCAACCACCACGCCCAGCAGCGTACCCATGGCGGGATCGATGAACCAAGCAAAAATGATGCCTGCCACGGCCAAGAACGGCACCGGCAGCACCAGCTGAATCGTCTGAAGGACAGCTTGCTGAATCACGTTGATGTCGTTGAGCGAGCGCGTGATCATCGAACCCGTGCCAAAGCGCTCAAAGTCGCTGGCGGACAGCTCGAGCGACTTGTCGTACACGGCATTGCGGATATCGCAGGCCACGTTGGCGGCCAGGCGCGCCGAAAGATAGCAGCCCAGCACCGTGCCGCCGCTGGCCATGCCGGTCGCGATAAGCATGTACAGGCCGTTGCGTAATATATAGTCGACATCACCCGTGGTAATACCGGTGTTGACCATGTTCGCCAGCATCGTGGGAACCAACAGCGTACCGACGTTATCTATCAGCACCGCAAACAGCGTCACCGCAATCAGACCGCGGTACGGCCTCATAAACCTCATTAAGAGTCGCATGCGTCCCCCTCGCCCTTATCGTCAGTCTCGTTCTCGGCGGCCACTTGCCGTTTAAATGCCTCGCACTCTTCGTTAAGAACATGGGAGAACTTACCGACCAAGCGCATGATCTCGCACTGTTCCCACGGCTCGAGCGCCTCGAATGCCTGTTGCTCGGCTTTTTGCGCCGGCAACGCGTAGCGCTTGGCAAACCGCACGCCTTCTTCGGTCAGTCGTACAACCTTGTTTTTACGACTGCCCTCGGCAAACTCCAACGTCGCAAGCCCTCGCGCCCTAAGCGTTTTAATCGCCGAATTGATGGTCTGTTTGCTGTAGAACCATTCACTCGTCAGCCGACTCACGGCAACGCTTCCGCCCGCTGCACTCGTGTCGACGAGCATCCAGTAGGCGCAGTCCGAAAGGCCGCAGGCGCGCGAGAACTCCGAATAGATATGGTCGAGTCCATTGAGCAACCGATCGAAGTCGACCAGCGTAACCGCACTATTCATCTATCCCACCATTCAATTGTCCGATTTTTGACCAATTTATATCTCTACATTAGTTCGAGTTTTGACTATCGTCAATAAGCTCGTTGTCTATGGTCGGCTCTACATGAGCATATCGACAAAAAAGACCGCCGGCGCGGGGGCGGCGCCGGCGGTTGCGAGAGAATATCGATTGTTGGCTGTTAGGCAGCGACGGCCTCGTAGACCGTGGCGCCCGAGAAGCTGTCGTGCAGGCTCTTGCCGCAGATCCACGGCAGTTCGACGACCTCGCAGACCGTGTTGACTAGCTCGGAGCAGTCAGTAAAGTGGCCCTTATCGTTGAGGGCCACGCAATCCTGAACACGCCAATAGCCATCGGTGTGCGTGATGTAGTACTCGTGATCATTGATCGACACGAAAGCGCGCGTCTTGGAACGCAGCAGCTTCAGAAATCCTTCGAAGTCGGTCTCGACGACATCTCCAGCCTGGAACATGATGTTACCTCCTGGCCCGGCGCCACCATGGCGCGTTGATAAACGTTGGTGCTCCTTTAGTAAAACCTTTATCAGAGCTTATGCGCGCATCATTTAGGCAAGTGGTAAAAAACCGCAGGGTAGACGGGATAAAACGTTTAACCATCCCACCGGTTTATCACATTCTGGCCGAAGTTTTATGCAAACCAACTTTTCCACTTGGTAGCTTGCATTGTTTGGGGCCGACTGCGCGATTACGGTTTTGGTTCGACGGGTAAGAACGAGGCAACGAAACCGACGTCAGGAGGACCCATGGAGACCATCGAAGCGCTCATCCACCGCCGCAGCTGCCGCAAATACAGCGATCGCCCCGTCGAGGCCGAGAAGCTCGCACGCATTATCGAAGCCGGCCAGTACGCGCCGAGCGGCATGGGACGCCAGCCGGTCACGTTCGTCGCCGTCACCGACCCCGCAACCGTCGAGCGTCTCTCGCAGCTCAACGCCCAAGTTATGGGCAGCAAGGGAGATCCCTTCTACGGCGCCAAGACCGTTGTGGTGGTGCTCGTCGACCGCAGCGTGCCCACGCACTTGGAAGACGGCTCGCTCGCCATGGGCAATCTGCTCAACGCAGCCTATGCGCTGGGCGTCGATTCGTGTTGGATCCACCGCGCGCACGAGGTCTTTGACTCACCCGAGGGACTGGAACTGCTGACCAAGTGGGGTCTGCCCGCCGACGGAAGCCTGCGCGGTGTAGGCAATTGCATTCTGGGCTACGCCGAGGACGCACTCCCCGAGGCCAAGCCTCGCCGCGACAACGTGGTGTATGTTCCGCCGTTCTAACGAACGGCGGACCCGTTGACGCTGCGCGGGCCGCTCGCTGTTGGTGCCTGACATCGAGTGAGCTACTGTTGGCATCCGGCACCTGGGCAGCTAATTAACGGGATGATAGAACGTATCGACGACCGTTTGCTTTACGTTGTCCTGATCCAGATAGAACTCGGCGAAGGTGTCGCCCTGCTGCATGGTGCCCTGCAGCGTCACGACATCAAACGAAGTCAGGCCGTGCTCGAGCATCGTAGTTGCTAGATAGCTAAACTCGTCGAGACCCAAATTGGTCCACGTATAGTCGCCCATGGCCTGATACAGGCTGATGAGCATGGCGGGGTTGCTCTTGGCACTGCTGAGCACCTTCGATGCAAACGCCTGCACATAGCTCACCTGACGCGCCGTACGATCAAGCGAAGACGTCAGATTCGTCGTGTCGCGCCACTGCACGTACTTTTCCGCCGTTGTACCAAACAGCGTGGTCTCCTGGCCCTCGACCACCGAGGTGCCCGGCACCGTCTGCGTGGGTACCAGCGTTACGCCGCCGATAGAGTCGTTAATGGGAGCCACGCCCTCGATATTGAGCGTGTAGTAATAGTCGACCGGAATGTTATCGAGCACGCGCGAGGCAGCGGCGGCCGTCAGTGCCGATGAGTTATCGCCATCGGTGCCATAGGCGAACTGCAAGCACAGCTGCTCGGTCACCTGGCCGGCAAACGAACCATTGGAGTACGTATCTACGGCAACCATGCTGTCACGCGGGATGATAATACCGCGGGCCTCGCCCGTGTCGGTATTAAGCGCTACGACCATCACGGTATCGGACTGGCCCTTCTGGGTGCCGTCATCGTTGTTGCGGCCATCAAAGCCGATAAACGCCACCGTGGCCATATGCTTGTTGAGCGCATACTTCTTGCCGTTATAGGTAATGGTGTCGCCCTTGGCCTTAATGACCTTTTCGGTCTTTTCCTCAATCTTCTTTTTGCCTTGGTTCACGCTGTGATTCACAAAGCCCCAGCCGGCAGCGGCAATCGCACCAATCGCGAGCAGCACGATCAGCAGCGTGCGGATACGGCGGCGGCGCTTGATGCGCTTAATCGACTCTTTGGAGCGTCGACGGCGCTGAGGCCCCGCCTCATCAAGCGAAGGCCACTCTGCCTCATCAATAGGCTGCGCCGCAGCTTCGTCGGTCTTTGCCGATGCGTCGGACGGAGCCTCGGCCTTGCTCTGGGATTTTTCGTCAGGTTGAGGCGTCGGAGTGCCTTTGGTCTCCCATTGAGGCTCGACAGGCTCCGCCGCATCCCGAACCTGCTGCTCGGGATTGTTTACTTGATTTTCGTCGGGATCCACCGCATCGATAAAGTGCTTGCCACGGGGGTTCATGACTATTTTGTCTCCTGGTCGCTTGTTAACACACCGCTCACAATATAGCGCGAGTTGCCCTGCGAGCTATCGAGCATGCAGGTGCTCAACTGCACAATCTTACTATCTGCATCAAGTGTCACGCCGTCACGTACATTTTTGAGCAATGCGTCAGGATTGCAGACCGAATTAAAGTAGTCCTGGCGCACGGCAGGGTCGGCAAAGTTAAACGAGTTGAGAATGTGGCGGTCGTCATATTGATAGGCCGAGACAATCTTGTACTTCAGAATATGGCCCGGCGTGTAGATATAGAACTCGGCGTTCTCGTTAAAGAAGTCCGCGTCCTCAAAGTTATGCAAGTTGTGGAACACACCGCCGTTCACATGGCCGTAGATCACCGTGACGGGATCGCTAAAGTCGCGCGCGTTTGCCATCTGACTAAACGCCGTGCCGTAGGGGTCGTACTTGCCGTCCTTGTCATGGTCCAGATAAAACAGGTCATCCGTCGTGCTCTGCAGCAAGGGCGTGTTGATATCCGCACCCGGAATGTAGAGCCACGCATAGATATCGGCATTCTCTTGAATGAGCGGAGCGAAGTCGATGGGGTTGTCCGGCAGCTCCTTGCCCTTTGATTCGACCTTCGTGGCGGGCTTGCCTGTTGCACTCATCTCCTCGGCGCGCTGCTGCTCTAGATGATTCATATAGAGCACGTAGCCGCCGCAGCCGACTGCGACCAGCAACAACACTACGAAAACGCCCTTGAGTATCGTGGCGCGACGCTTTTTGTCCGAGTCGTCCATATGCTTAACTTCCATATGCTTGCCCTGCGGCTGCTGTGCCATGGTGTTCCCTTACCCTGTAAATCAGTCAAAAAAAGGACCCGCACAAGTACGGGTCCTCAAATCTTACGGTTGAAACCGTGTGTGTGCTAGTTGTTCTTGCGAAGAGCAACGAAAGCGCAGGCAGCGCCAGCAGCGGCAACAGCAGCCACAGCGGCAACGGCGGTGGTGTTCACACCGGTGGCCGGGGACTTAGCACCGTTGTCAGTGGTAACAGCGCCAGCAGCGGTCTTCTCAGCCACGATGGTGTAGGTGGAGAGCTTGGTGACCTTAAAGGTAACATTGCCGTTGTTGTCGGCAGTGAGGTTCAGGGTCTCCTTGCTACCGTCGTTGTGCTGGACATAGACGGTAACCTTGGCGTTGGCGTAAGCCTTGCCAAGGGTGAAGGTGACGGTCAGCGGGTTGGACTCAGAAACGGTACCCTCGACGGTCTCGGTGATCTCAAAGGAAGCGACCACGTTGGCGTTGGCAGGGGTGCCCTCGGCGTTCTTGGTGGTGGAAGCAACCTTGACGTTAGCGTTGTTAACGCTGGCGGTCACGTTGTTGGCGCCGGTGGCGGTGGTGTTGGCCGGGCTCGGGGCGGCGAAAGCAGCCACGGGCAGAGCCAGGGCAAGAGCGAGAACGCTCAGTGCTGCCATGAATCTCTTCTTCATGTTAGGCACTCCTCAACTTGCAGCTTGTGGACCTTTAAGTGCCTAGTAGTATATCCCCTTTTTATAAATTGTGACTAATGAGTTCTATATGAAACAACATCACTGCTTTTTTGCTCGCTCATTGGCCCCAAACAGCGACTTAGTGTGATGGTTCTGTGACTTATTGGCCTTGTGTCACGGGCGTGACCTGCGAACCCACGCCGTTTGCACCGGTTTCGCTATCCTCGCTGTCCGCATCCTCGCCTTTTTGGGTATCGGCGATCGTTGCGGCAGCGGCAACAATACCGCGCTGAGGAGCCACGCCCGTCTGTGTCTGAGCGCCCTCGACAAGCTCCGTGCCGGCATGCGCGAGCTCAGCAGACTTGAACATCGCACTCAGGTCGACCCCGCCGCCAGCGTAACCGAGTGCGGCAAGTGCGATCACAATCGCCGCAACAACGACCGCAATCGGAACATAGCGATGCCATCCAGCGGGATTGAGCCCACTTCGGCGAGCAGCGCCACGGCTAATGTAGCCCAGCGTTCCGTCGTGCTTGAGCTTAGAGCCCACCACGCGCTTGCGCCCCCACAGCGTCGACTCGGCCTGCATAGCCAAGCGAGCGCTTGCCGAAGGATAGCCGTATTTGGTGCGTTTGAACGAACCGTCGAACCCCGACGCGTGCTTGCCCCACGTCCGGGACGTCGTGCGGCGGTTAACTGGAGCCGCGCTCCGTCTATTCCGGTTTGGTTTTGAAGTCTCCGCCATACGCCCCCGCACGCTGTAACGCAATCGAAACATTACTGCTTTGGACTGTAGCACACGCGCCGCACGCGGTCACGGGCACCTCGCTCAGCGGTCGTCGTCCTTCAGCAAGCGCCACAAGGTCGTGCGGCTTATTCCCAGCACCTCGGCAGCGCGGGTCCGGTTGCCCTGAAGGTAGCCTACGACCAGCCGCGCAATGTCGCGTTCGGTATCGGCCAGTGGACGCAGGATATACAGGTCGCTGTCGAGCGTCGGAGCGCCAAAGGTTGCGGTTTTGATGACGTCCTCCTGGGCGAGCACCTCCTCCGCCACCGCGCGCTCCGCCACACCCGACCCTACTAATATATAGAGTCGTTCCGAGACCTCGCGAAGCTGCAGATAGTTGCGTGGCCAGCGATAGCCGTTGAGCGTCGAGGCAGCCTCCTCTGACATACTCGGAGCGGCAGTTCCAAAGACATCTGACAGATATGACAAATACTGCGCAACCTTATTCGATGCGCCACCCTGCTCGGCAATCGCAGGCGCCACACTTACTGCGCACGCCAAGCGCTCGGTTACAAAAGCGGCCTGATCGCTTTCGCCACCGCCCGGCATATCGTTTGCCGTCAGAACCACATGACAACGCGCGGCCAGCGCCGTGTCGGTCATCGTGGAGACAAGCTCGCGCAGACGATGCGGCGAAAGTGCATGCCAACCGTCAATACAAAGGGTCAGCCCTGCCTGAAACAGCGGCGATTCCGAGCTTTTGAGCAGATGGCGCCAGCCGCGATCTGTGAGCTCGTCAAGTGCCACGGACACAAATGGTTCGTCAGCATAAGGCCCATCCAGATAGAGGCGTTTTGCAATCTCTGACTGGCCAGCACCCAGCTCGCCCTCCAACATGAGGGGCACGCCGCGGGCATAGCTTTCGCAGACGGGGCCAGCGACCGCAGCGGCACCCTCGACAATGCCGTACGCGCTTGCCTCGTAGCGCGCCTCGACCTCATCTGCGTTAAGCCACTCAATACCCGCGTGTGCCGCCGCACCGTGCACCTCACGGACCACGACCACCCAAAGCGCGCCGTATTCCTTGGCGACCGGACGCACCGTGAGGCTCAAGCGCCCTCCCGCATGCCCCATCACCAGGCGCGTGCCGTTGCCCACACGCCCCAGGCGCTCGGCGACAAATGCCGCGACATCTTGCTCGAGTGCGACATCATCCATGGTCGAAATCGCCACGCGTCCATGCCCATCGATTGCCAACGCCGAGGCCCCGGCAGCAGCCAAGGCCTCGATCAAGATTTGTAGCTTGGCGTCACTGTTCATATTGCGCCCCGTCCTCGGCGCCACGCCGCCACCGACGGCCGCGCGGGCGAGTGTTTCAAAATTGAACGATATTGCTCACCAAACACTATAGGGCAGAAGCCGCCGTCCTGCGAGTATATGAGTTGCCCCGCATCGCCATCCTGGCGGGGCGATAAGAGCTCTTCGGGACCTATAAACCTGCGGACAAGCCATACCCGCAAGAGCTCCTATCGCTCCACCGCGGACATGCGCTCGCCAGCACGCAGCACGCAGCACGCAAATAAGCTACTTCTCTACCAGATTCCCAGCACGTGCTGCATTCCCAAACTCATGCACGCAATGCCAATCCAGCAGCAAAAGCCCAATGCGATGGGCTTGCCGCCCTTTTTGACCAGCTCGACAATATCGGTATTAAAGCCAATAGCCGCCATGGCCATCACGATAAAGAACTTCGACAGCTCCTTGATGGGCGCCGTAATGGATGCAGGAAGCTGAAGCACCGTGGTGATCACGCTCGCCAGCACAAAGAACAGCACGAACATGGGAAACGCGCGTTTAAGCGAGAACGTGCTTTTGGCGTCGCCGCCGGCCTTGCGCGCCAGACGCATCTGCCAGCATGCGAGAACCAACGTAATGGGAATAATGGCCAGCGTCCTGGTGAGCTTGACCACCGTGGCGCTTTCGAGCACATTGGCGCCGGGATGCATACTGTCCCAGGCGCTCGCCGCAGCCGTTACCGACGAGGTGTCGTTGATGGCAGTGCCGGCAAACAAGCCAAAGCCCTCGTTGGTCAGCCCGAGCATGCCGCCGAGCGTCGGAAACACGAGCGCCGCGATAACGTTAAACAGGAAGATGACCGAAATAGCCTGGGCAATCTCGCGATCGTCGGCATCGATGACGGGCGCGGTCGCGGCGATGGCAGAACCGCCGCAAATCGACGAACCCACGCCCACAAGCGTCGCGATCTTGCCCGGCACGTTCATAACGCGGCAGAGCACGAAGGCAATGACGAGCGAGGTCGAGATCGTTGCCACGATAATCGGCAGCGACTGAGCGCCTTTGGACAGAATCTGCGAGAGGTTCATGCCAAAGCCAAGCAGGATTACCGCGTACTGCAAGACTTTTTTAGACGTATAGGTGACACCGGCGGCGAGCTGTTCGCGACGATTCTTGGGAAAGACGAGCGCCAGAACCATACCAAAGAGGATGGCAAACACCGGCCCGCCGACCACCTCAACCTGTTTGCCGAGCAACGTCGCGGGGATGGCGATGATCAGGCAGAACAAGACACCCTTCCAGCGCTCGCGTACGATATTCGCCAATTGCATATGGGATTCCTTCTTTCTATTTCACGTTTGCGACGGCTTATGATACGGCAATATTGAGCACAGCCCTGCGCAAACAAAGGCTAAGATGCCGCAATAGTTCTCGGACGACAGCCGAATTACCCACCACGGAGAGCTGATTCGCGGCATAATTAACAGCTGATATATGAGTGTGATAGAACGGTTGCGAGGCACTATGGAAGAATCGATGCACGTCGGCGAGCAGGAAACGAGCCTGCAGGACCAGTCCTACCACACCATTCGACGCAAAATCGTCTACCTGGACTACAAGCCGGGCGAAAAGCTGGGCGTCAAGCAGCTTTGCGACGACCTGGATATGGGGCGCACCCCTGTGCGCGAGGCACTGGTGCGTCTGGCGCAAGAGGGCCTGGTGCGCACCGTGCCCCAAAGCGGCACCTACGTCTCACCCATCAACCTCACCCTTGCCGAAAGCGCCTGCTACATTCGCGAGCACCTGGAAAAGCAGGTGATCGTGGAGTGCTGCGCCCGTGCCACCTCGGCAGGCATCGAGCAGCTCGACCGAGCCATCGCGCTGCAGGAAAAGACCATGGCCGAAGAGGATCGCATCGGCTTCTTTTTAAGCGACAACCTCATGCACCGCATGATCTTTAGCATCGCGTGCCGCAGCACCGTGTGGTCGTGGCTCGAAGAGACCAATGCCGACCTGGAGCGCTTCCGCTGGCTGCGCGCCGCCACGCAGACGCTCGACAATCAGGAGATTGTTAACGAGCACAAGCAAATCCGCCGCGCCATCGCCGGCCGCGACCCCATCGAGGCGAGCTTTTTGGTCAGCAAGCACCTGCATATGATGTTCCGCAACCAGACCGAGGTCCTGGACCAATATCCCAAGTACTTCGAGACCAGCAAGCTCCGCTAACCTGCCAAAACCACCACAAAGGGGACAGGCACCTTTGTGGTGGTTTCTCCGCACAAAAAGGCCCGGCTCCGTCTGACGCGGAGCCGGGCCTTAGTTGTTAGAACGGCGGAACCAACTATTCCACGGTCACGCTCTTAGCGAGGTTACGGGGCTGGTCGACGTCGCAGCCGCGCAGGATGGCGACCTCGCGGGCGAGCAGCTGAAGCGGAACGCTCGCCGTGATGGGACTGAACACGTCACGGACGGCCGGCACGCGGATGATACAGTCGGCAATTTTGTTGATCTCCTCGTCGCCCTCGGTGGCAACGACGATGACCTTGGCACCGCGCGCCTTGCACTCCATAAGGTTCGACACGGTCTTGTCGTAGGTGGCGCTCTTGGTGGCCACGGCGATGACGGGGAAGCCTGGATCGATCAGCGCGATGGGACCGTGCTTCATCTCGCCGGCAGCATACGCCTCGGCGTGCAAGTAGCTGACCTCCTTGAGCTTGAGTGCGCCTTCGTAGGAGATGGCAGCGCCCATACCGCGGCCCACGAACAGCGCCGACTGCGCGTCCTTGCACAGCAGGGCGGCCTCGTGCACGGCCTCGGTCTGGGTATCCAAAATCCACTGGATCTGCTCGGCCGTATCGGAAAGTTCGCGGAACAGCATGCGCGCCTGCTTGGTGGTCAGACGGTACTTAACCTGCGCCAGCAGCAGAGCAAGCAGCGTCAGGCTCACAACCTGGCCGATGAAGCTCTTGGTCGAGGCGACTGCAATTTCCTTGTTGGCCTTGGTGTAGATAACGCCGTCGCTTTCGCGCGCCACTGGGCTGCCCACCACGTTGGTGATGCCAAAGACCTTGGCACCCTTGATGCGCGCATCGCGAATGGCGGCGAGGGTATCGGCCGTCTCGCCCGACTGGGACACGGCAACGACGAGCGTCGTCGGCGTGATGATGGGGTTGCGATAGCGGAACTCGCTGGCAGCCTCAACCTCGGTAGGAATGCGAGCCCAGCCCTCAATAAGGTTCTTTGCGATGAGGCCTGCATGATAGCTGGTGCCGCAGGCGATCACGTAGACACGGTCGATGTCGTTGAGCTCCTCGAGGGACAGACCCAGCTCATCAATATCGAGCTCGCCGGCAGGCGTCATACGGCCAACCAGCGTGTCGCGCACGACGCGCGGCTGCTCGTGGATCTCCTTGAGCATAAAGTCGGGATAGCCGCCCTTTTCGGCCATGTCCAGATCCCAATCGATATGGGTGACCTTGGGCTCGATGGCATTGCCGGCCTCGTCGGTGTACTCGACGCCCGCAGGCGTAAGCTTGGCAAACTGACCGTCCTCGAGCACCACGACATCGCGGGTGGCGTCGATGAGCGCGATGACGTCGGAGGCAACGTAGGAGCCGGTCTCGCCCACGCCGACCACAATCGGGGAGTCCTTGCGGGCAACGGCGATTACGCCAGGCTCGTCGGCGCACACGGCGGCCAGACCGTAGGCGCCTACCACGTGGGTGCAAGCCTCGCGCACGGAGGCCATCAGGTCGTGCGTCTCGGCATAGGCCTCTTCGATCAGATGCGCGAAGACCTCGGTATCGGTCTCGCTCTTAAAGTGATGGCCGCGGCCCTCCAGCTCCTCGCGCAGCTCGGCGAAGTTCTCGATGATGCCGTTGTGGACGATGGCGATACGACCGTCGCAGCTGGTGTGGGGATGAGCGTTAACGACGGAAGGCTTGCCGTGGGTAGCCCAACGGGTGTGGCCGATACCGCAAGTTGCGTCGCTATCGATATTGGAAAGCTCGCTCTCCAGACCCGCAACCTTACCCACGCGGCGGATAACGTCGAGGTGCGCCGCGGCGCCCTCGCCCACCTCGAGCGCGACGCCCGAGGAGTCATAGCCGCGATACTCCATGCGCTTAAGGCCTGTGACCAGGATGTTCTTTGCAATATCAGAGCCGGTGTAGCCGACAATTCCGCACATAGGATAAATCCCTTCGTCCGCGTGACTGCAAAACGTCCACGCACATGGGCGCTGAGACGTATAACGTTCGAGTATTGTACTCACGCAAACGCAAGCTGATATACCAGAAGTGGTGTCTCAACTTAGATACCACTCGATGCACACATGCCCAAACCACCACGATGGGGACAGGCGCCTTTGTGGTGGTTTGGACCGAGGCGGCGCTCTGTCCCGGCGAAAGATCTCGATCTGTAACATCTGGGGCTCCGGAAGCCGGCTTGGTGTTACAGATCGAGACATTACGGTTCGGCCCCTGCGCTATGTCTCGATTTGTAACAGGTAGAGCCGGTTTTGCCGCCCAGATGTTACAGATCGAGACAATTGAAGGCCCGGGCAGCTCAAATCACCACAAAGGAGCCTGTCCCCTTCGTGGTGGTCGCGCTGGCAGCATCGTTTTCCCAGATAAAACCTGCCAAAATAAACCTGTCCCTAATTGGCAGGTTTTGACACCCTAGGGGCGGGCGATGCTACAATCTGGCTTGTACTTGAAACGCATCAAAGGGGCCGCTATGGCAAAGGTTAAAATCAGCGACGTCGCGCGCGAGGCAGGGGTTTCGCTGGGCACGGTTTCCAACGCACTCAACCACCCCGAAAAGCTGCGCCCCGAGACCCTCAAGCTCATCAACGAGACCATCAATCGCCTTGGCTATCTGCCCAACCAAAGCGCCCGTCAGCTCGCGGGCGGCACCACCAAGTCCTTTGGCCTGGTCCTTCCCCGTCTCGACCACGGTTTTTCGCTCCAAATTGCCAGCGGCGCCCATAACGAGGCCCGCAAGCACGGTTACGACCTGCTCATCGCCAACGCCGATAATGACGATATTCTCCAGGACCATTACCTGCGCTACTTTATGGGCACGCAAATGTCCGGCGTCATGGTTCAGCCCATGGCGTCCCCCGACTGGCACCCCGCAACGACCAAGATGCCCGTGCCGATCGTCCATCTGGACATCCACTGCTCCGAGCCCGGTTACTACGTGGCCGCCGACAACGAGGCACAGGGGCGCATTATCGCCGAGCTCGCCATCGCCCGCGGCGCACGTCATATCACCGTTGTGGGCAGAGCGGCATTCATGCAGCTCACCCTGCGCGTACTTGGCATTCACAAGGCCCTCGCCCTGCATCCCGATATCAAAATTGAAGTCATTGACGCCGGAGAGTGGAATACCGCAGCCGACGGCTACAGCATTGGCGCTCAGATTGCCGGGCGCCCTGCCGACGAACGCCCCGATTTTGTCGTCGGCCTGACCGACGTGTTAGCCTCGGGCGTTATCTCGGCATTGGTCGACAAAGGCATCTCCGTCCCCGAGCAGGTTCGCGTGGCCGGATGCGACGGCAACCCACTCGCCTGGAGCGGGTCGGTTCCCCTCACCACCGTGGCACCGCCGGGTTACGAAATTGGCCGCAAGGGCGTTCAGTTGCTGATGGAGCAGATTGAGAACAAAGCCCCGGCAAAGACCAAGCATATCCGCGTCGGCTCTGCAGCGCGCACCGTCACCGCAGTCGCCACCGCCGAGGATATCAACCGCCAAGAATTGGTACGTCCGTTTCTACTGGAGCGCGCCAGCACCCAGGCAAGCAACCAGACCGACGCCACGGCCATCAACCTAGGCGCATATCTATAGCACGTCGGCCAGTATGCCAAAACGCCGCTTAAGCGAAAGGGGCCCGACCATTGCCGGGCCCCTTTTGCTTAAGCGCACAGACGGCCAATTGCTCGCTTCAACGCCGCAATTGCCTAGCGTACGGCCTTGACCGCCGCCGCCAGGTCGAACAGCGAATCGAGCACGGCCTCGCAGCCATCCACCACATCCTGCGGCAGTGGGACGATATCGGGCACGGCAAAGACATGGCAGCCGGCCGTGATGCCCGAGACGCAGCCGTTGCGCGAATCCTCGACCACGGCACATTCCTCGGGGGCAAAGCCCGCGCGCTCGCAGGCGAGCAGATACATCTCGGGGTCGGGCTTGCCGTGCACGACGTCCTCGCCACAGGTCACCGTTTCAAACTTGTCAAAGAGGCCGACCATCTTAAGGTTGCGTTCAGCCGTAGCGAGGCGCGACGACGTCGCAAGGCCCACATGATAGCCCGCAGCCAGCAGCTCGTCTATGCACTCGGCGGCACCGGCCTTAAGCTCCAGTTCGGTCTTGACCATCTCGTCGCGAATCTCCTTGTGGCGGACATAGACCGCCTCGGTGGTTTCATGGCTGCCATAATGCTTATCGAGGATGTCCATAACATCGGGCAGCGTGCGGCCGATAAACTGATGGATCAGCGCTTCATCAATCGCGACCCCCAGCTCGGCAGAGCCCGCCTTCCATGCCTTAATGCCCAAACGCTCGGTATCGACCAGCGTTCCGTCCATGTCAAAAATAACAGCCTTGATCATATCGGTCCCCCATCGGCTCTCGCTATCGCATTACCGCAACTTTACCGCATTTAGCAACTTGTATATAACGTATATACCATATTGCACTTTCGTTACATAGATAGAAGTCTTATGACAAGCAGTCCGGTAGGATTATAGTTTTTGACCGAGTACATATTGGTAAGGATCAATTCATGTTTTCAGACACCACCGCACCTGCAAAGGAGCTTCAGGACAAACTCGCAGAGCTCGAGCAGCTGCTTTTGGCATACGGACGCGTTGCCATCGGCTTTTCCGGCGGCGTCGACAGCAGCTTTTTGGCCGCGGTCTGCGCCCGCATCATGCCTGCTAGCACGCTTCTCGTCCACCTCACCACGCCGCTCATCGGCACGCCCGAACAGGCTTCGTTTGAGCGATCCGTTGACGGGCAAGCCAACGAGGAGCCACATTTTAAGCTCCCCGTGCTCAATCTTTCGGTCGATCAGTTGCAGCTCCCCCAAGTAACCTGCAACGATGCCAATCGCTGCTACCACTGCAAGCACGCCGGCTTTACCGCTATCGTCAACCACGCCAAGTCGCTCGGCTTTCCCACCGTCATCGATGGCAGCAATGCAAGCGATCGCGGCGACTACCGCCCCGGCATGCGCGCGGCAGAAGAGCTCGGCGTACGCTCCCCTCTTATGGAGGTCGGCTTTACCAAGGACGAAGAGCGCGAGCTGTTGCGCGCATGGGGCTATCCCGTTTGGAACCTACCGGCGGGAGCCTGTCTTGCCACGCGCGTTCCCACGGGCGAGGAGCTTACGCGCGAGAAGGTCGATTTAATCCGCGCCTGCGAGGATTACCTGCACGATATTGATCTGGCACAGGTACGCGCGCGCCTGATCGGCGGCTGCATGCATATCGAGGCCGCGCCCGCAGATGTCGCCAAGATCGCCGCCCTCGGCGGCGGCACCGTCGATGCCGAGGGCAAGGCCCCACTGCCCGCCGCTATCGAGTCCGCGCTGCGCGAGCTGGGCTGCGGCCACATCTCCCCCGAGGTCACCCCCTACATCCACGGCAACATGAACCTTTAGGTTACGCCGTTTTACAAACGGCGTACCTGCTCGGCGCTGCGCGGGCTCCGGGCACGGCAATCTGACGCTCAACTTCACGGGCGCGACCAAAAGGTCAGCGCCCGCTTGTTTCACGTCACCTTACCGCACCCGAAGCCCGCTCGCTCGCATATGCTCAACCTGGACTGCGTTAACTGACCTACCAAAAAGGAACAGGTTTATTTTGGCAGGTATTATCTGGGGAAACGCCGAATAGCTTTATGTACACAACCGCCGCAGCTCCATATGAGGTAAATGAATCCGTAGCGTTTGTCCCAAATCTTAAGTATTTGTTCGACAGAACGGCCTCTGCCGGCTCCTGCTAGACTGGTAGATTCCCAACCGTCCATCCAGGAGCCTCAATGTCGCGCAAGTCCGCCTACAAGCAAGTACTTTCCATCGGCACCGCCGTGGTGCTGGGGTTTGCGTTGTTTACGGGATCGCTCGACGGAGCTCCCAAGCTGCTGTCGCCGCAAAGCGATGAACAGGCGGCAGCCCTGGCCGAGAAGCAAAACGAGAGTCCCAGCCGCACCGATGACGAGGCGGACCTGGTCGCTCGGCTCGAATCAGGAACAGCGAGCTCCTCGGACTCTCAAAATAGCCAAGACCCTGGTGATGGCTCCGAATCCACCGCGACCAACACCAACGACAACGTTGCCGAGGACAGCTCCACCGTCCCCATCGACGAGGTGGAAAACCCCGACCTCAACCGCGCCCGCGGTGTTTATCTCAGCAGCATTCCCGACTACGCCGGCAACCCCTACATCGCCCTTCGCGCCGACAGCACGCACCCGCTCGGCACGCCGTCGTTCACGCTTGACGAGTATGAGCGTGCCACCGAAGAAGGCTGCTTTAAGAAATTCTCCAAGCTCGACAGCCTGGGCCGCACTCGCAAGGCGCTCGCCTGCGTAGGCCCCGAGTCGCTCGGACAGGGCAAGCGCGGCGACATCTCGCGTATCCACCCCGCCGGATGGCATCAGCAGCGCTACGACTTTATTCCAGGCCAGAGCCTCTACAACCGCTGCCACCTTATCGCCTGGTCGCTCTGCGGCGAAAACGCCAACCGCAAAAATCTCCTCACCGGCACGCGCTATCTCAACGAGACGGGCATGCTGCCGTTTGAAGAGCAGATCCTCGACTACATCCACGACACGGGCAACCACGTGCTCTACCGCGTCACGCCCATGTACAACGAAGAGGAACTCGTCTGTCGTGGCGTTCGTCTGGAAGCGCAATCGATCGAGGACCACGGCAAGGCCCTCTGCTTCCACGTGTACTGCTACAACCTGCAGCCGCACGTGCAGATCGACTACGCCACCGGCCGCAACCAGGCATCCGGAGACTAGTGCCGACCGCGCCGCCCGTAACCCAAAAATGATCCGTTTTCCTCCGTCGCATACGGATCAAATAAGGCCGCCCCGGTTACCCTGGGCGGCCTTTTCGTCAGCACCTACATTGCAGGCAAAACCACACGTTACTTGGCGCGGCCCTCCTCATAGCGCTCGACCAGCTTGGCCTGAACGTCATAAGGCACCTGCTCATAGCCTGCGGGCTTCATGGTAAAGTCGCCTGTGCCGCGCGTGATAGAGCGCAGGCGCGTCGAATAATCCGTCAGCTCGGCCAGCGACGCCTGGGCAATAACAACGGTATCGCCGCGCTCATCGGTCTCCATGCCCGTCACGCGACCGCGCGATGCCGAGATGTCGCCCATCACGGCGCCGGCATAGCTCTCGGGGATAGTCACCGTGATTTCCTCGATGGGCTCCAGCACCACCGGGTCAGCATCGGCGCATGCCTTGCGCAGGCCGATGCGAGCCGCCGCGCGGAACGCCATCTCGTTGGAGTCGACGCTGTGATACGAACCGTCGTACACAGCCACGCGAATGCCCGTGAGCGGGTAACCGGCAATGATGCCGTCCTTCATGGTCTCCTGAACGCCCTTGTCCACGGCGGGGATCAGCGAGCGCGGAATACGGCCGCCTACGACCTCGTCCACAAACTCATAGCCGTCGCTCGTGCCGTCGGGCCCAATGAGCGGCTCCACGCGCAGCCAGCAGTCGCCGTACTGACCGGCGCCGCCGGTCTGCTTCTTGTGGCGACCCTGGGCGCTTGCCGTGCGGCGGATGGTCTCGCGATACGGAATGCGGATCGGCACGCTTTTGGCCACGACCTTGGTACGGTCCTCAAGACGATTGAGAAGCACCGAAACCTGCGCCTCGCCCACAGCGGAGATGATAGTCTGGCCCGTCTCCTCGTCACGATCGATGCTCATGGTCGGATCGGCCTTGCAGGCTTTCTCAATAAACGTATAGAGCTTTTCCTCGTCGCCGCGGTTCTCGGCCTCAATGGCGATGCGGTACTGCGAGTTGGGGAACTTAAACGCCGCCGCCTCGACCTTGCCGGTAATCGAGAGCGTATCGCCCGTCTCGGCCGCCAGCTTGGGCGCCACGATAATGTCGCCGGCATAGGCGTGACCGACCTCGGTCATGTCGCGGCCGCACATCACATACAGGTGAGCCAGACGGTCGCTCTTGCGCGTGCGCGCATTGATCAGCTCAAGACCCGGCTCAAGCGTGCCCGTCAGCACCTTGATAAAGCTGATCCGGCCCTGCTGCGGGTCGGCCAGTGTCTTAAACACAAATGCCACCGGACGGTCATCGTCACTCGAGATCTTGAGCGAGTCGCCGTCGATGAGCGGCATCTCGCCGTAGTCAGTCGGCGTCGGGAAGTACGTGGCGATGTCGTCCATCAGCGAGTTGACGCCCTGCTCCTTAATGCAATCGCCCGCAAAGACCGGCACAAAGATGCGCTCGGCGATCGCTTTCGACAGCAGGCCTTCGAGCTCCTCCTGCGTCAGTGTCTCCTCGCCTTCCAGGTACTTCATCATCAGCTCATCGTCGGCCTCGGCCACCAACTCGCACAGATGGTCGTGGGCCTCCTCAGCCTGGGCACGATACTCCTCGGGGATCTCCGACTCAACGGCCTCGGTGCCGTTGCAATGGCGCGCCTTCATGCGCACCAGGTCGATAATGCCGTCAAAGTCCTCGCCCTCGCCCCAGGGGAGGGTCACGGCGCCTAGGCGCGTGCCAAAGCGCTCCTGCAGCAGGTCCATCGTGGTCGCAAAGCTGGCCTCGGGACGCGACAGGCGGTTTACGAACACCGCACGCGCCAGGCGCAGGTCCTCGGCGGCATACCAGAGCTTGACCGTCGTCGGCTGCGGGCCGGCCTCGGCGTCGACCACAAACAGCGCCGTCTCGCAAACGCTCATCGCGGCAAAGGCGTCGCCGATAAAATCGGGGTAGCACGGGGCATCGAGCACGTTGATGCGGGCGCCCTTCCAATCGATCGGCGCGATGGTCGTCGAGATGGAGAATGAACGCTTGACCTCTTCGGGGTCATAGTCGAGCGTGGGCTTGGTGCCGTCGTGGCCGCCCAGGCGGGCGGTCTTACCGGAAAGGTGGAGCATGGCCTCGGCGAGTGAAGTCTTGCCCACCCCGCCTTGGCCTACGAGCACCACGTTCCTTACGTTGCCAGTCTTGGGAGCACCCATGATGACCTCCTTGCAGGGCCGCGCGCATTGCGCGACGCCAACGGGGAGAGTTCGCGGTCGGTGCCGTCCCGGGAGCAGCATGGTCGGCAGTCGATCCGACTCACCCTCCAAATGTCCTATGCCACCACCCTACCCTCACAGGCGACTGTCCATGCACACCTTTCGGCGCACGTATGAATACAGGCGGCGAGAGGAGGGCGCGAGCTTGCGAGGCGATTATTGAACCCCGCGGATGCAAAAACCGCCGCAGATCATAAGACCTGCGGCGGTTTCGCCTCAATAAACAGTTGAATAAATAGCTGAGCCTATCCCTCGATACGGCTCAAGAACTCACGGGTACGCTGCTCGCGCGGATGGTCGATAACCTGCTCGGCAGGCCCCTCCTCGACAATACGACCGCCGTCCATAAAGACCACGCGGTCGGCAACGTCGCGCGCAAACTGCATTGCGTGCGTCACGATCACCATCGTCATATTCTGCGCAGCAAGGTCTTTAATGACACGCAGCACCTCGGCCGTCAGCTCGGGATCGAGCGCCGAAGTCGGCTCGTCAAAGAACAAGATTTCCGGGTCGAGCGCCAGGGCGCGGGCAATACTCACGCGCTGCTGCTGACCGCCCGAAAGCTCACACGGAACCTTGTTCTCGTTGCCCGTCAGCCCCATTTGCGCAATCAGCTCGTGAGCGCGGGCTTCCGCCTGCTCGCGCGGGCGCTTGAGCACGCGGATCGGTGCATCGGTGATGTTTTTCATCACGGTATAGTGCGGGAACAGATTGTAGTTCTGAAACACCAGGCCAAACCGCGAGCGCGCCTGTTTAGGTACATCGCCCTTTGCGTACACCGCGCCCGAACCCGCATCCGTCGCGACGGCAAGGTCGCCAAACGAGAGCGAGCCACCGTCAAGCGTCTCGAGCAGCGTGGCACAGCGCAGCAGCGTGGACTTACCGCCGCCCGAAGGCCCGATGATCGCCACGACCTCGCCACGCTTTACCTCGAGCGAGATATCCTTGAGCACCTCATTGCCGCCAAACGCCTTGCGCGCGCTCGTTATATTCATTACCGAATTAATCATGGTAGTAATCCAATTTTTTCTCGGCAGCGCCCAGCAGCATCTCGACCACAAAGTTGAAAACCCAGTAGATCAGCGCCGCAATCGCAAACGGCACCATGCTCACCTGCGAGGCGACCAGGGCCTTGGCGGTCGAGAACATCTCGCCCACGCCAATGGCAAACGCCAGCGACGTGTCCTTGACCAGCGTGATGATCTCGTTGCCCATCGCCGGCAGAATACGCTTGGCGACCTGCGGCATCACGATATACAGAAACGTCTGCATGCGCGAATAGCCCAGTACCTCGGCTGCCTCGTATTGACCGCGCGGAATGGACTGCAGGCCCGAGCGATAGATCTCGGCAAAGTAACCGGCGTAGTTGATGATGAACGCCACGACGCACGCCGTCCACTTGGAATCGGGCGTGAGCGAAATGCCAAACACGTAGTACGGGGCAAAGTAGATGGCAAACATCTGCAGCATGAGCGGCGTGCCACGCATGACCGAGATATAGATGCGCGCAATCCAGCGGAGCGGCGCAATTTTGCTCATGCGCATAAACGCCACGGGGATTCCCAACGGAATCGACCCCAGCAACGTCAGCACAAACAGCTGCAAACTGACCAAGAATCCCTGGCCAAGCATCTGCATCATGACCTGAATAGACATTACTTGAGCACCCAATTATCGAAAGATAGACCGTAATCTGCATATTTGTCGCACAGGTCCTTGACCGTGCCATCCTCGTAGAGAGCCTTGAGCGACTCGGTCACGGCATCGGCGGACTTGGTGTCGCCCTTCTTAAAGCCAACGGCGTAGTGCTCGCTGGACAGCGGCTTGTCGAGCTGCGTATAGGCATCGGGCTTGGCAGCAAGCTGATACTGGGCGATCGAGAGGTCACAGGCAACGGCATCGACTGCACCACTCTCGAGCTGCATAAACGCCGTGTTGTACTCGCCGATGGTATCGAGCGTGGCAAACGTCGCGGCCAGATTCTTCTGGTCGCCCTCGAGCACATCCTGTGCGGCGGAATCAGTCTGGGTAATCACGGTCTTGCCGGCAAGATCGTCCCAGCTCTTGATACCCGCGTCCTTCTTGACCACGAGCACCTGCTCGTTAAGCATGTACGGCTCGGAGAACGTGTAGTCGTCCTCGCGGCCCTCCATGGTAAAGCCGTTCCAGATGCAGTTGATGGCACCCGAGTTGAGCAGCGTGTCCTTGGCGTCCCAGTCGATGGCCTCATACTCAACGTCCCAGCCCTGCTTGTCGGCAACGGCCTTGGCAAGGTCGAGGTCAAAGCCGGTGTACTCGCCATCGTCGCCTACAAAGCCATACGGAGGATAGGACTTGTCAAAGCCCACGACGAGCTTCTTGGACTCCGCAGCGCCCTTCACGTCCTTGGCTGCGGCAGAACCGGCAGCGGAGCCCTTATCGGCGCCACCACCGCAGCCTACCAGGCCGAGGCCAAGCACCGTGACAAGCGAGCCGGCTAGACCAACAAACTGACGACGAGACATATCGGTATTCATGGTATTCCCCCTTGGTGGCACTTTAGTTAGGTAAAGTGAGTCATGTAACGTTCAGAATCATACACTTTAGTGAGATGGAGTACAAGGAGGAGCTTGCCCGGCGTGGGCGGGGAGCGGCGCGTAATTAAGTTTCCTGCTCTACAGTCCTGCGCAAGACGGAAAGCACATTAAGTGCTTTCCTTTGCGTGCGGAACTCGCGATAAACTTAATTACGCGCCGCTCCCCGCCCACGCCGGGCAAACGTCGTTGGACTTATCACTGACGTGAAGTGGACGCTTGTATATCGTCTGCTAGCTTGGCACGGTACAATGCTTGCAGCTTTCAATTTGTACATTAGTGGGGTTAATTCATGGCAGAATCTCGTGCGGAGCGTAAGGCTCGTCGCGCTTTAATCGAGGCGGCTGAGGGGTCGGAGGAGAAATCTTCTACGAAATCCAAGTCTTCTAAAGCTGCAAAAAGCAAGTCGGCTAAGGCCAAGCGCTCTGGCTCTCGTCAGGGCGGGGATAAGGCGTCTCACGTTCGTTCCAAGGGCTCGCGCAAGGATTCGGCTCAGCCTACTCGTAAAACCGTGGATCCCAAATCGCCTTGTTCCATCATGCGGGCTTGCGGTGGGTGTACGGCGCTCAATCGTCCTTATAAAAAGCAGTTGGCAGCTAAGCAGGCTGCTATGGAGGAGCTTTTTGCTTCGCTTTGTGAGCGTGAGGGTATCGCCGTTGATCCTATTCGCGGTATGGGCGTCACCCTGGGCGACCCGGGTAAATATCCTGCGCCGCGTGGCTTTCGCCATAAGGCTGCCACTCCCTTTGCTCCCGGTAAGGAGGGCGCTGTCCGTTGCGGTTTCTTTGAGCGCGGCACGCACAAGATCGTTGCCGTACCCGAGTGTCCTGTCGAGGCGCCGGGTGCCCGTCAGATTCTCAACGGCATCGCTCGCGAAGCTGAGCGGCTGCATATTCCCGCCTTTAATGAGGACAAGCATCTTGGCTTGCTTCGCTATGCCGTCGTCCGCTGCGGTTGGCGTACCGACCAGGTCATGGTTACGCTCGTGACCGCCCAGCGCGACTTACCGCATGCGCAGGAGTTCTTTGAGGCCGTCGCGGCGCTCGATCCGCATATCGTCACCGTTGCCCAAAATATCAATGGCCGTCCCGGTAACGCTATCTTGGGTGAGGAGACTCGTATCGTCTATGGCGCCGAGTGCATGCGCGATCAGCTGCTCGGCTGCAACTTCGATATCTCCCCCACCGCGTTTTATCAGACCAACCCGCAGCAGACCGAACTACTCTATCAGCTCGCCATTGACGGCATGGATCTGCAGCAGGGTGACGTACTCATGGATGCCTATTGCGGTAGCGGAACTATCGGCCTGTGTGCAGCCAAAGCCGCCCAGGACAAGGACATCGGCATTATGCTGCTCGGCGTGGAGCGCAACCCGGCGGGCATTGCCGACGCACGTCGCAATGCCGAGCTCAACGGCCTCACCCGCAGCGCTTGGTTTATGGCCGACGATGCCACCGACTACATCCTAGATGCCGCAGATAACAACGAGCGCGTCGACGTCCTTTCCATCGACCCGCCGCGCGCCGGCTCTACCCCCGAGTTCCTCGAGGCCGCCTGTGCACTTAAGCCGCGCCGCATCACCTATATCAGCTGCAACCCCGTGACCCAAGAGCGCGACCTGCACCAACTCCTCGACGGAGGCTATCGCCTGCTCAAGATCACGCCCGTCGACATGTTCCCCCACACCGACCACACCGAAACAGTAGCGGTCCTAGAGCGCCGCTAACCAACCCCGGTAGATTTTTGGGACAAGAAAGGGGGCGGCCCGTCTGGACCGCCCCCCCTTCGTTGGGCATATGAGCCTCGTTACATCCCCTTGCGCAAATCGCACACGCCGGCTGCCGCCATCTCGCGTAGCAGCGTCTCGCGGTCACGCGTCACGATCAAATCCAACGGGAAGTGAATCTCGTCGAGCATCTTGCGCGCCTGGTCAAGCTTGCCAATGGCCATACCAATGTGCGCATCAGTCGACACGCCAATGCCCACGCCCAGCTCGGCGCAGCGCTCGGCGATCTTGCGACACACGTTCCAATGCTCGGCATCCGTGCCATGCTCAAGGCTATGGTTGTTGATCTCGATAATCTTGTGCTTGGCCTTGGCCGCCAACAGCACCTCATCGATATCGAACGGCACGCCCGAGCGCCCCGTATGCCCCAGCATGAACACCTTGGGGTGCTCCAGGGCATTGATGTACATCTGGGTCGTTTGGGCGAGCGTCGCGCCTTCGGCAAACTGCGGGTTATGCACGCTTGCCACCAAATAATCCAAATTACGCGTCACCAAATTGAACAGCGAATGCTGGTGACTGTACGAATCGCCAGCAATATCGAACGACACGGGAATGTCCTCGCCAAACAAGCTTCCGTCCAGCGAAACGATATCGGCCTCGGCACCGCGAAGCACCAGCACGCCACTCCAAATGCGCGGCCAGATGTCCTGGTTGATAAAGAACTGGAAACTGCGCAGGTCATTGGGGCAAGGCGTAACCATCGAGCTTAAATGGTCGGCAGATCCAAGTACCTGCAGGCCACGCTCTGCCGCCCAATATATGTTCTCCTCGATGGTTGAATACGCATGCGCGGAGAACATCGTATGAGTATGGATATCACAAGAAAGCAGGTAGGGCATCGGGTCTCCTTATCCGGTATGGCCGTCGCGTATATTCATTGTACGCATAGCATTCGATGGTCGTAAAACCGCTCCATCCCAACGACACAACGTCCATGACAACGGGGTCTGGTTTAAAACCAAACCCCGTTTCACGTAAAACATTGTAAGCAGAGCGCTTTACTTTTGACGATACTCGTCGGCCAGCTGCTTCCAGGCAGGCAGTGAGTTGACGATAGTCTCGTAGCTCACGCAGTAGCCCAAGCGGAACCAGCCCGGCATGCCAAAGCTGTCCGAGGGCACTGCGAGCAGTTCGTACTTCTTCGCGCGCTCGCAGAAGGCGTTCGCATCGGGCTCCAGCGCTTTCACCCATAGGTAGAACGCGCCATCCGGCTCAACATAGGTGTAGCCGTACTCCGCTAGCGCATCGGTAAGCGCCGTGCGGTTGCGTGCATAGGCCTCAACGTCACTCGGCTCATCGATGCAATCGATAATCACGCGCTGGAAGAGCGCCGGTGCGCACACGAAGCCCAGCGTACGGGCAGCACCCGCAACAGCCGGCATCAGACGCGCTGCCTGAGGATTCGTATTGGGAACCAGGATCCACCCCACGCGCTCGCCCGGCAGCGAAAGCGACTTGGAATACGAGTAGCACACGATGGTGTGCTCGTAGATCGAAGGCACCCAAGGCACCTCGGCGCCATAGACAATCTCGCGATACGGCTCATCCGAGATAAGCATGATTGGGTTCTCGGGATCGCGCTTGGCGTTGACCTCGCGCAAGATATTGGCCAGTCGCGTCAGCGTATCGCGCGTATACACGGCACCGGTCGGGTTGTTGGGCGAGTCGATAATGACGGCCGCCGTCTTATCGCTGATCGCCTTGAGCACGTTGTCCACGCTCAGCTGGAATGTGTCCTCGTTGGCAAGCGCCTCGACACACGTACAGCCGGCCTTCTCAATCCAAACGCGATACTCCGGAAAGTACGGGGCGATAACAATAACCTCGTCGCCCGGATTCGTAACGGCGTTAAGCGTACAGGTGAGCGAAGCCGCCGCGCCCACGGTCATAAAGACATCCTTGCCCTCATAGCTCGTACCAAAGCGACGGTTGAGCGACTCAGCCACGGCGGTACGGCACTTTGGCAGGCCCGGTGCGGGCGTGTATCCGTGCAGCTGGTCACTGGGCAGTTCAAGCGCCTTTTTGATGGACTCCGCGACGGCAGCGGGTGCCGGAACGCTCGGGTTGCCCAGCGAGAAGTCGAACACGTTTTCCGCGCCGATTTGCGCCTTGCGCTCAAGGCCATAGCTAAAAATCTCGCGGATGATGGAGCTTTCCGCACCGCGAGCATACATAGTTTCGTTGATCATCTGTTCCCCTTTCGCATAGGCGCTATTGTACGCTTTAGTCGGGAAAAGCGCCGCAGCAATGTTGATTGGGGACAGACTTAAATGCCTGAAAACGCTCATTTAAGTCTGTCCCCAATCAACAGATGGCCCCATATCGCTCAA
>CATVZP010000008.1 GCA_958348565.1 uncultured Collinsella sp. | reverse complement strand
CTTGCGTTTGGCGGTCAGCCGTCGGCGCGCTTACACCAACATTTCCGACGCGATCGTCCGGGAAGGTCCCGACGACCCTCATCCCCCTCCTGATCTCGCGGTTGATGCGCTCGGTCCCGTTTTTCGTCCTGATCCGGCGCCAGTGCTCGGGCGGGAATTCCGTGTAGGCAAGCGTCTCGGCGAACCCGTCGCGCAACGTCCTCGCGTCCGCCTCGCAGAGCTTCGGCGCGCTGAGATTGACTTCCCCGGCCCCGGTGACGAGCCATCTCGCGTAGTGGCCGCTGTGGTAGGCATCCTGGCTCGCTGTCCTCTCGTAGCGCTCGGCCCCGACGAGCTCGGACGCCTCCTCGTCGAGCAGCGCGTTGAGTGTCTCCTCGACGGTCTTCCTCACCAGGTTCAATATGTCATTGCGCAGCGACTCCTCTTCGACTGATACGATGTTCGCAGACACGGCCCGTGCCCCCTTCGTCGGTGATTTGTTGTTTATCCGCTGGAAATCATATGACGGGGCGCGGGCCGTGTTTCTTCATGCGGCTGTCAATTAACGAAAGAAATTATGCGTCACCACCGTTTGACGAAAAACTAATAAACAATGGTTCTGCTGCACGTGCATGGGGGTAATATCTACTCAGACGTTCAGTGTCTGGAGCATGACGTTTTATGTCCGCACGTTGACCTTTCTATGAGGTTAACTGATTGCTGGGGGTTGTCATGCTGCTATACGATGAGGCATTTCTACATGCTAATAATTTTTGCGAGATGACGCTTAGGTCATCTTGCTGATTGCTGCAGATTGATATCTATTTCCGTGTCGCGATGGCGTTTCATGTTCTGAGGTTAGGCTTCCTGCTTTGGCCTGCGCCATTCAGCATCTCACTATCTTCATTTATCAAACTGAATGGGTTGGATAAAGGCCATTTGTCCGTCGCCCATTGGAGGTATATCCGCGAATTAGATTGGAGCAGAAATGCAAAGGAAGATGTACACCGCATTTGTATCCTCCGTATCTTCTCTTAAAGAGGAGCGCAGGGCAACGCTCGATGTTCTTCTTGATTTGGACGTATTTCCAGTGGCAACTGAGCATTTCGTTATCCAGTCAAAGGATGGGATAAATGATATCGAGCGTCTTATAGACGACTCTGATTTCTTTATCCTTCTTATGGGTAACGAATACGGTCCTAAGACCAAGATTGGCGATTTTACCGGCAGTTGGACGGAATATGAGCTTGTGTACGCACTGGAACACGCTCGAAGCAACAACACTAAGATCATTATTATTGAGCTGCCGGAACTAAAGCGCATCTCGTCTTTGTCTTCTTCGGAAAAGGAGACCTTGAAGACTTCGGAAAAGAACCAGCTTGGTTTCTTGGATCGCCTTAATGGAAACACCATCTGCCAGGTTGCAGATATTAGTTCTCTGAAATCGACCCTATCTACCTTTATTGAGGGCAATCGACGCGCAAATTCGGCGTCAGGTTGGGTGCGAGCATTGTCCGCGCAGGGCTGTTTTGGTATTGAGTTTGGACGGACCTATCGTCAAGTTCATCTTTCGCCGAATGATGATACGTATATCCGAGTCGGGACCGCAGTTTTTAGCTGCAGTAAGCAATCGGCTACGATGGTTCATGTCGATGGAGTCAACCATAAGGCGAGTCTTGACGCTAGCGGAAATATTATCCCTCGCAACGGTAGGAGCAAGACGGAATGGCAAGGCGAATACTCTTGCCAAGACGGAAGACTGTGCGGTGTCTATGAGGCATATAGACGGGACAACGGTGCGTTTGGCGGTAAATCTGTGACTGCGGGACATCGTCGTGGCGTCCATGAATTTGCAATTTCCGATGGCTCGGAGGCGTTTATGGATGGAACATTTCAAGATGCTGTTGGCAGAAACAATATAAACATAGCCTGCAAGTCTGGCGAGATTTACTTCTTTGAGAGCGAGGAGCTTATGAATCGTTTCCTCAAGCGCGAATGTCCCGAATTGTTTTGTACGTTGCCGGCGGAGGGGTAAAAATGGACTATCAAGCGATTATTGATGTTGTTAAGTCTGCCAAACCACTTTTCTTTGATAACGATCTGAGGTCTCAGTCCTCAATGAAGGGTGACGCTGACTTTGTTACGCAAGTCGATCTAAAGATTAGCTCGTATGTTAAGTCTGCACTTGCTGAGTTAACGCCTGAAATAGGTTTTATGAGTGAGGAGGAAGACCCTGGCGAGGTGAAGCCCACTCGTTGGATTCTTGATCCTGTTGACGGTACTACAAATCTTGTTTTTGACTATCGTGCAAGCACTATCTCGCTAGCACTTGTCCGTGATGAAAAGCCTGTATTTGGCATTGTTTACAATCCTTATAGCGATGAATTATTTACCGCTCAAAGGGGCTTAGGAGCTTTTTTGAATGGTAACAAAATTCAAGCATCCGACCGAGACCTTACTAATTGCCTTATTGAGTTTGGCGCTGGTTCAACGCATAAAGATGACGCTCATGAGATTTTCGGTATCGCCGAAAAAGTATTTTGCGACTGCCTGGATTTGCGTCGCATGTGTTCTTCTGCGCTGGCGATCTGCTATATAGCCTGCGGAAGGACTAATGGCTATTTCGAAAAAAGGCTGAAGCCTTGGGATTATGCCGCTGCCGCACTTATCTTGGAAGAGGCGGGAGGGCTCTCTTCGGAGTGGAATGGACAGCCTCTTCAGTATAAATCTGCTTGCAGCTTTATTTGCGGGTCGCAGACGGCGTTTGAATATTTAAAGGGAGTTGTTTCTTAACTCTGACTAATTGATTGACGACGATTGCCATGGCGATTACTCGTACAAACTATTAGATCACGCTTTGAAAGAGGGGAGCGTTATATGAGTCTTCGTGATTATCACATTCTTATTAGCCATTCGTGGGATTACAGCGATGACTATAGGACGATAAAGAGCTGGCTTGATTCAGCCGGCTACTTTAAGTGGTCGGACTATTCTGTTCCTATCGAGAATCCGATTGACGCTAAGAGCAAAGCTGAGCTTAAGCAGAGGATCGCGAATCGAATCTCTTGCTGTAGCTGCGTAATTGTTCTCTCTGGAATGTATGTCGCCTACAGCGAGTGGATCGACTTTGAGATCGAAACTGCTTTGAAGTATAACAAACCCATTATTGGGGTTAGGCCGCGGGGCCAGTTGCGTGTCCCTGATGAAGTGTCCTCTAATGCCGACATTATGGTTGGTTGGACGAGGGACGGTATTGTTAACGCTGTTCGCCAATATGCACTTTAGGAGAACTATGTTTTTTAAGAAGCGAAATTCAGATGCGAATTCCTCAAAGCCGTTGCCCGAAAAGCAACAGCCGACTAGTCACCCCAATCCGCCAATCAGGGTTGTTCGTGGCAATCCCGAAAAGATGCCCGAGTTCCCATGCCCAGGATCTCCCTGCCCTGGATCCCCTTCGCCTCGTCCGGAAAAGAAGAATTAAATGGGTAAACGCAGCCGAAAGCAAATAGAGGGCGAGGGTGCAGTCCCGGGTTTCGATTCAGTTGACTATTCTGCCGAATATCTTTCATGGATGACTGAACTGTCTTACCAGACCGAGCTAAGTCGCTGTGATTCGTATGAGCGTTTGTCTAACTGTTTGCTAAGCTGCGTTTCCATTATTTCCGTTGCCTTATTGACGGTAGCCCCGGTGTTATTTGCTAAATATAGCTACAACGGCAACGGGGCTACGGCGTCTTTTGTTCTGCTGGCGAGTGGCTATGTTGTCGTTATGCTGCTGCTAGGCGCTTCATTTCTGCTGTCGTTGCTTAGCCAAGTCAGGCTCAAGATGAGCGTTCTTGCATCACCGACCGACCTAAAGGAGTATGTTGCGGGCGAGGTCAGTCGTGGTGCGCCTTTTGCCTCTCCAATGGAAGTTGCCGAGGGTAAGGCGATAGCTGTGCAGCCCCACTTTGAATCGCTTAATCGTAAGAACGAGTACATGAGAAAGTGCCTAAAGGCATCGATGATTCTGCTGATCGTGGCTGTTTCGGTGTGCTTGTTCTTGGTTTGTCTGTTTTCATTATTTGAGTTTTTATTGCCACCGTTTTGGAGTTGATGTAATGCAGGATCGCAAGGCGCTTGTTGTCGGTATTGATGAATATGCATCGACTCCGCTTTATGGCTGTGTTGCCGATGCTAATGCCGTGGCGGAAGTATTAGAGAAGAACGGCGATGGCTCTCCCAATTTCTCCATTCATCTTGAGGGAAATGTTGAGTCTCCTTACATATTGAAGCAGATGATCGAGGGCTGCTTTTCCGGGGAGCCCGAGATTGCATTGCTGTATTTTGCGGGGCACGGCGGAAGATGCGACGCTACCAATAATGGTTTCATCCTATCTGGACAGGGCTATCCAGAGGGACAGTTTTCCCTCGATGAGATCCTGACGATAGCGAATAACTCCAAAGCGAAAAATCGCGTAATTCTTCTCGATAGCTGTAATTCTGGGTGCATGGGGGCTCCTGGAGTGCTGGGCGGGACATCCTGCTTGCTTGGTGAGGGTTTAACAATTCTGAGTGCATGCTGCCCTAATGAATGTGCGGAGGAATATAACGGCCGAGGGACTTTTACATCGCTTCTTGTGGATGCACTAAACGGCGGTGCGGCAGACGTGATGGGGCATGTAACTCCCGGTGGGGTCTACGCTTATATTGATAAGGCTCTCGGGCCATGGGATCAGCGGCCTGTGTTTAGGACTAATGTCAACTCGTTTATTTCGCTAAGGAAAGTCGTATCACAGGTTCCGGATAGTGTGTTGCGACAGCTGCCATCTTTGTTCGATACGCCTGGTGTTCAGCTGTCCTTGGATCCGTCTTTTGAGCCCACCAACAGTCCCGAGTGGGAAGAGCATCGAATTGTTGAGCCCTATGCGACTAAGGATAATACGGAGAAGTTCAAGGCCCTTCAGCAGCTGGAGGGTATTGGCCTTGTCCGCCCGGTTGGGGCAGAGCATATGTACTTTGCCGCCATGGAATCTAAGTCGTGCGAACTGACGGCTCTGGGCAAGCAGTATTGGCGCCTTGCCGATACGGGGAAGATTTAGGGCGCGATAAATCGTGCTGAAGATTTGATAAAAGGCCGCTGCGGAATTCTTATCAGGCCTAACGCTGGACATGCTCGCTATGCCAAGCTTTGAGGACGACGCTATCGACGCGCGGGAACTGTTACGCGGACTCACGGGCAGCTGGTCGACGCCGTTCTGGACGCGGAGCCGACCAGCTGTGCGGCGGAGGAGCAAGTCACCACAACGTCATCACAAGGACAGCTTCTCCATCTGTACCGGCGCGCTGACGTTTCACATCGCTAAGTTGTGCTTCGGTAGCTTTGCTCGTTTCCAATCCGTTCTATGTGAAGAGAAACATTTCCTAGCGGAAGCAACCTCGATGCTCAACTTGGCGATCTAGTTTGGTTTTAGCGGGTTGGTAAATAACCCCTTTGAGCGTGTTAAAGGGTTTGCTTGTGCGGTAAAGCTGCGGAGTACAATTGATTCTGTTACTCAGGGAGGCTGATATGGAGGCAATACGATGCTGATTGACTTGCACTGTCATACTAAGGCAATCAAACGTGGCGATGGCCAAAAACGTAACGTTGATGCTGCCACTTTTGTTTCGAAAGTGAGCCGTGCGGGTGTTGGCATCGTTGCCATTACAAACCATAATGCCTTTGATCTTGATCAATTTAACGAATTCGTTTGTGCTGCAAATGGTGCTTTCCAAATCTGGCCTGGTGTGGAGTTGGATGTGACTAGCGGTGCCGAGGGGTCTCACTGGCACATGCTGGTTGTGTGCTCGCCGTCCAATGCTGCTGTCCTAGACGACATTATAAAAAATCTTCTTACTGGTTCATCTCCAAACAACTGCCTGCTTAAGTTTTCTGATGTAAGGAACGCCTTTCAGGGCATCGACGCGCTATTTATCTCCCACTGTCATGACAAGAGGCCTTTTGTCACTGAAGCCGAATTGAAGGAAATCTTTAATGCTGAAAACGGTCCTTGGAACTATTTCTTTGAGCCCCGAACACTGATTACTGTTGGCATTATGGCGAGCCACGGTTGGAACATGATGCTGGGTAGCGACATTAAAGATTGGGCAGAGTATCCGAATTGCGATCTTCCGCAGCTGCGCCTTGCAGTTGATAGCTTTGAGCAGTTCGCCTTGCTTGCAAAAAGGGATAACACGACTATTCAGACTATACTCGAGAAAGTGTCTCCTGTGACCATGGTGGCACATCCACATGCTGACGTTGACGTTAGGCTGCCTATCTTCAAGGAGGTTAATGTCATTTTTGGGCAGAAGGGAACGGGGAAATCGGAAATTGCGAAGTCGCTAGAAAATCTAGCTGTGGCGCAGGGCCATACCTGCTCATCTTATCTTGGAAACCAGAAAACCTCGCAGTTTGATGCACTATTACAGGCTAAATCGGTACCTAGAGAACCCTCCAGCCTTGGACTCGTCGATTTTAAAGATTCTGTTGAGAAGATTTGCAACTTAGAGGAGGGGCTGCCCATTCCGTTAGATGGCTTTATAGATTGGGCGAAAACGGAGGGCAATAATGAAAAAAAGAGTCGCTTCAGCATTTCAAGATGCACGGATCTTCCAGTGAGAAATACAGATGATTATGAACGCCATTCAAGGTGCTATTCGGATGTGACTGTGTTTGCCGACGCTGCTAGAAATGGGGCTTACCACGAGTATCTAAGCGCTGAAGACGAAGCATCGCTTAACTTGCTACTCGGTAAGCTTCAGAACAGAATCCGCGATAAGCGAAATGGGGAGTTTGTCGGTCGTAAATCAGAATTACTTGCCAACAAATCACTCCATATTTTAAAAATGGAAATTGACAGGAAATCCTCTACTAAATCGATTCCTGGAAGTGTTGGTTATTTTGAATTTGCCCGGGAAAGACTGGCATTAATGCATGCCGTGCGCATCGTTAGAGATACTTTTGAGCCTAAAGAGCAGAAAATCTATGACTATCTTGGGCGTTTCGATGATAAAGGCGTTGTTAACTTGGTCACTGCCTATCGACTTCTTGGCCCTAGTTCTAGGACGGCGGAGTTTACCGATAGGATCGGAGAGCTAAAAGAGTGGAAAAAACGCTTTGATGCATTGTCGGGATCATTCAAAGCTGGCAATGTTGCAACATGTAGGTCCGATTTTTCCGACTATGTTGCCCAGACGGGTATCGATAGCGTGGCTGCCTTCATCGGTGTTAGACGTTTCGTCGAGCTGGCCAGCACTGGGAGTCCTTATGATCCCAGTGATGGCGAGAAGGGTATCTTGCTCCTAGAAAGGGTTTTGAATCAGGAAACAGATTGGTATGTGCTTGATGAGCCTGAGGCGGGAATGAGCAACTCATATATTGATGGTGTTATTAGGCCACTTGTCGTTAAGTTGGGGAAGGCGGGTAAAACCATCGTAATCGCGACCCATAATGCCAACCTTGCTGTTAGGACTCTTCCATATAGCTCGATTTACCGAGAGCACCAAAACGGACAGGAATATAAAACTTATATTGGTAATCCGTTCATTGATAAACTCGTTAACATTGACGATCCATCTGATGATGTTCCTTGGAGCAGGAAAAGTATGGAAGTTCTCGAAGGCGGCGAAGAAGCGTTCTTTGTGCGCATGAGGATATATGAGGCAGGTGCATGATGCAAACATTAGTCGCGACGGTTCTAGTGGATGACAACGAAAACGATGTGCTTAGATTCAGTTTCCCTGATAATGTCAAATTAGACGTGAGCCTTACGGGTGAAAATGGCAATCATCAGCTAAAAGAGTTTTTCGAAAAGCTCCTGACATTTCACTTGAAAGATGATGTTGAAGTCGTTTTTAAGCCTACCGATGGTTATAGAAACGCTATGTACGAACAAGTTTGCAGAGCTTACGTCGATACTCTTGCCAATGAGCTTTCTCCAGTGAGAACTGAGATTATTAAAGAAGGGCTTGCGATGGGGACTGATGATGCCTCATAAGTGGTTGACTGGCTGTACATCCTACTAACGATTGCCTGTTCGCTTGGACTCTGCTGAACATCGCAGAACGGGACCGCCGATATTGCGCCCGGGCACCGGAGCAACATGGCTCACGGTGCCCTTTTTTGTTATTTGCAGACTTCGCTGTGCTGTCGAGTGCTTGCTATGTTCAAGGCCGCCGTTTTGCTCTTAGTGGCCGTCGTAGACAGAAGGACGCCGTTTCAGCTTCTTGGGGAAGGCTAGAATTAGAAGTGACATCAACATGGATTCGATTGCCAAGGAGGAAAGACATGTTCGGAAAAGTGAGAAAGACTAGAAGCGATTGTACCGTTGGCACCTATGAAAAGAAGCATGATCTACCTACGGGGACGCTCAGAAACTCTGACGGGCGCAAGGCGAGGAAAGATAAGACCTTGAAATCTCTTCGGAAAGAGACGGGAAGTAACTATCGTTAGCCTCCATTTCCATCTTTGATCTAGATGTATTTCGGAATCCTATATGCCGATGACACGAAGCGCAGCCTCTGAAGCTAAGAGGGCGTCGAGGCTGATGGCTTCAACGCCCTTTTATTGATACTCGGTATCTTGCTATTAATTTTTGATCCTGTTTAAACACTCAGTCGGATGGCGGCGTCAGGCGCTGATACAGCTCTTGATTGAAGTTCGTATATGTAAGTTCGCTACTGCCAAGCTCCTCAATTCTCGGATCTCTATAGTCGTTAATGAATATTAATGTGCATACGTCTTCAACAAAACGTTTCCGCCTGTTCTCGATATCCTGCTTATAAGGAAGTTCGTCCTTTTTTGAACCCCACACTTCTTCAATCACCGTATCGAGGCATTTAATAAAATGATTGCTGTGCTTAGCGAGCTCATAGACGGCATTGTAATTGGCGTTCGTCTTGACTTCGTACCAGGTGAGTGGTTCATGGTAGGCAAGAATATTTAAAACTGGCAGGAGGCATAGGTTAGGGAAAAGCCTTGCTCTGCCGTTTCCATAAAGGCCCCGGTGAGTATCGATGTAATCTAGTTGGTTCTTTATAGAATCTGCAAGCCTGTTGCAAGTTCTCAAGGACGCTTGTCTATAGCTGAGCAGCTCATTAGTTATGTTTATATAACTTTGTGTATAGCCGTAATTTGTGGCGACGCCCTTATGCAGAAGGTAGTCAGCAGGCTTTATCTGATCTAGCTCTAGGCGCTTGTCATAGAAGCGCTCGAGGTATTTTCTCCCTGCAAAGCTTGGGCCATATACGCCCTGGAGGGAATGTGCGAGCTGCGTAATGTCGGTCGAATAAACTACAACGATGTTCTCTTGCTGAAACAGGGTTTTAGTTTGCTCGAGTACCTTTATGGCGAATTCGGGTCGGCAGCGGTCGAGTTCGTCGATAAAGATGACGACTCGGTTGGCTACCTCAGGTAGATTATTCTTAATGAGTTCGTCAATTTTGCCACGGAGCTCTTTTTCTTCTTTGTAGCGTGCAAGAAAATCGATACCGTTGAAATCTTCAATGACACCATTGATGTCGCCGCCATATCCGATAAGAGAAGCGGCAGCTTCTATGACGCCAATGATCCCCTTGCCGAAATCCTTTCCTCCCTTGACGTTTTGTTCGTCCACGGCATTAGCGATGGAGGCCAATATGGGCAAGATCGGATTGTCGAAATGGTCGTCCTCCCACGCGTTGAAATAGATGGGGAGGTATGGTTTTTTGAGTAGTTCCCCGGCTATATTACCGAATGTTGTGCTTGGTTTTGTGCTGTCCTGGCTAAGCGCCGGATTTGCCATTAGCAGGACTCTTGCTACTTGCTTTACAAAGAATGTCTTGCCAGAACCCCAAGGCGCGTCAATAACAAATGTATATGGAGGCTCAACCGTAATGAGCATCTTTAGAAAATCCGCGATTTCGTCCCTGCGGTGTAGGGGGTCTTGGGTGAGAGCGTCTTCAATCGCTTTCGGCGTGGGTTCCTCATCGACTCGTTTCATGGTGGCTGCCTTCTTTCTGTGGACTAGGGTTGTGTTTCGGTTTAATTGTTTCTGCAAATGGGCGCGATCGACCTTTTCTTTTTTCTTCTGCCTGTTGGTTTTACCCTTTTAACAGCCAATGATGCTTGGGGCGTAAAATGGACTTTAATGATCTTGCTGCTTGATTAGGTGGTTCGAATGGCGCTTTCTATGAGTCAAATACACTGGGATTACTTTATTTTGCTCGAGGAAGATGTCATTCGGATATTGCATTACATCGAGCCTACCGAAGCGAACTATGGCGCATATGGGGCCGAGCTCGTCAAAGTCTATCTTTCGATTTGTTCCGAGATCGATGTCGCCTTTAAAGATCTTAACCACCTTGTTAGGCGTTATGAGAGTGCTGATTGGGGAACAGTTAACAACATCTCTGGGGCACGTAAGATGGTTCACGCTCGCTTCTCGCAACAGTTTCGCTTTAGCTGGGTTGCTATTGGCACCAGCGGGATCGTGGTCAATCCCTGGTCATCTTGGTGGGCAGATGATGAGACCGAATCCGCCATGAATCCTGAATGGTGGGTTTCTTATAACAATGTCAAACACCATCGTTTAGATAGCTACGCCGAAGCCAATCTCTGGAACGTACTTCAGGCGCTTTCTGGGCTCTTCATCCTCATTTCCTGCTTATATCGATATGAGTACGAGCATAATGCGGAGGAGGCTCCTCGCTATTTGCCGGCCCCTCAGCGATTGGCGTTTTCGAGTCGAGGGATCGAAATCGGCTCGAGCGAGCCGACCTACGTTGTCGGTACATCTCTCTGTGTTTCTCCGGGCTTTCACGTTGATAAGCCGCTGCAGCTGCCTTTATCAGGCGAGAGGGATGCTCGTGATGATTGCGAACAAGGCGTGAGTTCGATTCGGGTGAATGATTGAGCGTAATTGATTACCGGCAATTGGCGAAACCGCTCCATGCTCGTCGGGCTCGATTAAGCCGTGTCTCAACGGTTTTGAGTTGGCGTGTCTATGTGGCGTGAATGTTTGCTCGCTTGAACTTGAGTTGCTTTCAGGAGTCGATGGAGACCGCGCCGTGCCTGGATTCCGTTAGTTACAACTGCATTGAATGGGAATCCATGCTCGGTATTATTGAATGGTCGATTGCTCGCTCGTCGGCTTGTTATGCGGTTAATGGCAGCTTCAACACGAGGCCGTCTTTCGCCTCCGCAAGACTCGATGCGGGAACCTTCCAAGAAAAGATCGCAAGGCCGCTGCCTAAGTCCAGCTCTGCATGACCATACTCTTCGGTTTTGCGACCAGGGTTGTTCTCGTCGGACTTAAGGCGCCAATCGACCGGTTGCGACCCGATGATTCGATACTCGCGTGGGTACGCGTATTTGGGGGCTTTGATGACGAGGTTGTACGGGATGCCTTGGAATGCCTCGTCTGTCACGCTTGGAGCAGGAGCGCCGTAAAAGACAGGGCTGTGCAGGGAGATGCCATTTCCGGAATCAATCTTTCGATTTAGAAGTCGCTCAAAGCAGCCGTACCGCACGATGCCGATCCAGCCCTCGGCGCATCTGAACTCATCGATCATTCGCCTGGTAATCACGACAGTGTTGTCAACAATGTCGCTTTCCCGCACCGTGAACATGCAGTAGATCGGCAAGAGCCAATGGGCGTAGATGCCCATGCCGTACGCCAGAGACGCTTCTAGTGGATCGCCCTGCTCTCCGGGTAGTCCATGGTAGAAGCCGGCTGCGTTCATATAGAGGCGCCCGTCCATCAGGTCGTTGATGTATGCCTCTTTGGACGCGAACTTCAGTAGGTAGACGATGTCGTCGTTCGGCATGGCGAGTCCTCTCGTTGGTTGATACGTTCCGAGCCTCGGTCTGTGCCCAGGTCCTTAGTGCAAATATAAGAGCGTCTCCTCGATCCCGCGTGCCGGATTGACGCGCGTTCGGCATCGTCCAGAACACTGACTCTCTATGGAGCCAAGGTCGGCATCGCCAAGGGGCCTGTTGTTATAGACGGAGGGCCCACGCCCGCTCTGGCTGGATACTTGTTCGTAAGCGTGGTGCTCTTGCCGATCTCGTCATGGGCGAAATGGCTAAAGAATGTATCTCGTACTTCAACGGACGCTTTTCGGATGCACTTCCGGAGTTTATTGCGTTCAATGCGTTTGCGTTCTGCAGGATTGCTGATATGGCATCGAAGGAAAGGGGCTTTAGCCGGTCTGCAGCGGACAAAATCATCGAATCCGTTTCAGATGAGCTTCTGGCTGGCTCCAGGAGATTCTTGTATGGGCGGTCCTAAGCCATGCTTCTTGCGGCACTGCGGAAACACCTTAAAAATGACTGCGTCGCGCTGGGCCCTTCGGAGCGCTTCGTTCTTGAATCTTAATTTGGCAGATTGATTTTCAGGCTACGGATTATAGCAAGGGAAGATTCTTAGGCTGAAGCGGCTAACCGTGTTGTCGCTGAGTGTGATCGCGTCCGCTCCACTCCGTCTCTAAGCCCAGCGTTCAGCTCTGCCTGTGCTGGGAGGGCGTAGTCTTATTACATCCGACTGCCCGACTTCGAGGATTCCTTGCTTGAGTGCCGTGAGCGCCCGGACGGCGAGCGCAAGCTCACCCGCAAGTACGGGGCGTTCGAACTACTCGTGGTCGACGAATGGCTGCTCGGCAAATCTGATACCGAGTTCAGGTTGATGCTGCTGTAGCTGATTTAGTTGAGGCACGGTATCGACTGTCTTCTACGCTTAGTTCAAGAAGAAGGACTGGCACCCGAGGCTTAGCGGTGGCGTCCATGCGGACGCCACCATGGACAGGATCGCGCATAACGCGATCTGGGTCGACATGGGAGAGGCTAACATGCGGCAGCGCCACGGGTCGGACCGCTAGCAACAAAAGAGCGCCGGAGCCAGTGCCGGCCCCGGTGCCCAAGCGCGATATCAGCGGTGCTCAAGCGCGCAGATACTCATCGGCTTTGTAGATTAGCTCAGCAGACCCGGGAAGTATGTCAACACGAATGTTGTGAGGGCCATGACGTTTGTTGCGAAGGAAGCGCAATCGTTAAAGCTCCTGAGACTGTTCATGATTGTTTTGACAATGGAGGGCTTTGGCTCGTTTTCGGTGAGTACATCACTTATGGCATCGACGGCTTCTAAAGCGGCTTGTTGTCTGTCAGCGTCGAGGTCGCCCGCCGACTCTTTCAAGTTTTTCAGAATCGTATCAAGTTCTTCGGTCATTGTGCGGTTTGTCTGGTCAACCGTGATTAATGCACTGTCAGTTGCCATAGAGGCTATGGCACCGCCCTGGTTTCCAAAATAATTGAACTGCGACGCGTTGCTATCGAGACCCATTTCGATTCCTTTCAACGTGAGTGTTCGGTTAATTCCAGAGATCAAGCGTCCTGCTACATCTTCGAGAAATGCCTCCGCCTTGTCGTTTAGCTTCTTTGAGCCTCCAGCATAGGCGTAGAGCATGCAGCCACTGTAACACGCATGCTCGTTGATCAGGGTTTTTAGAATAGAGTAAGCAACTGCTGACTCACCTTTGTAATCAGGAGGGAATGGGCCAAAAGTTGCGTGGCCGGTGCCAACCTCTTTGATTTTTTCAGATGTGTTGAAATTTTCTGGCATATGCTTATCCAACACTTCTTCCAGGAAGCTCTGGATTGCAGGCGTGTTCTCTATGAAGTTCAGGTATTTTGTGATAGCTGTTTCGAGGTCCCTGTACTTTGCCCTGAGGAGAGCGTTTGCCTCGATATTGTGTTCGTAGAGAAGCTTCTTCAGTGTTGTCTTGCTAGTGTTCATTGAACTGTCCTATTCCGCAAAGTGGACACGTGTGAGCTGACATGATAAGCGTGGGTGAGATTTTGGCTTTCCGACCACAGTCACGACACATTGTGATTTGCAAAGCCTCAATCGCTGCTCTTATCGGTGGCTCCGGCTCCCTTTCGCGATCGGCATTGACCTCGAAATGAACAAGGCTATTACTGTTCATTTTCGCGAAAGCCTGAAGTTGCTGGTCGATTGCGTCCATCGCGAAGTTGCCTGTTTTAGCGAGCGCGAGGCTAATGACATCTTGTGTGAGGAAGTTGTCGGCTGTCAGACCGCAGGAGGGGCAATATATGTCAAAGATTTCGTCAGACTCTATATCTTCAGCGGTGAGCTTAAACAATTCTCCGCAATGGGGGCACCTTAGCAGGACATAACCGTCGTTGTCGCAGGGTATCTTGATTTCAAAGTGAGTCTCTTCCAAACGTTTCCTTTCTAAGCCTATTATATCTGACTCATTTTTATAAATATAAAAAATGTCGCGTGCGTAATTGTTTTAGCGAATTCATCCAGTACGACCTTTCTTTTGTGATGTGCTATCAGTCCATAGCGTTTCTGCCAATATGGACGATTTAACGTCGCAGATGGCTGTCGGACGCCGACGTTTCCGCGTTGCTTGCCGTTGCTGTCCCAAACAGTTACTCAAACTCCACTTCAACCTGGCTGTGCTCGTAAATCTTGAGCTCGTTATTAATTTCGACCCGTTCGACTATCCAGCCAATGGCGGAACACTGTCGCATGAATGTATCAATTCGGTTCTCGCCTTTTAGATTGTGGATGGTGACCACTACGCCAAAACGTTGCGAATCATGGGAGCCATTTTGATATCTCGAAGACTTGCGAATCATCATGCCCCACATTGGGTTGGCATACACCTTTTTGGGCTTACTGCGGCTGGTTAGCGGTTCCGCTATGTGCTTGACGTTATCCCACTTGCGCAGCTTTTTTCGAGCCTTCTCTTCATCGGTTGTACAGTCTTCCTCGCCTTGGTTGTTGGGCTGTAACGACTTGATCCGGCCATCGTTTGCGATACGTCCAAAATGTAAGTCGAGCTCGGTATCCGTATAGTCGACACCCTGGTTTCTGTTGCATTTAGGGAAGTAGCACAGAGTCGCCCTCGCTACGGACGGGTAAGATGCGCCTGAGACGGGAATAGGAAAGTTGAAGTTGTAATTCTCGCGTTCGGTAGCCACGCCGCTGAGCATGAATCGAATTTCGTCGTTGCTGGTTTCGAGGATCTTTTCAATCTGAACGGGAACGATGCCGTAGCCGAGTCGATCAATATCTTCGGGGGTTGTCCATGCACACGCCGCATCGATTAGCAGCGCTTTGGTAAGTTCACAGCTCAGGTGCATTTTATAAATGAGATAGGCAGCTTTTCTTGCAATTAACGGAGCTGCATAAGAGGTGCCGACAGCCGGATAGGCCCCGGTTCCGCAGCAGGCAGTGATTGGATCGTTCTTTTCTCCTCCGTAATACGCCAGATCTGGTTTGTGGTGAAAGCTCAAGACTGGACCTCTTCTTGTGTAGGACGCTGGCTCGTTGTTTCGATTGACGGCGTTGACAACGAGGGCATTAATAGAGTCTGCTGGGGAACCGAGATAGGCGGGCTTACCTCCATCCTGGTTGGTGCCAGCAACAACGAAGAGAACGTCGTATTTTTGCTGCAGTTTGTCTAGCAGGGCCGCTTCGGGCGAGATGGAGTTTCTAGACACCTCCTCCATTGATCCCAGAGAGATGTTCCAAACTTTAATGTCTTGGTTTTCGGCAACGATGCGCTCAATGTGTTTCATTACCGCAAACGAGCTGAACTTGCCTGCGGTCGCAACTCCAAAATGGCGAACCCTAAAGTGGCCACAATGGTCGTCTAGGGATGGGTTTTGTGCTTGGACGTCAACGATTAGGGAGCTAACGCAGGTGCCATGTCGATAATCGTCTGCAGTGGGGTTGATACCATCGGGCAAGCAGCTTCTGTAGTCCACCCAGTTGCTGAAGTACGGTGGGTATTTTTCCTCAAATGGAGTGTCGATTACGCCGATAATGGGCTCGTCAGCGGGATATTCAGGGAGGCTGCTGATAGCGGGGGAGGCCGAGTCTTCGTCATTCATGGGAGCGTAGCTGGACAGATCAATTACTGACATGGCTATAAGGTAGGGGGCGCGCTCGAGCAACGTGCGATATTCTGCCTCGGTCAGGAGCACACTGTTCTCTAAGATGTTCGCAGCAGGTACATCAATGTTCAGCTCCTCAAATAGATCCTGTGGGTTCCTCTCCGTTTCAAACAGCGTAACGATTGCGTTCTCGTCGGTAGCCGCCGGTGGCGTGCCCATTCTAAATTCATTGACGTAATAGGAATCGCGTATGAGTTGCGCAAAGCCCGATCGGGTGAGCGTGTTTGAAATGGCAGGATTCCATTTTTGCTTGAGATCGTCGTTTTTAACTAGATCGATCATCTTGTCTGCGTTCATCAGTCCATTAAAATGATCGAATACTATTCGCTCGCACTCATGCAGCTTATCAATAGTAGACTGGATAGTTTTCTCGGGCACGTAATGGGTCATCAGGTGCCTTGGGTTGTTCCCATAAAAATCGAGGTAGCGGGCACCTCGGATGGACAATTCCGGTTCTTGGTCTTTTCCGCCATTCAGCATCTCTCTTATTCGATTGCTCTTGGCAACAATCTGGCGGTATTCAACGGAGACTAAGATATCTTCGATTATGGCATCTTTGGGCCATTTGCTCAGAACGGTTTCGAGACTCTTGCGGATGCGTGAAATCTTCTCTGCCGTAACCGTGCCTTTAGCGGGGAGCGTTGCGGGGCCCGGTCGCGAGCCTTTTGCCGTATGAAAATCGCCGGTGAGCCTGATTAGGCTGTTCATGAGCTACTCCTTTAGGGTTCGTGCAATGGTGCTACGTGATATGCCTGTCAAAACTTCCATTTCTCTTAAAGTGAAACCTTGAGATTTAAGCAGCTCTAGTGAATCGGGTTCATATCCATGGAGACGTTGATACAGCTTGCGGAGATAGTCGTTTGGGCTAAGTGGGTCACTAAACGCGACGGAGGTCTTAATGAGGTTTTTGAGCGTGCCGGGCCAGGGCAGATCCGGGCAACTCTGCAGCACCTTTTTTAGGGTCCGAGAGTCGTTTTTGATTGTCTGATTGTTTTTGGTCAGATTCTTTGCGATTGATTCGCCGATATCAACGAGATCGTCATGGGTGTATCTATTAAAGTCGATCTGCACATCGAAGCGCCTGGCGAGCGCTGGGTCAAGTTTGTCGTACAGGTTCGTTGTTGCGATGATGGCGGATCGCGTGTTCAGCTTGTCGAACTCTTTTAGGAGCGCACTTGTGGCTCGTCCCATCTCACGGACGTCGTTTTGATTAATTCTGTCTAGGGCTATAGCATCGATTTCGTCGAACAAGACAATAGCGCCGTCGCCGATATCGTGGATTTCTTGGAAGACCTTCGCGATATTTTTGGCCGTTTCTCCGAGCTTGCTATCGATGATTTGGTTGAAATCGACGGCATATAGCTGGTAGCCAAGTATTCTGGCTATCTGTTTTGTAGCTTCGGTTTTGCCGGTTCCCGATGCGCCGTAAAAGAGGACAGTGTTAATGTCCACATCTTTAGATAGAGCATTGAGAAGCCCCTGGATATCGTTAGCGATGGCCTGAGGAAGGGGTAGCGAGGTATTGTTGCTGATTACCTTTTCCAGGAAGTCGTATTTCTGTTCAGTGACTTCTTGCGGTACAAATGTGCGCGTTCTGGCAATGAGGGCCATGATGTAACTTGCAAGCTCGGGCTGTCCAGACGTCTCAAAATCTTTCGCGATAATAGTGGCTGCGTTGTTGAAGGCGATATCGTCGTGTTCCGAATGCGCTCGGATTAAGTCGATGATGTCTGATCTCTTCATGTGTGCTCCTCTCCTTGCTGTTATTATATGAGACAGTCTGAGACATAGCAAGACTTAGTTGAACAGTGATGCAATGAAGTATGTTATGATTGGGCTGTCAAGATTCAAACTCTACGAGATTGGAGGTGAGAATATGGCTACCCATCATGGAGGCAAGGTTGGCGCTGCTGCCAAGACGCTCGCGAGCTCCTCGACGAGTAAAGCCGCGAAGTCCGCGGCTGCGAAGACTCTGGTCAAGCACCAGATTGCAAAGCATCGTTAGTCTGCGAGCAAGGCGTGATGTAACAGCAGGGAGGTGATATATATGGCTTCGAAGACAATTCGCGTAAAGATTCCGAAGTACCGAATTAGCTCAACGGGTGCGATCAGGAAGGTCGGAACGACCACGAAGGCCACAAAGCTGAAGATTCGCTAGGCTTTAGCGGCAACTAAAGCCTAGCGTGATGTTGACTTAGCGGGCCAACATCAAACATTTTATGGGGGTCTCCGGCGAGATTCAAGCGTCGGGGCCCCGCGTTGCTCTTTGATTCTTTGGCATATACGCGATCGAACCCGTAGACAAACAAGGGATATCGGCTAAATTAAAGCCAATTGCGGTGGAAGCCTTCGGGCGACACCTGAAGAGGGTTGATGCGTCGGCCCTCTTTTTTGTTTGGATGTAAGAATCGGCGCGTCAAAACTTGCATCTCAATTGAGAAAAGACGAAATGGCGGGTGTTTTTCTGCTCGCATGTAACTTTACTGACGCGTGGTTGCTTGGTCTTAATTCGCAACGGTTTTCTCGGTTTAGGATTGATCGGGGCAGGGCTTCTCTTTATAGTCCATCTTTGATGAGGCCTTGCGACGGTACGTCCGGCTTGGTCCGTGGGAACCGCCGAAAGGCGGTTTTCGCGTTTTAGGGACTGCTTTCCAAAGGGTATTTGTCGCGTTTTCGCTTAATGACAGTGGGTTTTCTTATTGTCGTTTTCGGAAGTGCGGGGAAAAATCGAAACTTGCCGAGCACAACTAGATTTTTTGCAACAAAACCGCAGGTCGAGGAAGCGTAAAACCGGGGTTTGGTCGGCCGTTTTTGATTTTTCCCCTCACTTCCGGTTTTTGCCTCTGTGGCAGACTGTGTCTCCCAGTATCCTCGGCTAGATAATGGACAAAACAGCTAATTCCGTCTCCATACTAAAACGCCGGCAGGGGCGAAATTGCTCCTGCCGGCGTTGGCTTGCCTGCTTGTGCCGTTTCGGCTCGCGCAGAGGCCCGTTTTGGACTCTTACGCCTCCGTGGGCTCCACGCCCAGCTCGTTGCGGACGAGTTCGAAGGCTGCGGCGATGGCTTTGTCCATGTCGTAGTACTTGTAGCCGCCCAGGCGACCGGCGAAGATCACGTCGCCCTCCTGCGCCGCCAGTTCCTCGTACTGCTTGTAGAGGGCCTCGTTCTTGGCGTCGTTGATGGGGTAGTAGGGCTCGTCGCCGGGCTTCCAGTCGGCCGGATACTCGCGCGTGATGACGGTCTTGTCCTGCGTGCCGAATTCGAAGTGCTTGTGCTCGATGATGCGCGTGTAGGGGATCTCGCGCTCGGTGTAGTTGACCACGGCCACGCCCTGGTGGTCCTGCTCGTCGAGCGTCTCGGTCTCAAAGCGCAGGCTGCGGTACTCCAGCGTGCCCAGCTTGAAGTCGTAGAACGCGTCGATGGGGCCGCAGTAGATCGTCTTGGCGGCGATATCGGGCTCGGCGGCGATCAGTTCTTTGTACTCCACGCCGCAACGCACCTCGACGCCCTCGAGCATGTTGGCGACCATCTTGGTGTAGCCGCCCATGGGGATGCCCTGGTAGCGGTCGTTGAAGTAGTTGTTGTCGTAGGTGAAGCGGCAGGGGAGGCGCTTGATGATGCTCGCGGGAAGGTCCTTGCAATCGCGGCCCCACTGCTTCTCGGTGTAGCCCTTCACGAGCGTCTCGAAGATGTCGCGACCCACGAGGGACAGCGCCTGCTCCTCGAGGTTGGACGGCTCGCCGATGTTCTCGGCGGCCACCTGCTCGGCGATCTTGGCCTTGGCGTCGGCCGGCGTGACGACGCCCGGCCACATCTTGGCGAAGGTGTTCATGTTGAAGGGCATGTTGTACATGTTGCCGTGGAAGTTGGCGACCGGCGAGTTGACGTAGTTGTTGAACTCGGCGAAGCGGTTGACGTAGTCCCAGACGTCCTTCATGGAGGTGTGGAAGATGTGAGCGCCGTAGCGGTGGACCTGGATGCCCTCGACGTCCTCGGTGTAGATGTTGCCGGCGATGTGGTCGCGGCGGTCGATGACCAGGACCGACTTGCCGGCGCGCTTGGCGGCGTTGGCAAAGACGGCGCCCGAAAGGCCGGCACCGACGACGAGGTAATCGTACTGGGACATGGATATGCTCCTTTGTATGTCTATCGAACAGTTACTTAAGTTTTGGGACAAACAAACCTGATTATTTTGTCCCATGGATTAGTTTAGCAGATGCTCTTTCAGCAGCTTCAACGCATGGGCGTAGCCCAGGAGGCCTTCGCCGGTGATGGTGGCAAAGCAGGCCAGGCGGGCGTAGCTTACCTGGCGGAAGTCCTCGCGCGTCTCGACGGCACTGATGTGGACCTCAACGGCGGGAATGGCGACGGCCTTGAGGGCGTCCAGGATCGCGACGCTCGTGTGCGTGTAAGCCGCAGGGTTGATGACGATGCCGTCGACCTTGCCGTATGCCTCCTGGATCTTGTCGACGATGCTGCCCTCGTGGTTGGACTGGAAGACCTCGACCTCGTCGAAGCCCTGTGCGGCGCCGGCCTCCTTGCAGATCTGGATCAAGCGGTCGTAGTTGTCGCTGCCGTAGATGCCCGGCTCGCGAATGCCGAGCATGTTGAGGTTAGGGCCGTTGAGGACGAGAGCTTTCATGGTTGCTTCCTTTTTGGTTGGGCGGGCGGTGCAGCGGTGCAGCGGAGTGTAAAACCACCACAAAGGTGCCTGTCCCCTTTGTGGTGGTTTAGAGGGTGTCGAGGAGGGCGCGGGCAGTGTTGGCTGCGCAGTCGCGCGAGTCGATGATGTGGTCGGCCCAGGCGCGGTAGCGCGGCATGCGCTGCTCGGCCAGTTTGTCGATACCGTCGCGGGCGGTGATGGGACGACCCTTGTGGGCGAGCTCATCGAGCTTACGGTTGAGCATCACAATCTGACTGTTCTGGTGCAGCAGCGGGTAGTTCTCGTCTCGCGTGACGACGCCGCCGCCGGTGGAAAGCACCAGGCCGCTGCGCTTGGAGATGTCGGCCAGGGCCGCCGTCTCCTGCTCGCGGAAGGCCGGCTCGCCGCGCTCGACGATATAGTCGGCGCAAGGCATGCCCAGACGCTCCTCGAGGGCGCGGTCCAGGTCGATGTGCTCGCGGCAGGTGAGCAGGGCGATCTGCTCACCCACGCGGGTTTTGCCCGAGCCCGGCATGCCGATCAGTGCGATGTTTTGCTCGCGGTGAGATAGACGCTCCGTTATGTCCAGGATGCGCTCGCGCGGGGTGACCTGGCCGGTATAGCGCTCGACGGCTTGCGCCGCCTGGGCCACAAGCATGAGCAAACCGCCGATGCAGGGGATGCCGCGACGCTCGGCCTCGAGCATGAGTCCCGTGCGGGCGGGGTTGTAGACGATGTCGATGACGCCCTCGAGCGCGTCGAGGCCCTCGAGCGTGCAAGGCGCGTCGGGACAGTGGGGGAACATGCCGGCAGGCGTGCAGTTGACGAGCAACGCGGCGTCGGACTGCTGTGCGATGTTGTCGTAGTTGACCTCGCTTGTGCGGCCGACGGGCACTACGATCGCGCCCAGGTCGCCCAGCACCATACTTGCCGTGGTGCCGGCGCCGCCGGTGGCTCCGAGCACGAGGACCTTCTTGCCGGCAATCTCCACACCCAGCTCCTCGACCAGGCACTGGAAACCGAAGTAGTCGGTGTTGTCGCCGCGCAGACGGCCATCGGGCAGACGCGTGATGGTGTTGACGTTGCCCATGCGTTCGGCGAGCGGGCTCAGCTCGTCCAGGTAGTCCATGACGGCGCGCTTATAGGGGATGGTCACGTTGGTGCCCTCCCACTCATCGCCGGTCATAAAGGCCGCGAGGTCTTCGGGCTCGCGCTCAAAACGCACGTACTCAAGCCCCGCGAGCTCCTTGTAGATGGTCGGGGTGTAGCTGTGGCCCAGCACACGGCCCAGCACGCCGTAGGGACGGGTCGTGGCGACGTCAGTCATCTAGAGCACCTCCGTGTAGCTGCCAAAGTAGGTGAAGCTCTCGCACACGTCATCGATGGAATCGAGTAGGTCGTCGAGCGCCTTGCTGCCAAAGGGACAGTCCAGGTCAAAGTAGAACATAAACTCAAAGTCGCGCCCGGGGATGGGACGGCTCTCGAGCTTGATAAGGTTGATGTTGAGCGCATAGAAGCGTTCGAGCACGCGATAGAGGGCGCCCGGTTCGTTGGCCGTGGTGATCATGAGCGAGGTACGGTTGGCGCCGGGGTAGACACGCGGCTCGCGGCTGATGACGACGAAGCGCGTGTAGTTGTTGTCCGAGTCCTGAATGTTGGACTCCAGCACCTCCAGGCCGTAGAGCGCCGCGCAACTGCGCGAGGCGATGGCGGCGACATCGGTGCGCTCGGAGTTGGCGACCATCTCGGCCGACATAGCCGTGTTGGGATACTTGGTGGCGTGCAGATCGTGCGCTTCGATAAAGCCCGCGCATTGCGCGATGGCCTGGCCATGACTGTAGACCTCACGAACATCCTGCAGTTTGGTGCCGGGCTTGACGAGCAGGTTGTGGTCAATCTTGAGGCGCAGCGAGCGCACAATGTGGAAGTCGAACTGCGCAAGCAGGTCGTAGACCGCGTTGACCGAGCCCGCGGTAGAGTTTTCGATGGGCAGTACGCCAAACTCGCAGAATCCGTCGCGCACAGCGCGCATGACACCTTCGAAGGTCTCGAAGAACGCGATATCGGGCACGGCAAAGAGCTTGCACGCGGCGATTTGGCTGTAGGCGCCCTCAACACCCTGGCAGGCGACGCTGGCGGTCTGGGGGAAGGGCGCGTTGAAGGCCTCGGCAGTGGCGTGGGCCTTTTGCGAGACCGTGAAGCCCTTGAGCTCATTGATGTAGCGCTGCTGCTCGGCCTTGCTCATGCTCATGAGGAGGCGGAACAGCGTGATGGTCTGCGCCTCGTAGCGCTCGGGCGCGCGGCCGGCAAGGTTGTTGAGCTTGGAGCGCTCGCGGGCGGGGTCGAAGACGGCCTTGCCCATCTCGATTTTTGATTTGGCGACCTCGGTGGCAATGTCCATGCGTTCGACAAAACTGTTGAGCAGGGTAGTGTCGATGCCATCGATGGCCTGGCGAATGTCGGCAAGGTCCATAGGGACCCCTTTCGTGAATGGTTGCCTGGGGTAGTTAATTTGGGACGGGGCTATTTTAGCTACCCTTTGACTGTCGGCGAATCGATGGGTGCTGGGGCAAATATCAACTGGCATATGGGGGTAGCTAAAATAGCCCCGTCCCAAATTAACTACCCTTGGGGTGGGTTGACTAAAGCTGGGCGGCGTCTTCTAGGAGGGCGTCCCAGATGGCCAGCGCTGCGGCTGCTTCGGCTACGGGGACGGCGCGCGGGACGATGCAGGGGTCGTGGCGGCCGTGGACCGAGAGCTCGGCATTTTCCATGGCGTCCATGTCCACCGTCTGCTGCTCGCGGCCAATGGAGGGGGTGGGCTTTACGGCCATACGCCACATGACGGGTGCGCCGGTTGAAATGCCGCCCAGGATGCCGCCGGCATTATTGGACTCGACCTCGATCTTGCCGGTCTCGGCATCGATGCGATACGGATCGTTGTTCTCGCTGCCGCGCATGGCGGCGACGGCAAAGCCCATGCCAAACTCCACGCCCTTCACGGCGGGAATCCCAAACGCAATCTGCGCGATGCGGTTCTCGATGCCGTCGAACATGGGGTCGCCGATGCCCGCGGGCAGGCCGTAGATACCGCACTCCACGATGCCGCCGATGCTGTCGAGCTCGTCGCGCGCGGCCAGAATCTCCTCGCGCATACGACCGCCAGCCGCGGCGTCAATGCACGGCAGGTCGTTCGAAAGGATCGCCTTGCGGTCGGCTTCGCGATAGACCATGTCGTCCATGGGCAGATCGGAGATGCCACCGATCTGCGCCACGTGCGCCATCACGTTAATGCCGCGGGCCTCGAGCGCCTGCAGCGCGATGCCGCCGGCGATGCATAAGGGCGCCGTCAGGCGACCGGAGAAGTGTCCGCCGCCGGCGACGTCGTGCATGTTGTGGTACTTCACGCGTGCCGGGAAATCCGCATGGCCCGGGCGGGGCTTGCGGCGCAGCTCGGAGTAGTCCTTGGAGCGCGTGTTGGTGTTCTCGATGATCGCGGCGATAGGCGCGCCCGTGGTGTGTCCATCAACTATGCCGGCGATAATGTGGGCGGCGTCGGCCTCACGGCGCTTGGTCGCGGTCTCGTCACGGCCGGGGGCGCGACGGTCCAAAAAGGCCTGCAGCTGCTCCAGGTCAACGGCGATACCTGCCGGAATGCCATCGAGCGAGCAGCCGATGGCGGGGGAGTGCGACTGGCCGAAGATGCTTACGTGCAAGACGTTGCCAAAGGTCGAGGACATGCTATTCCTCCTCGAGCGTGACCTTGCCGCCCAGCAGGCGGTAGTGGTCGAAGAAATCGGGATAGGACTTGTTGACGGCCTCGGCCCCGTGGATCACGACCTCGCCGGTGGCGCGACTTGCGGCGATGGCGGCCATCATGGCGATGCGGTGATCGTTGTGCGAATCGACCTCGCCACCGGTAAGGGCATCGACGCCCTTGATGATGAGGTCGTCACCGGCGATGCGCACCTGCGCGCCCAGCGCGGTGAGCTCGCGGGTGGTGGTGACCAGGCGGTCAGATTCCTTGATGCGCAGGCGCGCGCAGTCACGGATGAACGTGCGGCCCTGAGCCAGCGATGCTACGGCCGAGATGACGGGCACCAGGTCCGGAATGTCGTGGGCGCTCATCTCAAAGCCGGCGAGCTTGTCGGACTGGACGGTGGCGGCGTTCGTGGAGCGTACGATGCGGGCGCCAAAGCGCGAAAGCGCAGCGAGCACGTTGCGGTCGCCCTGTGCGGAGCTCAGTGACACGCCCTCGACGGTGATGGGGTCGGTGCCGATGGCGCCGGCGCACAGCCAAAAGGCGGCGTTGGACCAGTCGCCCTCGACGGCTACGTTGCCGGGCGTGCGATACGAGCCGCTGTTTACGCGGAAGTTCGTGACCTCGGGCTGGCCGTCCTTGGCCGGAATACGCTCGACGTTGACCTCGACACCAAAGGCCTTCATGGCCTGGATCGTCAGGTTGATATAGGGGCGGCTCTCGATAAGGCCGGTCACCTGCACGCAGGAAGGCTGTGCCAGCAGCGGGGCTGCCAGCAGCAGGCCGGAGATATACTGCGAGCTCACGTTGCCCGGAAGTACAAAGGTGCCCGGGCGCATGCGGCCGCTCGTCTTGAGCGGAAAACCGCCCAGGCCCTGCAGTTCGCAACCGGCGGCGATAATCTCGTCCGAGAGCGGGGAGAGCGGGCGGGCACCCAGGCGGCCCTGGCCCACGAAGGTGGCCTCCGCGCCCAGCGCGCAGGCGACAGGCAGCATAAAGCGCAGCGTGGAGCCGCTCTCACCGCAGTCGAGCGTACCGCCGGCTAGGGCCTTGAGCAGGCCAAATTCAATGCTCTTCATGGTTGGATGGACCTGGAAGCCGTCCTCGACGGTCTCGATGCGGGCGCCGAGCGCCGTGAGGCAGCGCACCGTGGCCTCGATATCGGCGCAGGTGGTGTTGCAGGTAACGTGCGTCTCGCCGTTGGCAAGCGCGGCGCAGATGATGAGGCGATGCGCCATCGATTTGGACGCGATGGCGGGAACAGTGCCCTTGAGCGGGGACGGGGTGATGCGGGCTAACATGCGGATGCGTCTCCCTTCTGGCCGAGGCCCTCGGCAATCAAATCGTGGAAGGTGGAAAGCGGCGTGCGGTCGATGCTGCAACGGCCAATGCCGTGCGGAATTACCAGGTCGATGGTGTCGCCCGCGCGCTTTTTGTCGTGGAGCGCCTCGGCAAAGACGGCATCGGCATCTAGGTCGCAGCGGGTCTTGAGGCCGTGGCGGGCGCAGAGCTCCTCAATGCGATCGGGCAGCCCGGCGTCGCAAATCCCGTGCAGGGCTGCGGCACGCGTGATGATGCCCATGCCGATCGACACGCAGTTGCCGTGGCCGAGCTCAAAGTGCTCGCAGGCCTCGACGGCGTGCCCGGCGCTGTGGCCAAAGTTGAGGAGCTTGCGCTGATTGGTTTCGCGCTCGTCGGCAACGACTACGGCGCGCTTAATGTCGATATTGCGGGCGATGATGAGCGCCACACGGGCCACGTCGTGGTTCAGCAGCTCAAGCGTGAGCGGGGTCTTCTCCAGCTCGGCGAAGAGCTCGGGGTCGGCGATCACGGCGTGCTTGACGACCTCGCCGCAGCCGTCGGCGAACTGCTCGGTCGTGAGGGTTGCCAGGCACCCCACGTCAGCGATGACCACGCTCGGCTGCCAAAAGGCGCCGGCCAGGTTCTTGCCGGCTGCCAGGTCGATGGCCGTCTTGCCGCCGACCGACGAATCCACCATGGCGAGCAGGCTTGTGGGAATCTGCACAAACTTGCAGCCGCGCATGTAGGTGGCGGCCACAAAGCCCGCCACGTCGCCCACGACGCCGCCGCCGAGCGCCACGATCACGTCGGAGCGCGAAAGCTCGTGCTCGGCCACAAACTCCAAAATGCCAACGTAGGTCTCGGCACGCTTATGGGCCTCGCCGGCCGCGAAGGTGCAGATGCTCACCTCGTAGCCTGCGGATTCGAGGCTCTGCTTAACGGGCATCTGGTAGAGGGGGCCTACATTGGTGTCCGTCACGATGACGGCACGGGTGCCGCCGGCGGTGGCGCGTACGAGTGGGCCAGCCTGCTCCAGCAAAAACGTGCCCACATGCACCTGGTAGGGGCGTGCGGTGTCGATATCGATGGTAATCGCCATAAGCTTAGGTCCTTTCGACCTGGCGTGATGGGTGGTCTAGTGGGAGGCCTCGTCGTCGAGCGCGCGCTTGATGCGGTCGCCCTCGGCAAGGAGATTCTCCAGATAGCGCTGGTCGCGGTCCTTAAGGGCGCGACTGTAGGCGCCGAGCGATTCGATCAGATGGTCAATCTCGAAGGCGAGCGCATCGGCGTCGTCGATCATGAGCTCGGACCACATCTGCGGATTGAGATGCGCCACGCGGGTGAGGTCGCGGTAGCTGCCGGCCGAAAAGCCGTGATGGACCTGAGCGGTCGGGCTCTTAACATAGGCGTTGGAGACGACGTGCGCGAGCTGGCTCGTAAAGGCGATGACGCGGTCGTGCTCGGCGGCGCTCGTTACGCTGAACTTGCCAAAGCCTAAGGGGCGTACCATCTCGCGCACCTGGCCCAAAAGCTCCAGCTTAAGCGCGTCGTCCACTGCGGGCGGTACGAGCACGAGCGGTGCGCCCTGGAACAGGTCGGCGCGGGAATGCGCGTAGCCCGAGAACTGCGTGCCCGCCATGGGGTGCGCGCCTACAAAGTAAAAACCGTGCTCGCGGGCAAGCTCAAAGGCGCGCTCGCACACGATGCCCTTGACGCCCACGGTATCGATCACCACGGGGCCCATGATGGCCTCGGTGTCGGTGGCGTCGGCGAGTGCCTGGGCGTGCGCCTCGAGCCACTCGATGCAGGCCTCGGGGTAGCATGCCAGGACGATGATGTCGCATTCGCCGAGCGTCTCGTCGTTGAGCTCGCCGGCAACGGTGCCCATGCTGGCGGCCGTCATGACGTCGTCGTCGGGGTCCCAGGCCAGCACGCGGACGCCCGCCTGCGCATAGCCGCGGGCAAAGCTGCCGCCGATGAGGCCCAGGCCCACGATGCCGGCGCACTTGGGGCCACCTTGGTTAACGCGTGCGTTTCTCACCGTACCCATGGGCTACTCCTGAACGGTCTCTTGGCAGACGACCTCGCGGATGGCGCGGATGCGGCGCATAGTGTCGTCGAACTGGTCGGGGGTGAGGGCCTGAGCGCCGTCGGACCAAGCGTGGCTCGGGTCGTCGTGGACCTCGATCTCCAGACCGTTGGCGCCGCAGGCAGTCGCGGCGAGCGCCATGGGCTCAACATAGCGGGTGTAACCGGTGGCGTGGCTGGGGTCGGCGACGACGGGCAGGTGCGACAGGTGGTGCAGCACCGGCACGGCGTTGAGGTCGAAGGTGTTGCGGGTGCGGGTCTCGAAGGTGCGAATGCCGCGCTCGCACAGGATGACGTTGTCGTTGCCCTCGCTCATGATGTACTCGGCTGCCATGAGCAGCTCGTCGACGGTGCCGGACATGCCGCGCTTGAGCAGGATCGGGGTCTGCGTCTTGCCGACTTCCTTGAGCAGGGGGAAGTTCTGGGCGTTGCGAGCGCCGATCTGCATGACGTCGATCTTCTTGTCGAGGAAGACCTGCACGTCGCGCGGGTCCATGATCTCGGTGACGATCGGCATGTCGAGCTCGGCGGATGCCTCGCACAGCAGGTCCAGGCCGGCGGGACCCATGCCCTGGTAGGCGTACGGGGAGGTGCGGGGCTTGTAGGCGCCACCGCGCAGCATCGTAGCGCCGGCGGCCTTCACGCGGCGGGCGATGCGGATGAGGTTCTCGCCCTCGACGGAGCACGGGCCGGCGATGACCTGGAACTGGTCGCCGCCGATCTTGACGCCGTGGCCGCAGTCGATGACGGAGTCCTCGGGGTGGAACTTGCGGTTGGCGCGCTTGAACGGCTCGGAGACGCGCTGCACGCGCTCGACGACGTCCATGGACTCGAGCAGGAACGGGTCGATCTTGGTCGTATCGCCCACCAGGCCGATGATGGTCTCGTTCTCGCCGCGCGAGACGTCGGTCTTGAGTCCTTTTTTCTCGATCCAGCTGACGATGTGGCTTACGGCCTCGTCGCTGGCGCTCTGCTTTAAAATCGCAATCATGGTGTGCCTCTCACCTCGATGGATAACCCTTGCAAAAACGGCCCGCATCGCGAGCCGTTATATATGTGCATGAGAGTTTATACTATCTGACTCGCTTTTGCCGCCTAAAGCGCACCGTCGCGGCGCGTCTCCCACGTAATTGCAAAGCTTTTTCTATTATTTTGTTAGCCCGTGGCGCACTTGGGTATAATGCCTACCGTTCGCCCTATTAGCTCAGGGGATTAGAGCGTCTGCCTCCGGAGCAGAAGGCCGTTGGTTCGAATCCAACATGGGGCACCATCGAACGTAAGACCGTCCGAACCTCGCATGGTCCGGGCGGTTTTCTTATACCGACGCGACGTGATGGGACGTGGTATGGCAACAACGGATATCGAGCGCGGACTCTCGACCGCCGAGGTCGAGGAGCGCATCGCCGCCGGTAAGATCAACCGCAACATGGAGCTCAAGACCAAGTCGGTCAAAGAGCTCATCATCGAGAACCTCTGCACGCTGTTTAACTTGATCAACGTGGTCTTGGCGTTTTTGGTGTTGCTGACCGGTTCGTTTAAGAACCTGACGTTCCTGTTCGTGGTGTTCTTGAACACGGCAATTGGCGTCATTCAGTCCATGCGTTCTAAGCGGATGGTCGACAAGCTTACGCTGCTCACCTCTAAGAAGGCCATCGCGGTGCGCGACGGCGCCGAGGTGGAGCTTGACCTGGACCAGATCGTGCTCGACGATATCATTCGCCTGGGGCGCGGTGACCAGATTCCCGCCGACGCCGTGGTGGTGTCGGGCGAGGCGCTCGTCAACGAGAGCCTGCTAACGGGCGAGAGCGACCTCATCAAGAAACAGCCAGGCTCCGAGCTCATGAGCGGCAGTTTTATCGACTCGGGCCTGCTACGCGCCCGCGTGATCCATGTCGGCGCCGATAACTACGTGGCAAAGATCAACAACGAGGCCAAGTACGTCAAAAAGGTCAATTCCGAGATCATGAACGCACTCAACGCCATCGTGCGGTTCGCGAGCATTATCATGATTCCGATTGGTCTGGCGCTCTTTTCCTCGAGTGTGAGCGAGCTGTGGGATGCCGCGGGAACCCCGGGCGATAGCGCGCTTTCCTGGTGCTTCTCCGAGCTGCTGGCCGGTCGTGTGCCTTCTTCGGCGCTGCTGTCCACGGTGGGTGCCCTGCTGGGCATGATTCCGCAGGGCCTGGTGCTGCTGACCTCGTCGGTGCTCGCGATTGCCACGGTGCGCCTGGCGCGTCGCAAGGTGCTGGCACAGCAGCTTTACTGCATCGAGACGCTCGCGCGCGTCGACGTGCTGTGCCTGGACAAGACGGGCACCATTACCTCGGGCCGTATGGAGGTCGAGGGCACCTACCCGCTGCCTGTTGAGGGTGTTGGCTTTGGCGCGGACTCGGACGAGGCAGCTGTCCCTGTCGAGACCACGGTGCTCGACTTTGCGCTTGCCAACGTGGCACGTGCGACCTCGGCGGATGCCAACGAGACCTGTCAGGCGCTGCTCAACTACTACGCCGATCGTCCGGTCGAGGTGTCCGAGCCGCTGTCGGTCATTCCGTTCTCGTCGTCCAAAAAGTGGAGCGGTGCGTCGTTTGCGCAGGGCTCCTATGTGATGGGTGCCGCGCAGTTTGTGCTCTCTGATCGCGCATTTGCGCAGGTCGAGAATCGTGTGGCCGAGCTTGCCGACACTTGCCGCGTGCTTGTGGTAGCCCGTGTGGACGGCTTTACGCCCGACGGCGATATGGTGGGCGAGGCCGAGCCCGTGGGCTTTGTGACCATTCGCGATGAGATCCGCACCTCGGCGGCCGAGACTATCGGCTACTTTAACGAGCAGGGCGTGACCCTCAACGTGATCAGCGGCGACGACCCGCGTACGGTGTCGTCGATCGCGCGCGTGGTGGGCGTGCCGGGCGCCGATGCCTACGTCGACGCTACGACGCTCGATACGCCGTCCAAGATTGATGCGGCGGTGGACCGCTATCACGTCTTTGGGCGTGTGACGCCGCAACAGAAGCGCGAGCTCGTACAGGCGCTCAAGCGCCGCGGGCACACCGTGGCCATGACGGGCGACGGCGTCAACGACGTGCTGGCGCTCAAGGAGGCCGACTGCTCCGTGGCGATGGCCGCCGGCTCCGATGCCGCGCGCAATGTGGCCGAGATCGTGCTCGTCGATAACGACTTTGCCTCGATGCCCGCTGTGGTGGCCGAGGGCCGTCGTTCCATCAATAACCTGCAGCGCTCTGCCGCGCTCTTTCTGACCAAGACGCTTTTCTCGATGGGCCTGGCGGCGCTGTGCATCGCGCTGCCGCCGTATCCCTTCGAGCCCATTCAGATGACGCTCATCAACTTCTTCTGCATCGGCGCGCCGGGCTTTGTGCTGGGCCTGGAGCCTAACAACGCCCGCGTGAAGGGGTCGTTCTTGACCAACGTGCTTAAGCGTGCGCTGCCGGCGTCGATTGCGGTCATTTTGGCCGCGGCGCTCGATATCTTTGTGGCGCGCGTATTTGGCTTTAGCCAGCTTACGCTTTCGACCATGTGCCTGCTCACGTCGTGCGCGGCGAGTGTCAGCCTGATCTGGCGCATCTCGCAGCCGCTCACGCCCTTGCGCGTGGTGCTTTTCGTGTTTGTCGTCGCCGGTATTTTGACGGGCGTTATCGGGTTCCCGGAGCTGCTGTCCATCGCCAACCTGTCGATGGGCCAGATGGTCATCTTGGCGGTTATCATCGTCTTTACCTGTGCGGTGTTCTTTAAGCTTGCCACGATGATGGACTCGCTTAAGCCCCGTCGCCGTCATGCGGCTACCGGCTTTGGCCGTGGCGTGCGCGTTCGCCTGGGCCGCGGCGGCGGCAAGGTGAGCTCGACGGGATCGACCGCCGAGCGTTTTGCCAAGCGCGTTGCCGCCGATATGGCGCAGCGCCGTGAGAGCCGTACTGCTCGCGAGGCCGAGGCACACGCACTCGAGGGCGTGGCCCAGACCCAGCCCAAGAAAAAGAAGAGTGCCGGTGCCAAGCGCTCCCGCGTGACCAAATCGGCCCAGGGCATCAAAGTCTCGATGCCCAAGAAAAAGAAGTAGTCCGCGGCTTTCGGGGATGTCCTGCGATGTTGAATTGGTGCCTTGCGCTTGTGGGGCCGTGTCGATGTTATGCTCTAACCTCAATTGTTTGAATTGCTTCGGAAAGAGGATGCCGTGATCTGCCCGCATTGCTTAAAGACCATCGAGGACGGCGCCTCGTTCTGCCCCTATTGCAACGCATACGTTGGTCCGGGCGATGGCCCCGAGCATACCGAGTTCGTGTTCTGCGACGGCTGCGGCGCTCGTCTGTCCCCGCATGACCGCACCTGTCCCAAGTGTGGACGCCCCGCGCCGGGCATCCTTTCCGAGGACGCGGCCGCATCCGACCTGGCCGCAGGGCGTACGGCCGGCTTTCCGCGCCTGACGCAGGAGCAGATCGATACCGAGGTGCCCCACGCGCCGGCATCTGCCGCCGCGGTGCTCTCCGACGCAGCCGACCCCAACGAGACCTGCGTGTTGCCTGCCTTCGATAAGGACTTTGGCATCCCCAAGGTCGATATCCCCACGCCGGTGTCCCTGCGCGATGATGCCCAGCCCAAAAAGCAAAAGCCCAAGCGCAAGGTCCACCCCGACGAGGATGCCTATCACAAGCACAAGCGCCATATCCCCAAACCGCTCATCGTCATCGCGGTGCTCGCCGCCGTGTGCGGTGGTGCCTATTGGTTTGTGACTGCCGACCCCATGGGCGTCATGCCCGGCTTCTACGACCAGTTTGGCCAGGCAGCCAAGACCACCTTCCCGTCGCGCCAAAAGGGCGAGGCCACCGACAAAGAGCCCAAGCAAGAGGATGCGTCCGAGGTCGTTCAGGAGGAGACTGTCTTAACCGACGACCAGCTCTACACCAGGCTCGACGGCCTGTACCAGACCATCGTGTCGTACAGCGACGATGACCAGATCGGCGAGGTCATCGATTCGTTTAATAACGGCTATCTGCGCACACCGCTCTCCACCCGCCAGGAGCTGTCGCAGAGCGCCTATGCTCTGCGCGATCAGATTAAAAAGACCCAGGATGAGCTCAACAACCTCAAGGTTCAGGACGACACGGTCTATGCGGAAGACATCGATCATCTAAAGCAGCTTGCCCAGTGGATGTACGAGCGCGTCGACGTGATCTGCCAGAGTTGGGATATCTCGCTGTCCATTCCCGACGGCGAGTCGCTGAGCGCCCGTCAGAGCGAGATCCTGGCGCCCATCGCACAGGGCGGCAATAGCGCGCTTAACCAGTACGACGCCAACGTGAGCGCATGGAGGCCGCAGCAGCGTTCGTAATTTGTTGCCCTCCGGCGGCATAACCTGCGTGCGCAATTGATGGAAGCCCGTGCTTATTGCTACAATTCGTACAAATATGCTTTAAACGCACGAGGAAGGAACCACATGTTTGGTTTTAAGAAAGAGCTCTATACGCCCGAGTACCAGCTCGTCGGTGACGAGTGCGCGGTGATCGAGACGTCGAAGGGCACCATCAAGGTCAAGTTTGACGGTGAGGGCGCCCCCATCCATGTGGCGAACTTTTGCGAGCTTTCCACGATGGGCTTCTATGACGGCCTTAAGTTCCATCGCTATGTGCCCGGCTTTGTGATTCAGGGCGGCGACCCCAATACCCGCGATATGTCCGGCACCGACGTCGCTGCCGGCCTTGAGGGTCCCGACGGCATGCCCGGTACCGGCGGTCCCGGCTACTGCATCAAGGGCGAGTTTGCCACCAATCCGCGCAACAGCCATGTTGACGGCGCGCTTGCCATGGCTCGCTCCATGGATCCCGATTCCGCGGGCTCGCAGTTCTACTTCTGCCTGGGTGCCCAGCACAACCTCGACTCCGGCTATACCGTCTTTGGCACCACGGTCGAGGGCCTCGACGTCATCTCGCAGCTGCGCGCCGGCGACGAGATCGTTCATGTCGAGATCGTTCACGAGTAAAGGGGACTTCCTTGAATAGCCAGCTGATCCAACAGGGCCGCGCCGCTTATCGCGCGGGTGATTTTTCCGCTGCCGCCCAGATGCTTGGCGCGGCAAAGACTCCCAACGAGATCATGGGTGAGGCCGACCACCTGCGCGGCAACGCCCTGATGCATCTGGGCATGTACGCCGAGGCCGCCGAGGCCTACGCCGCAGCCCTCAACGACGGCGCCTATGGCAAGCGCGGCGCCCTGCTTACCAACCGCGGCAAGGCACTCGCCGCGGTGGGCGACTACACCACGGCCGCCCAGGCGTTCTCTGCAGCTACCCAGGACGCTTCCTACGCCACGCCTTTTAAGGCCTACCTGGGTCTGGGCAACGCGCTGTTCCAGTCGGGCGACTTTGCCAACGCCGGTACTGCCTTCCGTCAGGCTGCCATCGACGGCGCCAACCCGGCTCCTGCCGCCGCCCTCGGCGATCTGGGCCGCTGCTTTATCAAGCTCGGCCGCCCCGCGGACGCCGTTGAGACCTACCGCACGGCTATCGACTTTGCCGGCCCGCGCGACGATACGCGCGCCCTCAACGCCGGCATGGGCCAAGCGCTTTCCGCCGCCGGCCGTCCCTCCGATGCGCTCGATGCCTTTAACGCCGCTACTGCCGACGGCATCTACCAGCTCACGCCCGAGCAGGCCGATGAGCTTGCCCGCGTGCACGACTCGCTCGCCGCGCTTTCGGCCCAGACGGCCATGTCCACGGCTCCGGCTCCCGCGATGGACGCTCCGGCTGTCGACCCGCTCGATCCCACGGGCGCGACCGGTCAGTTTATGCCCGACCCCTCTGACACCGGCTTCTTTACGCTGTCCGAGTCCGAGATGGTCCAGCAGGACCGCAAACAGGCCAAGGTTCGTCGTCGCCACCGCCACACGGGTCTTAAGATCTTCCTGGTGCTGCTTCTGCTCATCGTGATCGCTGCCGGCGGTCTTGGCTATGCTTATACGCGCGGCATGGGCTACCCCTCGCAGGAGTCCGTCATCACCGACCTGTTCCAGGCTGCCGGTGACGGCGATACCGCCAAGGCCGAGTCCTGCCTGGCCTCGAGCCTGTCCGAGGACGCCAAGACGATGATCATCTCCTCGATCCCGCAGGGCGCCACCGTCTCCATCGAGGGTATGGATCAGTCTATGACCGAGACCACCGCCAAGGTGAAGGCTTCGCTGTCCAAGGGCGGCGAGCAGGAGTACACCGTTAAATTCGTGCGCTCCGACAACCATATCGGTTGGGCCGTTTCCTCCTTCGATATCGATTTCTCGGCCGCTGACAACCAGTAGTGACCTTATGAGATTTGGCTCTGCCCGGCGCTTCACCGCAAGTGAGGTGCCGGGCTTGCGCTAGTATGATGGGCTAGTAGTTTTCCAGCAATCATCCAACACATCAGGAGTTGCGTTGTTTTCTTTGATGGATATGTTCTTCGGTAGCTATGCGGGCGATCTCGCCATCGACCTCGGCACCGCCAATACGCTCGTCTCCGTGCGCGGCAAGGGCATCGTCATCCGCGAGCCCTCCGTTGTCGCCATCGACAAGAATGACGAGCGCATCCTGGCAGTCGGCATCGAGGCCAAGCGTATGCTCGGCCGTACGCCCGGCAACATCGTGGCCGTTCGTCCCCTTAAGGACGGCGTCATCGCCGACTTCGATGTCACCGAGGCCATGCTTCGCTACTTTATCGACAAGGCTTCCGAGAAGCGCTATCCGTGGACTCCGCGTCCGCGCGTCGTCGTCTGCGTTCCCTCCGGCGTCACGTCGGTCGAGAAGCGCGCCGTCTTTGAGGCCACGATCCAGGCTGGCGCTCGCCAGGCCTATCTGATCGAGGAGCCCATGGCGGCTGCCATCGGCGCCGACCTGCCCGTCGAGGAGCCCACGGGCTCCATGGTCATCGATATCGGCGGCGGCACCACCGAGGTCGCCGTTATCGCTATGGGCGGTATTGTCGTGTCGCAGTCCATCCGCATTGCCGGCGACGAGTTCGACCAGGCTATCCTCACCCATGTTCGCGATGCCTACAACCTGGCTATCGGCGAGCGCACGGCCGAGGACATCAAGATCAAGGTCGGCTCCGCCGTGCCGCTCAAGGATGAGCTTGACGTCGAGGTCAACGGACGCGACGTTATCACGGGCCTGCCCAAGACCGTGCGTATCGAGAGTGAGGAGATTCGTCGCGCGCTCAACAAGCCGCTCGACGAGATGGCCAAGGCCGTTAAGGACGCTCTGGATGCCACGCCGCCCGATCTTGCCTCGGACCTTATGTACTACGGTATTCTGCTGACCGGCGGCGGTGCGCTGCTGCGCGGCCTCGACGTGCGTCTGCGCGACGAGACCGGCGTTTCGGTCAACGTCAGCCCCACGGCGCTCGATAACGTCGTAAACGGCTGCGCCCGCGTGCTCGAGGCCAACGCCTTTGACGGTGGCTTCGTCCAAACCAATGCTTAATTTCCAAAAGGTGGATTCCATTTGGCACGATCTTCGGGTTTCTCTCCAAATCTGAATACCAAGCGACAATCAACGGGTATGCGCCCGTTGATTGTTTTCAGCCTGATTTCGGTGTTGCTGCTCACGTTTTATATCCGTGAGGGCGAGGCCGGGCCGATTCATGCTGTGCGCTCGGGTGTGACGACGATTACCTCGCCGGTGCGCTTTTTGGGCTCGGCCGTGGCGGCTCCCTTCAACGCGATCGGCAACGTGTTCTCCAACCTCACGGCTTCGCAGGAGTCGCTCGACGACCTCAAGAAGCAAAACGAGGTGCTGACCTCTAAGGTCGCCGAGCTTTCCGAGGCTCAAAAGACTGCCGAGCGCCTGGAGGGCCTGGTCGGGCTGCAATCGACCTACAACCTTAAGTCGACTGCTGCTCGTATCGTCGGTGCGTCGGGTGATGCCTGGACCTCGACCGTTACCATCGACAAGGGATCTGCCGACGGCCTTACCATCAACATGCCCGTGACGAGTTCTGCTGGTGTCATCGGCCAGATTATCGAGGTATCGGCCAAGACCTCTACCGTGCGCCTGATTGGCGACGAGAACTCGGGCGTGTCGGCTATGGTGCAGGACACGCGCGCCCAGGGTATGCTGCAGGGCCAGCCCGATGGCACCCTGCGCCTTGAGTACGTGAGCGTCGACTCCGACGTCAAAGTGGGCGACATCATCGTGACCTCTGGCATTGGCGGCGTGTTCCCCAAGGGCCTGCCGCTCGGCACCGTTTCCTCGGTGGAGAAGTCGGCCAACGATGTGTATTACACCATCGTGGTGCGCGCTCAGACCACGGCCGAGAACAACGAGGAAGTGCTGGTCATTACCTCGCTGACCGACGAACAGTCGGCCTCGGATGAGGACGTGAGCACGGCCAACAGCACACCGCAGGGAACGTCGCGCGATGCTGCAACCAAGATGAAGGACGAGAGCTCGGATGACAGTTCCGACACGTCCGAGACGACCGATTCCGGCTCGAGCGAATAGGGGGCATGTCCATGGATCTACACGAGCAGGGGGCGAGCTCCCGCACGTTTGCAATCGCCGCCATTGTGTGTGTGCTGCTGCAGGCAGGCCTGGCGCCGCAGATCTCCATTGCAGGCGGTCGCGTCAACTTTATGATTATCCTGGTGTGCCTGAGCGTGTTCTCGGGCGATCCCACGCGGGCTGTCGTCTGCGGTTTTTGCAGCGGCCTTTTCTATGATCTTTCTGCTGCCGTGCCGGTGGGCGTTATGTCGCTGCTGCTGACGGTGGGCAGTTTTGCCCTGGTGCACAGCGCGGCCGGTCAGACGGGCGGCTCCCCGAGCGCGCGCGGTATTACCGTGGGCGCCTTCGCGCTTGCCATCAACGTGGTCTACAGCATCATCTTGCTGTTTATGGGTCTGGAGACGAGCTTTGTGGTGGCTGTTTTTGGACACGCCTTGCCGTCTTCGATCCTGACGGGTCTGGTTGCCATTCCGTTTTTGATGTCCGGTGTCGTGCCGCAGTCCGGTTACGGATTCTCCGCACGCGGTGGTCATCAGACGGGCATGCGCTTTAAGCCCAAGACCCGCAAACTCAAATAGGGGAGGCTCAAAGATGTCTTCCCAGATGACGGTTATCATCGCCGGTATCGTGCTCGTCGTGGCCATTGTGGTCGCGCTGGTCATCATGCGCCGCGGCGATTCCCGTTTTACCTACGACACGCAGCATGGAACGGCCCCGCGCGCCACCGAGGGCGAGGGCAATACCGCCGCGACCGCCTTCAAGGGTCGCTTCTCCATCCTCACCGCAGGCGTGGGAGCGATGTTCGCCGCGCTCGCCGTCAAGCTGTGGGGCATGCAGATGGTCTCGTCGGACTACTACGACAAGCAGGCCAAGAACAACCAGACCCGTACCGTCACTACGCCGGCTGTGCGCGGGCGAATCCTTGATCGCAATGGCGTGGCACTTGTGCAAAACCGTCCCTCACTTGCCGTTGTCGCCTATCGCGACCTGGCCGATGACACCGTGCTGGTGCGCCATCTTGCCAACGTGCTCGGTATGCCCTACGTCGCGGTGCTGCGCAATATCCAGGACAATTCTGAGGGCGCTCAGAGCCTGCATACCATCGCGACGGACGTGCGCCGCTCCACGGTTGCCTATATCAAGGAGCATGCCGGCGAGTTCCCGGGCGTGAAGATTGCCGAGCGCACCGAGCGCCAGTACCCGTACGGCGAGACAGCCTGTCACATTTTGGGCTATACCGGCACCATTACCTCCGAGCAGCTCGAGGCGCAGAACAAGAAGGCTTCGGGCGATAACGATAGCGCCGCCGGTCAGATTACGTACCAGTCGGGTGATATCGTGGGCCAGGCGGGCGTCGAGAGCTACTACGAGAACTTGCTGCAGGGTATTCGCGGCGAGCAGACGGTGAAGGTCGATGCCTCGGGCAACGTGACCGGACAGGCCGGCGCCGTGCCTGCCAAGGCCGGCTCCGACATTAAGCTCACGCTTGACCTCAAGATTCAGCAAGCCTGCGAGACGGCGCTTGCGAGCGCTATCGAACTCGCCAAGACCACGGGCTACAGCAACGCCGGCAACGGCGCCGTGGTGTGCCTCGATCCCAACAATGGCGAGATTCTGGGCATGGCAAGTGAGCCCAAGTTTGATCCTTCCGTCTTTATCGGCGGCGTCTCAAACGACGTGTGGACCGAGCTCAACGACGACGAGGGTTCGCACCCACTGCTCAACCGCGCTATTAGCGGCCAGTACATGTCGGCTTCGACCATTAAGCCGCTCTCGGCCTTGGCGGGCCTTGAGTTTGGAACCTATACCTCGGGTCAGACGACCAACTGCACGGGATATTGGACCGGCTTGGGCAAATCTTGGGGAAAATACTGCTGGCTGCACTCCGGCCACGGCACGATGACGCTGCAGTCCGGTATCGCCAATTCCTGCGACCCCGTGTTCTACGATATGGGCAAGGCGTTTTTCTACAACGACCAGCACCCCGAGGGCCTGCAAGAGGTCTTTCGTCGCTGGGGCCTAGGCAAGACCTGTGGTATCGACCTTCCGAGTGAGGGTGCCGGCCGCATTCCCGATGCCGAGTGGAAAGAGTCGTACTTTACCGATGCCTCTGCCGAAGACCGCAAATGGAACGCTGGCGATATGACGAACATCGCCATCGGGCAGGGCGACATTTTGGTGACGCCGCTGCAGATGGCCTGCGCCTACATGGGCCTTGCCAACGGCGGCAAACAGTACGTGCCTCACGTGTTTTTGTCTGCCGTGTCGCGCGATGGCGACGGCGATGCCTATAAGTACAACGGTAAGGGCAAGAAGAAGCGCCTGGAGGCCAAGATCAGCAGCGATTCGGATTTGGCTCTTGTTCGCAACGGCATGCACGATGTGATTTACACGGCATCGACGTCCCTGGCGGCTCACTTTGGCACCCTGACGCCGCAGGTATACGGCAAGTCGGGCACGGGCGAGAAGAGCGGCGAGGACGAATACGCGTGGTTCTGCGCCTATGCCCCTGCTGACGATCCTAAGTACGTGATTGCCACCATCTTGGAGCAAGGCGGTGGCGGCTCAGATACCGCGATGCATGTCGTGCGTGACGTGCTCGGCGTGATTTATGACGAGCCCGATACCTCTTCGGCCTCGGGCGATTCCTCGGTTCGATAGGAGGTTGCGATGGACTTTTCGCCAGCGGACCTGTTCCGCTCAACCAAAACCGGTTCTCGCAGCAGCCTGGACCGCGTCAACAAGCAACTTTCGGCCTCGCGTAGCACGTTTCGCCAAAAGGTGCATATCGGTGTGCTGCTGGCTACCGTCGCGCTCGTTGCCTATGGCGCCATCATCATTTGGTCGGCCTCGCAGTTTAAGGCTGATGCCTCGTTCTCGCGCCACCTGCTGGGCATTGGCATTGGCGCGGTGCTGGCGGTGCTCGTCTGGCGCACCGACCTGCGTGGCATTTCCAATTTCTCGACGGCGCTGCTCGTCATTGACCTTATTGTGATCTTCTCGCCCAAGATTCCGGGCCTGTCCTATACGGGCGGTCTGGGCATGACGGGCTGGATCAAGATCCCCGGTATCGGCCTGACCTTCCAGCCCGTTGAGCTCGCCAAGCTCATCACCATCTTCTTTATGGCCACGCTTGGCTCGCAGTACAACGGGCGTATCGATACCGTTCGCGACTACATTAAGCTCTGCGGCATGCTGTCCATTCCGTTTTTGGCCGTCGTCGCCATGGGCGACCTGGGCTCGGGTCTGGTCGTGCTGGTGTCGGGCGCCATCGTCATCTGCATGAGCGGTGCGCGTCGCGAATGGGTGCTGTCGACCTTGGCCCTGCTGGTCGGTTTGATTGCGCTCATCTTGGCGCTCGACTCGGTCTTTGATTCGCTCCTTGGCCACGATGTGCTTATCAAGCAGTATCAGATGAACCGTCTGACAGTCTTCATCGACCCCGACAATGCCAATTCGGATGATGCCTACAACCTGCAGCAGTCGCTCATCGCCGTCGGCTCGGGTGGCTTCTTTGGTAAGGGCCTGGGCCACGCAACGCAGTCGGCCGGCGGCTTTCTACCCGAGTTCCACACCGACTTCGTCTTCGCCTTCCTGTCCGAGACGTTCGGCTTCTGCGGCTCCTTTTTGCTTCTGTGCCTCTACGTGATGCTGATTTTCTCGACGATCCGCGTTGCCTTTAAGTGCGAGTCACTGTTTTTGCGCCTATCGTGCGTGGGTATCGTCGGCATGTGGGCGTTCCAAACCTTCGAGAACATCGGCATGTGCATTGGCATGATGCCGATTACCGGTATTCCGCTGCCGTTTATTAGTTTTGGTTCGTCGTCGATGATGATTCAGTTGCTGACGGTGGGTATCGTACAATCCATATGGCGGCATCGTTCGGGCGCCGCGTAACCGCTGGAGGGGTTTGCCATGAAGATTCCCGTAGATAAGTTGACCAGCGCTTTTAAGATGGGCGCGTCTGTTAAGAAGGATTCCGATACGCCGGTTCGTGTTTCGGTTTACCTTGATTCGACTGCGTCTCGCTTTTTGGTCGAGACGGTGCGCGATGCCTTTGTGCCGCAGACGACTTCGGGCATTGTGCGTGTTGATCGCCTGGGGGAGGACCGTATCGTTCCCAAGGCCGATACCGACGTGGTGTTGGTCCTCTCGTGCGGATCTGACCGCTTGGAGAGTGCTGTGCAGGAGCTCGTGATTGCCGGCGCGCCCGTGTGCGTGCTTGCCGAGTCCGCCGTCGAGGTGCCGTTCGTTGAGGAATCTACGCCCATGCTCGGCGTGGTGGCAGCGACCGATAAGACCTATCTGCTCGAGACGCTTGCCCGCTGGATTCTCGATCGTACGGACAAGGAGACGGCTTTTGCCGCCAACTTTGCCTTTATGCGCATCGCGGCGGCAAATCGCATCATTACCTCGTGCGCGCTCACCAACATGGCGACGGGCGCCCTGGTGTTTTTGCCGGGTGCCGACTATCCCGTGATGGCTCTGGCGCAGGTGGGCATGCTCTTTGAGCTGGCGGCTATCTTTGGGCGCGGCATTAAGCCCGAGCGCGGCTACGAGGTCGCGGGCGTGCTTGCCGGCGGTCTGGTGATTCGTGCCGTCACCCGCGCATTGGTGAAGCAGACGCCGCACATTGGCTTTGTCGTAAAGGCGCTTACCGCCGCCGCGGGTACCTATGGCATGGGTCGCGCGCTCGTGTCGCTCTACGAGCGCGATGTGGACTACAGCCGTGCCAATGAGGTTGTCAGCGCCACGTTCTCGCGCGTTCGCGACCTGGTGACCACGGTCGCCGGTGCCACCCGTCCTATGAGTCCTTTCGAGGATGCATCCGATCTCGCTGCTTAGGGGTTTCTTTTGCGCGTTCCATACCAAGACTGTTTTCATCTGATCGAGCCGCTGCTCGCCAAGGTCGAAAAGCCGAGTCGCTATATCGACCACGAGTGGGGCACGCTCTCAAAGGCCGATGCCGACTATCGCTGCTGCATGATCTATCCGGACGTGTATGAGGTCGGTCTGCCCAATCAGGGCATCGCCATTCTCTACAACATCCTTAATCAGGCCGAGGGCATTTCCTGCGAGCGCGGTTATGTGCCGTGGCCCGATATGGGCGATGCCATGCGCGAGGCGGGGATTCCACTGCTGTCGCTCGAGGGTGCAGCGCCCGTGGCCTCGTTCGACATCGTCGGCATGCATGTGCCGCACGAGATGGCTGTGACGAACTTCCTCGAAGCGCTCGATCTCGCTGGCATTCCGCTGTTGGCTGCCGACCGCACCGAGGACGACCCCATCATCGTCGCCGGTGGTCCCTCGGTGTATAACCCCGAGCCGTATGCGGCATTCTTCGATGCCATCCTCATTGGCGAGGGCGAGGAGTCGCTGCTCGAGATCTGCCAGTTGCATCGCCGCTTGCGCGACGAGGGCGTCTCGCGCGCTCAGATTGTCGAGCAGCTCGCGACGGTCGCCGGTACCTATGTGCCGTCCCTGTATGAGGTGCGTCATGACGAGCCCTGCTCCCCGCATGGCTACACCGTGCCGCGCGAGGGCAAGGACGTCCCGCCGGTAGTCTACAAGCGCGTCGTCGAGGACTTTGGTGCCACCAATCCGCTGTCGCAGTCGTGCGTACCCTATGCGCAGCTGGTTCACGACCGCCTGTCTATCGAGATCCTGCGTGGTTGCGCCCGCGGCTGCCGTTTTTGCCAGGCAGGTATGACGTATCGCCCGGTGCGTGAGCGCTCGGCCGACCAGATCGTGTCCTCGGTGATCCAGGGTCTGGAAAAGACTGGCTATGACGAGGTGTCGCTTACCTCGCTTTCGACGACCGACCACTCCTGTATCCGCGACGTGCTCGGTCGCCTTAACCGCCGTCTGGAAGATACGGGCATTCGCGTGTCCATTCCCTCGCAGCGCCTGGATTCGTTTGGCGTTGATATGGCCGAGTCGGTCGCCGGCGAAAAGAAGGGCGGCCTGACGTTTGCGCCCGAGGCGGGCAGCCAGCGTATGCGCGACATCATCAACAAGAACGTGACCGAGGAGGATTTGGATCGCGCGGCCAAAGCAGCCTTCGAGGCCGGCTGGAACCGCATGAAGCTCTACTTCATGATGGGCCTTCCCGGCGAGCGCGACGAGGACATCGTGGCTATCGCCAACCTGGCCGATCACGTGCTGGAGCTTGGTCGCTCCGTGGTGCCCAAGGCGCGCCGTGGGTCTATCTCGGTGTCCATCTCTGTTTCGGTGTTCATCCCCAAGGCGGCAACACCCTTCCAGTGGTGCCCGCAGCTCGATTACGATGACGTCAAGCGCCGCCAGAAGCTACTCATCACGAGCGTGCGCAACCGTGCCGTTCGCGTGCACTACCACGACGCGGAGACCTCGCTTATCGAGGCTGCGCTTTCCCGTGCCGGCCGCGATATGACGCCGGTCATCATCGATGCCTGGCGTGCGGGCTCGCGCTTCGACGCCTGGGTGGAGCACTTCTCACTCGACAACTGGAAGGAGGCCGCTGCCAAAAACGGCATCGACCTCAACGAGCTGGTGCACCTGCCCTACGAGCTGGACTGGCGCCTGCCTTGGGAGCACGTGAGCCCCGGCTGCACGCGCGGCTTCCTCGAGCGCGAGTACCGCCGTTCGCTCGAGGGCGTCACGACCCCCGACTGCACCCGCACGTCGTGCACCGGCTGCGGAATCTGCCCCACGCTCCACGCCAAGAACGTATTGATGGGTGATCGCGCATGAGTGAGCGTTTGACCGACAATCCCACGCTCTTTAGGCTACGCGTTCGCTACGGCAAGCGTGATCGCCTTAAGTACCTGGGCCATCTGGAACTAATCCATACCATTGAGCGCATCGTGCGCCGTGCGGGCCTGCCCTATGCCGTGACGCAGGGTTTCTCGCCGCATATGCGCGTGGGCTTTTCGTCGGCGCTGCCCGTGGGCACGTCGTCGACCTGCGAGTGGTATGACCTGTTTATGACCGAGTTCGTCGCGCTCGACGAGGCCTTTGAGCGCCTGGCCGCGGCGTCCCCGGCCGATCTGGCGCCTATCGAGGCCGCCTACATCGACGTGCGCACGCCGGCGCTGACGGCTCAGCTTACGCGTCTGTCGTACCGCATCGACTTGCACCTGGACCCCGAGGCCCCCGTGAGCGCCGACGAGGTGCGCGCTGCGATCGACACGCTGCGCGCGGGTCATGGCATTGACTATGCGCGTGGCAAAAAGAGCAAGCGTCTTGATCTGGACCATACGCTCGTTGGCTATGAGCTCGCGGCGGGGGAGTGTGAGGACCATCTGGTGCTTATGCTCGACACCCATGCCGACAACGAGGGCTCCATGCGTCCGGAGATTTTGCTTTCTGCAGCTGATGTTTTGTTGCAGGGCTTGACCCCGGGCGTCGATGCACCTATTGTTTCCACCGGTATGCAAGACCTCGTGACCATCTGCTCCTACG
>CATVZP010000007.1 GCA_958348565.1 uncultured Collinsella sp. | reverse complement strand
TAGGCAGGTATCATCACGATTTTCTCAAGATGTTCGTAATCCAGAGCAAAAGCGCGGTCTCCGAATCGGCCGAACCCTTGAGCGCGAGCTCAACATCGACGGCACCCTCGAGCGCGGCAACGAGCTCGGTCATCGAAAAACGACGCGCCCAGGTAAGGTGATTCTTGACCTGCCAGGCCTGAAGCTTGAGCGTCGCGGCGAGCTCACGCCCCTGCCCGCGCCCATCGAGCGCCTTGGCGACGATCAGCTCACGGATGCGTCCGCATAGCAGCGTGTAGGTCCACACGTAGCTCTTGGAGGGCAGAAGCTTAAAGAGCTCGAGCGAACGCCGCATATCGCGAGCCGAGACGGCGTTGAGGAAGTCCCAGGGCTGAACCTCAGCCGTACGCACGATCCAACGCTCCACGTCGGCAAGCTCAATCTGGGGCGCCTCGACCATCTGGGCGAGCTTTGCCAGGTCGTTATCGAGCATGCGCGTGTTTTCGCCAGAGCGCGAGACGAGCTCCTCGGCAGCAGCCGTCGAGATGGACTTACCGTGCTGCGTAGCCATCTGCTGAACGCGGCGCGGCAGTTCCCAGCGCTTGGTCCCCGAGCAGTCGACGATAGCCTTCTTGTCGATCTTGGCGATTGCCTTATACAGACGCGTATTCTTGGCAAGTGAGTCGGCGATAATGAGACAGACCGTCGTGGGGCTAGGACTTGCGAGGTACTCAACGAGCGGTTCCGAGACCGCCTTGGCAAGCTTGGAGCAGCCGTCGAGGATCACCAGGCGAAACTCGCTACCCATGGGAAAGGTATTGAGCGAACCGATGATCGACTCGATATCGGGATCTTTCGTCATGTCGCGTTCGTCGAGGTTGAACTCAACCATACCCGACTTTTCCAAGCGAGCTTTCATACGCGAGACGGCGTGGTCGCGCTTGACCCCATCGGTACCGACGATCAGATATGCCGGCAGCAGACCGGTTTCGGACATTGCGCTCCCCTCTCGCAGGCTCCCGTGTTCGTACCGTGCCATTTTAGCCCAGGGGCCCACCGCGCGCCAACGGCAGCATCACGGTCGCTGGCATCGCATCGCAAAGCCCTTCGCAGTCGGCGTGACGGTAATGTCGCCGTGTTCGATGGTGCATGCGAACGCACCACCCGCTTCCTTAACGGCATCGATGCAGGCATCGGATGGATGGCCGTAGCGGTTGCCCTCGCCCGCACTCGCGATAGAGAGCTCGGGCTTAAGCGTGCCCAGCAGGTCTGTGTCGACGGAAACTTTTGAGCCGTGATGCCCTAGCTTGAGCACATCGATATCACCCACCTCCTGTACAAACTCGCGCTCTTGATCGAGTTCGGCATCACCAGTGAGGAGCACGCGCAAGCTCTTGCCTTCCTGAGCATAGGAAAGCAGCAAAACAAGAGAGTCCTCATTGCCCTCGCCATCCACCGTGTCAAACGGCCACATCACACGTGTCCGAAACGCGCCGATATCGACCGTGTCTCCGCAAGCCACCTGCCGATACGTTAGGCCGGGGCGATTCAGGACCTCAGCAGGCGCGCCGTCAAGCGCATCGGCCGCGACCACAATGGTTCCAACCGAAAACTGATCGAGCACATCAGGAAGGCCACCCCAATGATCCTCATCCCAATGTGTCACGAAGACGGCGTCGATATGGCGGACGTTATTGCGAACCAACGCCGACACCACGCGCTCATCGAGCCCACAGTCAACGAGCACCACTGCGCCACCCTGGCGTATAAGAATGGCATCGGCCTGCCCCACATCGAGCACCGTTACCGAAGGCGGAGCGAAGCGATCCCAGTAGATGTACGGAATCCCCACCAGGAGCGCCAAGCAGACAAGCCCAGCAGCCATAGGCCGTGCCTGCGGGCGCGGCCACCAGACTAGAAGGATCCCCAGAAAACACGGCACAAGGTAAATCCACATACTATCGGGCGGCACGCTCACGGATGCACCCGGAACGGCGGCAAAGAGCTGCTCAAAGAACAGCGCGCAACGAGCGACAATCATGGGCACCACGAGAGCCACGCGACTCAACAGCGGCACAAGCGAGCAGGGCACCAGCACGACCGACGATGCGAGCAGCACGCTTATCACCGGACCGATCACGGCGTTTGCGAGCGGGGCAATGAGCGAAAACGTCCCAAATGTAGGAATGGTAACGGGAAGAGTCGCCAGCTGCGAGCACAGTGTGGCGGACAAAATACTGGCAACCCCCGAGGGCACGCCCAGCTCAACCAAGGCGTAGGTGGCGTAGGGGCAAAAACAAAGGATGGCAAATACGCTGGCGCACGAAAGCTGAAAACCCATCTCAAACAATACCGTCGGACGCAGCAACACAAAGATTGCCATGGTCACAAACAGAGCCGAGAGGCCATGCCGACGACGTCCAGCGCCGTTGGCGACAAGCGTCGCCGCCACCATACAGCACGCGCGCACGGCCGAAGGCGAAGCGCCCGTAAAGACGGCATAGGCAGCAAGGGCCAGCACCAACAGCCCCCGCTGAAGCCCACGAGAGAGGCGCGTCTTTTGCAGGGCGCTCTCAATCACAAACCCCACGATGGCAAGATGGCTGCCCGAGACAGCGATGAGATGCGCGGTGCCCGTTACCGAAAACCAGTCGCCCGCCGGCTGGGCGCGCAGCTCGGCCGAACGACCGCAGACGACACCGGCAATGAGCGAACGCGCCGGGTCGGTCGCAGGCGCGATGGACGCAAGCAGACCATTTCGCAGCCGAAGCAGCGGCCCCGGAGAGCCCTCATCGACCGACACAATCCGAACGGCTTTAACCTTGCGTACCTCGCCTCGAAGCACGCGCGAGCGCCCGTACGCGTCGTTCTCAAAGCGCGAAATTCGACCGATAGCACGTACATGCGAACCGACGCCGAGCTCGCGATCACACGACAGCCGCACCTGACCCAAACGCTTTTCGCCCGCATACGCATCGCAGGTATAGGAGTACGCACCGTCATTGATGGACGGGTCGCCGTGCACAACAAACTCGAGACTGCTCGCGGCCCGATTATCCAGTGCCCTCGAAGCACGTACCGCCCCGATCGCCCAGCCCGCGGACACGACCGCCCCCGCCACGAGGCCAAGGGCCGCGGCATAGAGCCATCGTCTCCACCGCACAAGGCGCATACAGGACCGAGCCAATACGATGCAAGCCGCAGCCGCAACGGGAATGGCCATAAGCAACATGACAGGCGCTGCCCACTCTCCCAGTAGCAAATCGGCCACCAGGTTAAGTACCAAGCTACAGCTCACACACAAGCCGGCACAAAGTGCCATCGTCCACGGCATCAATGGCCGAGGTGGCATCACATGCTCGCGCTTGGGCGTGCTCATACGCAGATACAATCTTTGATTTTGGCAAGCTTTTTCTCACCGATTCCCGATACGCGCATCAGGTCATCGACTGAGGCAAAAGCACCGTTCTTTGTCCGCTCGTCGATAATCGACTGAGCCATAGAAGGCCCAATGCCCGAGAGCGTCTGCAGTTCCGCCGCGCTCGCCGTATTGATGTTGACGAGCCCTGCCACATCATTCGCGCCCGAAGCCAAGACAGCTCCGCCATCGGCTCCACCGTCCGCGGAAACCGTCTGCTGCTCCCCCACCTTTGGTACGTATATTTTTTGTCCGTCTGCGACCTTGGATGCCCGATTAAGCCCTGTCACATCCGCCTCGGCCGTAAGCCCTCCGGCGGCATCGATAGCTTGGGACACCCGTGCTCCATCTTTGAGCCGATACACGCCAGGCCTCACAACGGCGCCATCCACATCGACGTACACCTCCGCAGCAGAGGAACTCTTGGCCGAAGACTCATCATCAGAAGACGCATCCCCGGCCCCGTGCACATCCGAGACGCTCGCCTCATCACTACGCTCAAACGACACGCTACTGGAGTGGCCACCAAAACTTGCCATCGCCAAACCGCTCGCGGCGGCAATGACAACCAGAATCGCCACCACCACCGCTTTATGCCCGAGCAACTTGCCCGCCCAGCGGTCCATCCGTTTAACCCGTTCGTGTTGCTCGCGCTGCGCCATAGCAAACACCTCCCAACACCATCGTGTCAGGAAACGAGCGTCGCAGCTTCCGCACGTCCACACTAGTTTTCGCGGTCAAACCAAATACCGACCAAAACCTTGCGCGAACATGTCCATTTATTCAGTCACGCGTCAGCGAATGAACATCTTGACATCATTTGCCCAGATAGCAAAAGACCGACGATACAGGCGCATCGTCGGTCTATGCAGGCAATTACTCGTGATCTTGGTAAATCTCACGCGGAGCAAGCTCCGAATGTTTGCGTTTTAAGGTCTTAGGGGCCTTATACGTGTTGCTGGAGAAGTCGATGTACTCGGTCTGCTTAAGCAGGCGCTCGATCATCTCCTCGTGGTCGAACAGCTCCCAGGCCTCATGCACGGCATCGAGTTTGGCGTGCGTCTCGGGACGACGCGGCATAAACAGCGTGCAGCAGTCGGGCGCTGCCTCAGTAGATATATCGAACGTGCCGATCTCCTGAGCGCGCGCAATGATCTCCTGCTTGTCGGACCCGATGAGCGGACGGAACACGGGAATCTTCACGGCCTCGTTGACGGCCATGATGTTCTCGAGCGTCTGGGAGGCGACCTGACCGAGCGACTCACCGGTCACGATGGCCTTGGCGCCCTCGATATGCGCAATGCGCTCGGCAACCGAATACATGATGCGGCGATACATGATCACGCGCAGGTTGCTGGGGCAGGTGACGGAAATCTCACGCTGGCAATCGCCAAACGGCACCACGTACAGGCGGCCAATCTGGACACCCGGCTCAAGCGCACGGATGATGTCCTGCACCAAATACTCGCTCGTATCGGGAGTCTGCGGACGACCGGAGAAATGTACCGGCACGCACACCGCACCGCGACGCGCGAGCATCCAGGTCGCCACCGGAGAATCGATGCCCGACGACAGAAGCGTCACGACCTTGCCGGCAGAACCCACCGGCAGACCGCCCACGCCGCGCTCGGAGCGCGCGTACACGTAAACGCTACCCTGTACCACCAGTACGTGCACCATCGCATCGGGGTCGTGCATTTGAACCTTTTTATCGGGGAAGGCCTCGCACAGCACCTCGCCCACCTGGCGATTGATATCAATCGAGGTGAGCTCATAGTCGGTATTGGAGCGCTTGGCGTGAACCTTAAACGAATCGAAGGGGCCAAACTCGCGCAGCGCCTTGACGGCGGCGGCGCAGTACTCCTGCGGGTCGCGGTTGGTGTGGTAAGCCAGGGACACACGGGCAACGCCGGGGACGGTGCGGATGACACGCGCCGCCTCGTCGGCCTGATGCTCGTTAAAGGTCACGAGGATATAACCGGAAATTCGAGACACGGCGTTCACGGAAAAGGCGGCCAAAGCCGCCTTAATGTTATCCATGAGGATATGCTCAAAATGTGCGCGGTTCTTGCCCTTCAGTCCAACCTCGTGATAGTGGACCAGGCAAACGCGAGCTGCCATTTAGGCTTCAGCAACCTTATGGCCGAGCGCCTTCTCGTAACGGGCCTCGTCGTAGGAGATATCGCCGTCGACGATCTCATCCATAGCCATCGAGATGGTATCGGCGCCGGAGAGCGCGATGGTGATGTCGTCGACATCCTGAACGGCAAGCACGCGGTTATGCTGGCCACGCAGCATGCTATTGATGTCGCAGGCGCGCTTGGAGGCAAGCGAAGCGAGCAGGAAGCGGTTGTGATCGGTCTTCTCCAGAAGATCGTCAATGCAAGGCTTTACAACGGACACGGACCTCAGATCCTTTCATGCATATCGAGAACGCGAACGAGCTCATCGGTCGCGCGGTCGAGATCGTCATTCACCACGACGTCGTCGTAGCGGTCGGCAAGGGCAAGCTCATGGGCGGCGTTTGCCATACGCAGTTCTATCGTCTCGGGCGTCTCGGTACCGCGACCGACCAGACGCTCGCGGAGCACCTCGAGCGAGGGTGGCTTGATAAAGATCAGCACGGCCTCGGGGAAACGCTCCTTGACCTGCAGAGCACCCTGGACATCGATCTCCAAGATGAGAGACGAACCAGAGGCGAGCTTGGACTGAACCTCGCTCACCAACGTGCCGTAGCAGTTACCGTGGACCTCGGCCCACTCAACAAACTCACCGTTTGCCACGCGGCGGTCGAACTCCTCGCGCGTCAAGAAAAAGTAATTGACGCCATCGACCTCGCCTTTGCGTGGGGCTCGCGTGGTAGCCGAAACCGTCAGGCCCAGGTTAGAGCGACGCTCGCGTACACGAGTGACGAGCGTGCCCTTGCCCGCGCCTGACGGTCCAGAAATCACAAAGAGCTTTGAATCCTGAGCGCTCACTTATTTGGTCAGCTGCTCGAGGAGCTGCTCGCGCTGACGGACGCCAAGGCCCTGGACGCGACGGGTAGCGGAGATGCCGAGCTCCTCCATGATCTTGGCGGCCTTGGCCTTGCCATAACCGGGGAGAGACTCGATGAGGGTGGAAACCTTCATGCGGGAAGCAATGGGGTCATCGGAGTTGAGCACGGATTCGAGGGACTTCTCACCCTTCTTGATCTGCTCACGGAGCTCTGCGCGAGCGTGACGCGCGGCGGCAGCCTTCTCAAGAGCCTGCTTGCGCTGCTCATCGGTAAGCTGAGGGAGTGCCATTCGTACCTCCAAATAGTTGGGTTATATCTGATTCAATATTTGGCATTTTAGCACGTAAAACGTACAAAATGGCCAATTGCGGCTCCATAGGTTAGACGATACCCGCAAAAAGTGCAATATATCGCGCTAAAAGATGAGCCCCTGACCTGCGATTCCACACAAAGGATGGGAAAGTTTTCGCAGGCACAGGGGCTAATTTGTGCTAATGAGACCCAAAAGTGGTGACTTAAGGGAATCTTTTATGCGACGTTTTCGACCAGCTCGGCAACGATGGCGTCAAACGCGGCAACCGGATCATCGGCGCCGGTAATGGGGCGGCCAACCACGATATGGCTCGCGCCGCGCTCGATAGCCTGGGAAGGCGTGGCCACGCGGGACTGATCGCCCAACGCGGCGCCAACCGGACGCACGCCCGGGGTCACAATCAGCGCATCGGGGCCCAGCAGCTCACGCATGTCATGAGCCTCCATCGGCGAGCACACGATGCCGTCGATACCGTTGGCCTGGGCGAGTTTTGCCAGACGGGCGGCCTCCTCGGCAACGGGCGACTCGACGCCGATCTCGCTCAGCGCATCCTGATTCATGCTCGTAAGCACGGTGATGGCGACGAGCTTGGCTCGGTCCTCGCGCGCCTCCTCGGCACCCTCACGGCAGGCGGCGAGCATAGCACCCGAACCCAGGCCGTGAACCGAAAGCAGGTCGGCACCGGCAAGCGAGGCCGAGCGAGCGGCACCGCGCACCTGATGCGGAATGTCATGGAACTTAAGGTCGAGGAAGACCTTAAAGCCCAGGTCCTTGAACGTCTTGACGATCTCGGGACCCTCGGCGTAATAGAGCGTCATGCCCACTTTAAGCCAGGCGGCATGGCCCGAAAGCTCATGGGCGAGCTCGAGCGCACGCTCACGGTCGCAGTCGAGGGCGACGATAACGCGGTCGCGGGCATCGGTCTCTAGCATTCAAAAGCACCTACCAGCTCATTGATGTCCTTCACGCCCTGGGACTCGGCCCAGGCCTCGAGTTCGCGCGCAATCTTGAGCGAAGCGCACGGATCGACGAAGTTGGCCATACCGACCGATACGCAGGTGGCGCCAGCCAGGATAAACTCGGCCGCGTCCTCACCGGTCATGACGCCGCCGACGCCATTGATGGGGATATCGACGGCCTGGGCGACTTCCCAGACCATGCGAACGGCGATGTGGTGGCACAGCGGACCCGAAAGACCGCCCTTGGGCTTGGCCACACGCGACTTGCGGGTGTGGACGTCGATGGCCATACCCTGGATGGAGTTGATGACCGAAAGGCCGTCGGCGCCTGCGGCCTCGAGGGCCTTAGCGATCTCGGCGACGTTGACCGGGGCCATCTTCACAAACAGCGGCTTGTCGGTCACCTTGCGGCAGGCGGCCATGACGGAAGAGGCGCCCTCGGGCGTGGAGCCCATGGCGGCACCGCCGGCGGCAATGTTGGGGCAGCTCACGTTGATCTCATAGCCGGCAGCCCAGGGGCACAGCTCGACATACATCTCGAGCGCACGGACAAACTCGTCCACGGAATGACCGGCAACCTGGCAGATGACCTGGCAACCGTCCTTGGAGAGCTGCTCGAGCCACGGACCGGACTCGCGGGCGAAAGCGGCCACACCGGGGTTCTGCAGGCCCACGGAATTGATCATGCCGCCGGGGATCTCGGCCATGCGGGGTGCGGGATTGCCGGGCCAGGGCTCGGCAGCGCAGCCCTTGGTGGTGATGGCACCCAGCTGGGAGACATCGAAGAAGTTCTGGAACTGCCAACCGTAGCCAAAGGTACCGGCTGCGGTGTTGATGGGGTTCTGCATCTTGACGCCGCCGAAATCGACGGCCATGTTCACGGTACCCACTAGAAGACCACCACCTTGGAAGCATCAAACACGGGGCCGCACATGCAGGCGCCCTTCATACCGTCGACCGTCTCGACATTGCAGGTGTTGCAGGCACCAAAGCCGCAGCTCATCATGCGCTCGAGCGACACCTCGCAGTACGCGCCGGCCTCGGCGGCAGCGGCGGCGACCTTCTTCATCATAACGGCGGGACCACAGCTGGCGACGTAGTCGTAACCGCCCTCGCCGAGCAGCTCGGCGGCAGGATCGGTGCAGAAACCGTGCGTGCCCAACGAGCCGTCGTCGGTGCACACATTGACCGTGGCTCCCAGCGCGCGGAACTCGTCGACGCCCACGGCCTTGGACGCGGTGCCAAAGCCCAGGCACACGTCAACGTCCACGCCCTGCTCGGCAAGCATGCCGGCCAGGCAGAGCACGGGCGGAACGCCAATGCCGCCGGCGACGAGCAACGCCTTCCTGGTGCCCTCGGGCACGAGCCAGCCGCGGCCGCCAGGGCCCAGCAAGTTAGAGGTGGAGCCAGGGGCCATCTGTGACAGACGGCGGGTATCATCGCCCACGACGGCGTACCACAGCTCGACGGTGCCGGCCTCGGCGTCGGCGCGATAGAAGCTCAGGGGCACGCGAAGCAGCGAGGAAGCATCGCCCGGCACGGCGATATTCACGAACTGACCGGGCTTGAGCGCACTTGCAAGCTTGGGGGCCGAGATAACGAGCGAGAAGATGCCGTCGGCGATCTCCTGGTTCGAGACGACCTCAAAGTCGTGCATGCGTGCAGTGGAAGGTGTGGGCATAGACGCTCCAATCCCCCATGCGGTTGCATGGTTCAGGCGAACAGAAAGCGCGGCACCGCAAGGGCGCCGCGCACAAAAGCGATAAGGCTATGCTAGCAGATGCAGCCGTCGGCAAGCGTCTGCTTACCGCCGACAAACACATCGGTGGCACGACCGGTGAGCGTGCGGCCGGCAAAACCGGAGTTCTCGGCGCGCGACTCGTAGCCGTCCTCGCCGACCGTCCAGGTAGCGGACGCGTCGAAAACGGTCAGGTCGGCAACAGAGCCCGCCTTGACCTGAACCTGGTCCAGACCCAAAATCTCACGCGGCTTGATGGCCATGAGCTCGACCATGCGGCCCATGCTCATCTTGCCCGTGTTGACCAGCTCGGTGAGCACAAGCGCCAGCGAGGTCTCGAGGCCAATCATGCCGAAGGGCGCAAGCTCAAACTCGCGTGCCTTCTCCCACGGGGTGTGGGGAGCGTGGTCGGTGACGATGACGTCAACGGTGCCGTCGATGACACCCTGACGGATAGCCTCGGCATCCTCATCGGTACGCAGCGGCGGATTGACCTTGAGCGAGGTGTTGTAGGTCTCGTCCAGGTCGTTCTCGGTCAGGAACATGTGGTGCGGGGTGGCCTCGCAGGTAACCTGCACGCCAGCTGCCTTACCGGCACGCACGAGTTCCAGGCCATGGGCGGTGGAGATGTGCTGGATGTGCAGCTTGGCACCAGTCAGCTTGGCGATCTCGATATCGCGGGCGATCTGCAGCTCCTCGCCTGCCGCCGGCCAGCCCTCGAGGGCCAGACGGGTAGAGACCTTGCCTTCGTTGATTTGGCCGTGACCAACCAGGTCCTCGTCCTGGCAATGGCTCATAAAGACCTTGCCGAACATCTTGCCGTAGTCCATGCAGCGACGGAGCATGCCTGCACCCTGCACGCCGCGACCATCGTCGGTGAAGGCGACGGCGCCGTGGGCGACCATATCGCCCATCTCGGACATGGCCTCGCCCTTAAGACCGCGGGTCATGGCGCCAGAAGGATAGACGCGGCAGTGGCCGACCTCGGCAGCGCGGGACTTGACGAACTCAACGACGGTACCGTTATCGGTAACGGGGTCGGTGTTGGGCATGGCGCACACGCCGGTGAAGCCGCCCTTGGCAGCTGCGCGGGTGCCGCTCTCGATGTCCTCTTTGACCTCGTAGCCGGGCTCGCGCAGGTGGACGTGCATGTCCACCAGGCCAGGGACGAGGTACTTACCGGAAAGGTCGCGGACCTCGGCTCCCTCGGCGGCGAGGTTCTCGCCGACCTCGGCGATCTTGTCGCCGTCGATCAGGACGTCAACGACACCGTCAAGCTCGACGGACGGGTCGACGACGTGGGCATTCTTAAGAAGCAAGGCCATTATCGGCACCTCCAAGCAGCAGATACAGGATAGCCATACGCACGCAGATACCGGCGTAGACCTGCTCCAGGATGACGGAGCGTTGCGGGTGGTCGGCCATATAGGAGTCGAACTCGACGCCGCGGTTGATGGGGCCCGGGTGGCAAATGATCGCGTCGGGCTTCATGAGCTTCTCACGGTCCTTAGTCAGGCCGAAGAGCTTGTGGTACTCGCGAATGGTCGGGAACGGGGCACCCTCGAGGCGCTCCTGCTGTACGCGCAGCATGTAGACGACGTCCAGCTCGGGCAGGACGGAATCGAGGTCGCTCGTCACGTGGTCGCAGCCCAGAACCTCGGGCGCCGGCGGCAGCAGCGTGCCGGGGGCGACGGCGTAGGTCTCGCAGCCCATGATCTTAAGGGCTGGGATCAGCGAGCCGCAAACGCGGGAGTGGGAGATATCGCCGACGACGGCGACCTTCAGACCGTGGAAATCGCCCTTGTGCTCCCAGATGGTATACAGGTCGAGCAGAGCCTGTGTGGGGTGGTTGTGCTTACCGTCACCGGCGCAGATAACACTCGCGGGCGAATTCTGCGTGACGATGTAGGGAGCACCGGCATGCTTATCGCGCACGACGATGCAGTCGATCTTGTAGGCGTTGAGGGTCTCGACGGTATCGACGAGGCTCTCGCCCTTGACCGTGGAGGTCGAGGAGCCGCCGAAGTTGAGGCTGTCGGCCGAAAGGCGCTTCTCGGCGAGCTCGAAAGAGCTGCGGGTACGCGTCGAGGGCTCGTTGAACATGTTGACGATGGTCTTGCCCTTGAGCGTGGGGACCTTCTTGATGGCACGCTCATTGACCTCGGAGAACGCCTTGGCGGTCTCGAGGATGAGCTTGATGTCCTCTTCGGAGTACTCGGTAATGTCGATCAGGTGCTTATGGTTGAACGCCACGGTACTACTCACCTCCCAGCGGCGCGGAGCCCACGTGGGAACCCGGCGCGACGTCGTTGATCTCGACGGCGGTACGGCCGTCGACTTCCTTCATATATAGGTGCACGTTCTCCTCGTGCGACGAGGGAACGTTCTTGCCGACAAAGTCCGGCGAGATAGGGAGCTCGCGGTGACCGCGGTCAACGAGAACTGCCAGCTCGACTCGGCTCGGACGGCCCAGGTCCATAACGGCGTCCAGAGCGGCGCGGATGGTACGACCCGTGTACAGGATGTCGTCCACCAACACGACGCGCTTGCCGTCGACGCTGAAGGGAATGTTGGTAGCGTGGATCGCGGGAGCGAAATTGGTCGCATAGTCATCGCGATAGAAGCTGATGTCCAGGCTGCCGAGCGGAACGTCGACGCCCTCGATCTCCTTGATCTCCTCGGCGAGCTTCTTTGCCAGAAGGTCGCCGCGCGTGACGATGCCGACCAGAGCGAGGTCTTCACAGCCCTCGTTGCGCTCGAGAATCTCGTGCGCGATGCGGGTCATCGCTCGGTTGACGGCGGTCTCGTCCATGATGACCGCCTTGGGGGAAGTCGTGCCCATCGATCTCCTTCCTCACATGTCTTGACTGCTGACACAGTCAAAAAAATAGATGCCCGACCGCTCAAAGCGGAACCAGACACCCACAGGAAGTACTACTCATTGGCAGCTATGTAATTCCATGTGGGTATCTCGTACCCCTTTAATGGTCAAGGCATAGTGTAGCCAACCTCGGGCTCAATTGCGAGCATAAATACAAGTCAATCCGTAAACGGAGCCAATAGCTCCATAAACATATATATATTTGTAGGACGCGCTTGAAAACCTTGTTGCGAGCTGGCATAATCCCCTCTGCTGCACGCAAATCGGATCTACGTCCAGGGCCGTGGCGTGGGCACTATCGCCAAAAGAGAAATGTCTCTGTGTAGATTGCGCACAGAGACATGCTTCTGTGCTATAGTTCAGGCTTGTTTGTTAACGCGACATGTTCGTTTGTCGCCCAAGGAGGGTCAGTTATGTCCAAAGTTTGCGAAGTTTGCGGTAAGCACCCCGTTGCCGGTCGCTCCATCAGCCACTCTCACCGCGTCACCAACCGTAAGTTCCGCCCCAACATCCAGCGCGTCTACGTCGTCGTCGATGGTCACCGTCGCAAGATGAACGTTTGCTCCACCTGCCTCAAGTCCGGCAAGGTTGCGCGCTCCTAAATAAGGTCTTACCAACAAGTACCTCGGACTCTCCGGGTCAAAGACCTCGCGTTCACATAGAACTTACCAAAGGCGCCCTCTCATGTGGAGGGGGCCTTTTTTTGCACTCATTGGGGACAGACTTACATGAGTGTTTGCAGATGTCAAAGGGATCGTAGCCCAGCTGGTATGCCTTGTAGCTTGACCAACGATACGCCTCGAGCGAGTCGAGCGCGCCTTTTACGGGATTGAGATGGATATAATCGAGCAGCTGCACTGCCTGCGTGTCCGACTCAACCGCGACCCGCGAATAGCGATTGTCAAACAGATGCCCCGTTCTCCCCGTTTTCCCATTGAAATATTTAGCATATGCCGTCAGTGCGCACTGCATTGCCTTTGAAAGGTTGTCACATGGGTCATCAACCATCAAATGGAAGTGATTGTCCATAAGGCACCAAGCCAACACCGCCACTTCATGGCGCGCGAACCTTTCCGAGATATCCGATAAGAAACGATAACGGTCGGATTCATCTTCAAAAATAATCTGTTTGGAGTTACCGCGATCAAAGACATGGTAATAGCCGGTGATCGAAACGGCGCGGGCGCATCGGGGCATAATCTCTCCTTCCAAAACTGTACAGGCAACACCTAAAAGGAGAGAAGCAACGCGAAATGCTGAGCCTGTGACCTATTTATATCCAATGAGCGGCAAAAACAGGTCCAGAACGGCAAAATGGCAAATCGATGTCTGTCCCAAATGAGTAAAAGCACTCATGTAAGTCCGTCCCCAATGAGCGGGGCGATGCAGTAGGCGGATAGTTTTTAGTTAAAACGCTTCATTAGGTTGAAGCGTTTTAGTGTGCCTTTTAGAGGAATCTTACCGTTCGCCGAATAATTTCTTGCTATCATGCAAGGCGTAGGGTAAATCTCCGATCGCAAGGAGACACAAATGGTGAAAAAGTCACCGGAAAACACTACTCCCGCAATTGTGGACAACGTAGAGGCGCTTGAGGCTAAGCTCGCTCAGATGCGAGAGGCCCAGGCGCTTTTTGCTACGTACACGCAGGAGCAGGTCGACAAGATCTTCTATGAGGCCGCCATGGCCGCCAACAAGGCTCGTATCCCGTTGGCGAAGATGGCCATCGAGGAGACCGGCCGCGGCGTTCTTGAGGACAAGGTCATCAAGAACCACTACGCCGCAGAGTACATCTATAACGCTTACAAGAACACCAAGACCTGTGGTGTCCTGGAGCGCGACGAGGCTTACGGCATCACCAAGATCGCCGAGCCTATCGGCATCGTGGGCGCCGTCATCCCGACGACCAACCCCACCTCCACCGCGATCTTCAAGACGCTGATCTGCCTGAAGACCCGCAACGCCATCATCATCTCCCCGCACCCGGCTGCCGCCAAGTGCACCATCGCCGCCGCCAAGCTCGTGCTTGACGCCGCCGTCAAGGCCGGCGCCCCCGAGGGCATCATCGGCTGGGTCGATGTCCCCTCCATCGAGCTGACCAACATGGTCATGCGCGACGTCGACATCATCCTCGCCACCGGTGGCCCGGGCATGGTCAAGGCCGCTTACTCCTCGGGCAAGCCCGCCCTGGGCGTTGGCGCCGGTAACACCCCGGTCGTCATCGACGACACCGCCGACGTGCTGCTCGCCGTCAACTCCATCATCCACTCCAAGACCTTCGACAACGGCATGATCTGCGCTTCCGAGCAGTCCGTGACTGTCATCGACACCATCTATGACCAGGTTAAGGCCGAGTTCCAGAAGCGCGGCTGCTACTTCGTCAAGCAGGGTGCCGAGATGGAGGCCCTGCGTGCCGCCATGTTCAAGAACGGCGCTCTCGATCACCGCATCCCCGGCATGGCTGCCGCCAAGATCGCCGAGCTCGCCGGCATCGAGGTTCCCGCCAAGACCAAGATCCTGATCGCCGAGGTCACCTCCACCGACCCCGCCAAGGAGGAGTTCTCCCACGAGAAGCTCTCCCCGGTCCTGGCCATGTACCACGCCAAGGACTTCCAGGAGGCCGTCGACAAGGCCGAGCACCTGGTGCTCGCCGGTGGCCCGGGCCACACCGCCTCTCTGTACGTGCACCCCGCCCAGGCCGAGAAGATCAGCCTGTTCGAGCACGTCATGAAGGCCTGCCGTATCGTCATCAACACCCCGTCCTCGCACGGCGGCATCGGTGACCTGTACAACTTTGGCATGAAGCCGTCTCTGACCCTGGGCTGCGGCTCCTGGGGCGGCAACTCCGTCTCCGAGAACGTTGGGGTGAAGCACTTGATCAACGTTAAGACTGTGGCCGAGCGCCGTGAGAACATGCTGTGGTTCCGCGCTCCCGAGAAGGTCTACTTCAAGAAGGGTTCCACGCCCGTCGCCCTCGACGAGCTGGGCAACGTCATGGGCAAGAAGCGTGCCTTCATCGTCACCGACCAGTTCCTCTTCAAGAATGGCAACACCCGCGCCATCGAGGCCAAGCTCGACGAAATGGGCATCGCCCACGACTGCTTCTACGACGTTGAGCCCGATCCGTCGCTGCAGTGCGCACGTCGCGGCGCCAAGCAGATGGCTCTCTTTGAGCCGGACGTCATCATCGCCGTCGGCGGTGGCTCCGCTATGGACGCCGGCAAGATCATGTGGATGATGTACGAGCACCCCGAGTGCAAGTTTGAGGACATGGCCATGGACTTCATGGACATCCGCAAGCGTATCTTCACCTTCCCCGAGATGGGCAAGAAGGCCTACTTCGTCGCCGTCCCGACCTCCTCGGGTACCGGCTCCGAGTGCACGCCGTTCGCCATCATCACCGACAAGGAGACCGGCATCAAGTGGCCGCTCGCCGACTACGCGCTGCTCCCCAACATGGCTATCGTCGACGCCGACAACTGCATGACCGCCCCGCGCGGCCTGACCGCTGCCTCCGGCATCGACGTCATGACCCACGCCATCGAGTCCTACGTCTCCATCATGGCTTCCGACTACACCAAGGGCCTCTCCGAGCGCGCGGCTAAGCTCGTCTTTGAGAACCTGCCCTCCAGCTTCACGAACGGTGCCAAGGACCCGCACGCCCGCGAGGAGATGCACAACGCCTCCTGCATGGCCGGTATGGCCTTCGCCAACGCCTTCCTGGGCCTCAACCACTCCATGGCTCACAAGCTCGGCGCCTTCCATCACCTGCCCCACGGCCTCGCCAACGCCGTCATCCTGACCCGCGTCATGCGCTACAACGCCGCCGAGGCACCCGTCAAGATGGGTACCTTCTCCCAGTATCCTTACCCCAACGCGCTGCACAACTACGCCGAGATGGCCAAGTACTGCGGCATCGAGGGCAAGGACGATAAGGAGGTCTTCGAGAACTTCATCACGAAGCTCGAGGAGCTCAAGGACTTCATCGGCGTCAAGAAGACCATCGCCGACTACGGTGTTGACGAGCAGTACTTCCTCGACACCCTCGACGAGATGACCGAGCAGGCATTCAACGACCAGTGCACCGGCGCTAACCCGCGCTACCCGCTCATGAGCGAGATCAAGGAGCTCTACCTGGACGCCTACTACGGCCGCGAGCCTCAGGACTACGCCGTCTGCTAGTTTTAGCACGGTTTTTAACGGCGGGGGTGCACGGGTGTTTCACACACCCCCGCCGTCGCTTCTATCGCATCGTTGAAAGGATGCAACCATGCTGCTACCCGATTCCAAGACCGAGCTCGTCCGCCGTGGCAACAAGGTCGTTTACGACCTGGGCGACAAGATCGTCAAGGTCTTTAACGAGACCAAGCCCGTCTCCGACGTGTTCAACGAGGCTTTGAATCTTGCCCGCATCAATGAGTGCGGCATCCGCAGCCCCAAGGCTCTCGAGGTTTCTCAGCTCGAGAACGCCAACGGCTGGGCGCTCGTGACCGAGAAGGTTCCGGGCACCACCCTTGCCGAGAAGATGACTGCCGAGCCCCAGCGCTTCGGTGAGTACCTCGAGATGTTCGTCGACCTCCAGATCGAGATCCACGGCTACACCTCCCCGCTGCTCAACCGTCAGCGCGACAAGTTCGCCCGCATGATCGACAGCCTCGATCAGCTCAATGCCACCACGCGCTACAACCTTCAGGAGCGTCTGGACGGTATGACCAAGGAGTTCAAGGTCTGCCACGGCGACTTCAACCCCTCCAACGTCATCGTCGGCGACGACGGCCAGCTGTACGTCTGCGACTGGGCACACGCCACCCAGGGCTCCCCTGCTGCCGACGTTGCCACCACCTACCTGCTCTTTGCCCTCAACAGCAAGGACCAGGCCGAGGCTTATCTGGAGCTCTACTGCGACCGCGCCGACATGCCCATGCAGGTCGTGCGTCAGTGGACGAGCATCGTCGCCGCTTCCGAGCTCGCTCGTAAGCGCAACGTGAACGATGAGTTCCTGAAGAACTGGATCGACGTCGTCGATTATCAGTAATATCTGAGCGATTTATTTCGCATCGGAGGCACAAAGGAAACCCCGCAGCTCGCATGGGCTGTGGGGTTTCCTTTTAGCGATTGAGTACGTCGAGAAGATAAAAGGACGGCCCCGCATCTCCCCTATCTGGAGAAATGCGGGGCCGCCCCGTATATCGAACTACAATCGAAATCGTAGATTAACGACGGGCCGCCTTCACAAGCTCGGAAACCTTGGCGACGACCCCGTCGATCGCCACGTCCTCGCGCTCGCCCGTGGCACGGTCCTTGAGCTCGACGGTGCCATTCTTAAGGCCGCGCTTACCCAGAACAACCTGATACGGGAAGCCCATAAGGTCGTTGTCGGCAAACTTAAAGCCGGGACGCTCGTCACGGTCGTCGACAACGACCTCGATACCCTCGGCGCACAGGCCATCAACGATCTGCTCGCAGACGGTAGCGCACTCCTCCTTCTTGGGGTCGAGCGGAATCACCGCAACCTCGTACGGGGCAACGGAGACCGGCCAGACGATACCGTGCTCGTCGTTGTGCTGCTCCACGACGGCAGCGAGCGAACGGGACACGCCCACGCCGTAGCAACCCATGATAAGCGGCTTCTCCTTGCCGTCCTCGTCCATAAAGGTGGCACCCATGGCCTCGGAGTACTTGGTGCCCAGCTGGAAGACCTGGGAGACCTCGATACCGCGAGCGGCAGAGAGCGGCTTGCCGCAGTGCGGGCAGGGATCGCCGGCAACGACGGTGACCAGGTCGGCCCACTCGTCGACGGTAAAGTCGCGCTCGGGGCAGGCACCGGTAAAGTGATAATCGACCTCGTTGGCACCGCAGGCCCACTGCTTGGACTCGCGAAGGCTCTCGTCGCACACCAGACGGATGCCCTCGGGCAGGTTGACCGGTCCGATAAAGCCCTTGTGCAGACCGTTCGCCTGAAGCTCCTCGTCGGTCATCATACGATAGCCCTTACCAAAGACATGCTCGGCCTTGCAGTCATTGAGCTCGTGGTCGCCCGGGACAATGGCCACGACCGGCTTGCCCTCGGAGTCGATCAATGCCAGCGACTTGCGCGTGCCGTTCTCGGGGAAGCCGAAGAACTTGGCGACGGCCTCGATGGTGCCCATACCCGGAGTCTCGACCTTGGTGAGTGTACCGTCGCCGGGGCCCTCGGTCACAACGACCTTGGTGCTTGCAGCCTCGTCATCGGCAGCAAAACCGCAATCGTCGCAGTAGACGAGCGAGGCCTCGCCGGCGTCGGCCAGAGCCATGTACTCGACGGAGGTGTCGCCGCCGATCTCGCCGGAGTCGGCGACAACGGGCAGAGCCTTGATGTAGCAGCGCTCGCAGATGTTGGCGTAGGCCTGCTTCATCTTGTCGTACTCCTCCTGCAGGCTCTCCTGCGTGGCAGAGAAGCTGTAGGCGTCCTTCATGATGAACTCACGGCCGCGCATCAGGCCAAAGCGGGGACGGAACTCATCGCGGAACTTGTCCTGAATGTGGTACAGGTTGACGGGCAGCTGCTTATAGGAGCGCAGCTCGTTGCGCACCAGGGCCGTGACGGTCTCCTCGTGCGTGGGGCCCAGCACAAACTCGCGACCATGACGGTCGTCAAAGCGCACCAGCTCCTTACCATAGGCATCGATGCGGCCGGACTCACGCCACAGCTCGGCATCGACCATAATGGGCATCATGAGCTCCTGGGCACCGGCGGCATCCATCTCGTCGCGCACGATGTTCTCGATCTTACGAATCGAGCGCCAAGCGAGCGGCAGATAGGAATAGAGACCGGCGGCCTCCTTGCGGATCATACCGGCACGAAGCAGCAGACGATGGCTTGCAAGCTCGGCGTCGGCCGGATCCTCTTTGAGCGTCGGCGCATAGAGCTTAGACATATACATTGCTCGAGTCATTTATTTCTCCTCAATAAGCTTGTCGACCTCGGCCATAAGCGCGTCGACAATTTGATCCTCAGCTACTTTACCAATGATTTGGCCATGCGAAAAGAGCAGGGCCTGGCCACGTCCGCAAGCAACGCCCAGGTCGGCATCAGAAGCCTCACCGGGACCATTAACGGCACATCCCATGACGGCAATCGAAAGCGGCGCGGCATAGTTCTTAAGCCGCTCGGTTACTTCCTCGGCGATGGGAATCAGGTTAACCTGGCAGCGGGCGCACGTGGGGCACGAGACGATCTCGGGACCACGGCGACGCAGGCCCAGCGACTGCAAAATTCCCCAGGCGACCGGCGGCTCCTCGACCGGATCGGCCGTGAGCGAGACGCGCATGGTGTCACCGATGCCCTCAGACAGCAAGATACCGAGTCCCACCGAGCTCTTGATGGTGCCCTGCAGCTTGGTTCCGGCCTCCGTCACGCCCAGGTGAAGCGGAACGTGGGGAATCTCGCGCGACAGGGCTCGATAGGTATCGAGCGTCGTTTGCACGCTATGGGCCTTGGCCGAAAGCACAATGTTCGTAAAGCCGCGGTCTTCAAAATGCTTGACGAAACGCTCGCTCGACATCACGAGCTTTTCGGGCTGCGTGAGGTCGTCGCGCTCGGCGATATCCTGCTCAAGCGAACCGGCATTGACGCCGATACGAATCGCACAGCCCGCGGCACCCGCAGCATCGATCACCGCGTCAACCTTGGCCCAATCGCCGATATTGCCGGGATTGATGCGCAGCTTGGCAGCACCAGCCTCAACGGCACCAATGGCGAGCTTATGGTTAAAGTGGATATCGGCGACAATCGGCACCGGAGACTCGGCACAGATGGTGCGGAAACCCTCGAGCGCGGCCTCGGTGGGCACACTCACGCGCACGATATCGCAGCCAGCCTGCGCCAAAGCACACACTTGCGCAAGCGTTGCCTGGGCATCAGCGGTATCGGTGCAGGTCATGGACTGAACCACCACCGGAGCGCCGCCGCCTATCTGCACGCCGCCCACATGCACGGGACGCGTTAGCTCGCGAGGCAAAGGATGGGATAAAGACAATCCAACCACTCCCCTACAGAATAAATCGAAGGATGTCGGAACGAAGCATGTAGACAAACAACAGCGCAAAGAGCGCGATGCCCACATAGCTCACAATCGTCTGGACCTTGAGCGGAAGCTCGCGGCCCGCAATCTTTTGAATGATCTCAATGACCAGCTTACCGCCATCGAGCGGCGGGATGGGCAGCAGGTTCATAAAGCCAAGCGAGAACGAAATGAGGGCGGCAAACGAAAGGAACGTGGCAGGGCCGGCAGCAGCAGCCTGTGAGGACATAACGCTAATACCCACGATCGAAGAGGACTGATCGAGAATCTCCATCGTATGCTGCGGCTGGAGAAGGCGCATCACGCCCTCCGCTGTCTGCACGACATAGGAGAAGGACAGACGAGCCGACGTGATGGGGTCTAAACGGACCACCTGCGTAGAGGCATACACACCTAGGCGCTCGTCCTCTTTGAGTGCAACCGTGGTCGAATGCTGCTTGCCGTCACGCTCATACTCGATGGCGATATCGTCCTTACCGGCAGCCTTTCCGATGGCATCGTATACGTCCATCCAGGTAGAGCACGATACTCCGTCGACCGAAAGGATCGCGTCGCCGCCCTCGATTCCCGCCGCGGCGGCAATCGAGCCATCGTCAACCTGGCCGATCACATTGGTATCCACCGGCACCGTGACACCTGCGATGGAATAGATGCTCATAAGGAGCAAAAAGCCCGTCAGGATATTGACGATAATGCCCGCAAGCAGCATAAAGGCACGCTTGACAAAGCCCTGGCCCAAATAGGTGTGCGAGCGCTCGCGTGCAAGGAATTCGGCCTCGCCGCACGGCAGCTCCCATACATCGCCCTCGGCAGTCGCGTGCTCGCGATCGAACCGACGGCCGTCAAAGGTGGTATAACCCGCCGCGTCACGCGGCAGGGTCTGGTACTTGGTGGGATAGTAATTGGGCGAAGGCTTTTCCCCTTCTTCATACCAGGGAGCGATGGAGCCCCAGCCCAACAGCAAAGCACAGGCCTCGAGCACATCCTCCTCGGACAGCTCGAGCTCGACGGCAAGATCGGCCACCGTCACCCGGCCGTGGCGATAGATGGCAGCAAGCACGCGGTCGGCACACGAGACGTCGGTCGGATCCATACCACAAATAGCTGCATAGCCACCCAGCAGCAGCGGCGTCACGCCAAACTTGGTGCCGATACGACGCGACGTGTGGTGGATATCAAAGCGACACGGCAGGCCCAAAAAGAACTCAGTCACGCGGACACCGCAGGCACGCGCCGCCAAAAAGTGGCCGCCCTCGTGCAAAAACACGAGGACGGAAAGCATCAGCAGGCCCCAAAAGACCGATGAGAGAACGCTCAGAACAGTATCCATAAAACGAAAAAACAATCCTTATGGGTTAAGAACGGGTTGCGGCGAGCACCTGCGCAGCCTTTTCACGTGCCCAGCTATCGATGTCGCGAAGCTGTTCAAACGAATCGACCGTCTGCGCATCGTGAGCATCCATGCAGGATTCCACAATGCGGTCGATATCGGTAAAGCTGCAGCCATCATGCAGGAAGGCGTCGACGGCGACCTCGTTGGCGGCATTGAGCGCGCACGGCATGGTGCCGCCCGTCTTGCCGGCACGTTCGGCCAGCGCAAGGCAGCGGAAGGTATCCATATCGGCCGCGTCGAAGGTAAGCTGTCCCAACTCGCGGAAATCGATACGCGGAGCCGGCGTATCCCAACGCTCGGGATACGAGAAGGCAAACTGGATGGGAATGCGCATGTCGGAGGCACCGAGATGCGCCATCACGGAGCCGTCGGCAAACTCGACCATGGAGTGAATCTTGGACTGGCGCTGCACGACCACGTTAATGAAATCGAGATCGCAGCCAAACAGATGCATGGCCTCGATACGCTCCAGACCTTTGTTCATGAGGGTGGCGGAGTCAATCGTAATCTTGGCACCCATAGCCCACGTAGGATGCGCCAGGGCATCGGCGCGCGTCACGCGATCGAGCTCGTCACGCGTGCGGCCAAAGAACGGGCCGCCCGAGCAGGTAAGCCAAATGCAGTGAGCCTCGCGCGGATTCTCGCCCAGATAGCACTGGTAGATGGCAGAATGCTCGGAGTCGACCGGGATAAGCTGGCCCGGCTGCGCCAACGGCATAAGCAAATCGCCACCGACGACGAGCGACTCCTTGTTGGCCAGGGCAAGACGCTTGTTCGAGGTCAGCGCAGCATGGCTCGCCTCAAGACCGGCAGCGCCCACGATGGCCACGAGCACGCAGTCGACATCATCGCGGCATGCGAGCTCGCACACGGCCTGCGCGCCAATTCCGAGCTCCGTGCCCTCGGGCAGTTCCTGCAGCACGGCGTCGGCGCCATGGGAGGCGTCCGCCACGGCAACCACCGGAACCGAGAACTCACGGGCAGCGGCAACGAGCTCGGAGGTGCTGGAGTTTACGGACAGCGCCGTCACCTGCAGGCGATCGGCATGCTGACGGCACACGTCAAGCGCCTGAGTGCCGATAGAACCAGTACAGCCCAGAACGGCAACACGAAGACGCCCGTCGGGACCGTAGGTGGTCTGATAAGCCATTACAGCACGCCTCCGATCATCAGCAGCAGCTTCGCGGTAATGCAGCCAAAGATGAGCGAATCGCTGCGGTCGAGCATGCCGCCGTGGCCCGGGATGAGATTACCTGAATCTTTGACGCCCACGCCGCGCTTGATACGCGACTCGATGAGGTCGCCGATAACGCCCAGGATGGAGACGACCACGCCGCACAGCAGTGCATAGGGCAGGCTCAGCTTATAGAAGTGCGTTGCCCACAGGATGAGCCAGATCAAGACAGAGCCCAAAATGCCGCCGACAAAGCCTTCCCAGCTCTTTTTGGGGGAGATCTTGGGAACCATCTTATGCTTGCCAATGCGGCTGCCCACGATATAGGCAAACGAGTCGGAAACCCAAAGGGACGCGCAAACGCCCACCGAAAGCAGGGCGCCAGCAAAACCGGGCACGGCATCGCGCAGCAGCACGATAGCCGACAGCATAAAGCCAGTGTAGATGGGGCCCATGAGCGTCACGGCAACGTCAGAGATGCGAGTGCGCGGAGACCAGACATACCAGATACCAACCGCAAGCATCAAAGCGAACAGCAGGGCATTCAACAGCAGCGAATCGCCCAGAGCCGAGAGCGGAAAGAGCACGGCGGCAGCGATACCAAGGCGCTCGTTGGCAACCTTGCCGTCGAGCCTCGTCATGCGGAAGAACTCATAGCAGCACAGACCGCTCATGACGGACACGAAGATGGCCGTGGGCACAATACCCAAAACCAGGCACAGGATAAAGACAACGGCATAGACGATACCGGCGGCGGCACGGGTGATAAAGCCCGCCAGCCACGAACCGGAGCCGCTCTTCGCTGCAGGCGCCCCTGCAGCGGAAGCCTTACGCGCGGGCTTCGCGGAAGTAGGCGCCTTGGGAGCGGATGCCTTGGGACGTTCGGACACGATTAAGCCTCCTCGGTCTTGCTCAGTCCACCAAACCTACGGTCGCGACCCTGGTAGGCCAAAATGGCGTCGACAAGGCCCCAGCGGTCAAAGTCGGGCCAATAGGTATCGGTGACATAGAACTCGGAATAGGCAACCTGCCACAGCAGATAGTTCGAAAGACGAAGCTCGCCGGAGGTGCGAATCACAAGCTCAGGATCGGGCAGCCCAGCGGTGTACAGGTGCGAAGCCACCATATCATCGTCGATAGCGGCGGGATCGATCTTGCCGGCAGCCGCATCAAGCGCGATCTGGCGGACAGCGCGGGTGATCTCAGCACGAGCACCGTAGTTAACGGCCAGCGCCAGCGTCATACCGGTATGGTCGGCGCACTCGGCAAGGCCGCGCTCAAAGACGTCGCGGGTCTTCTTGGGCAGCGCGGAAATATCGCCCAAAAAGACAACGCGAACATTCTCGCGCTTAAGCAGCGGCAGCTCATCGATAAACGTCTTGGCAAACAGGTGCATCAGAACGTTGACTTCGTGCTGCGGGCGATTCCAGTTTTCGGTCGAGAACGCATAGGCCGAAAGCACGTCGACGCCCAGGCGCACGCAGGCGGTAATGATCTCGCGCAGAGAGACGATGCCGGCCTTGTGGCCTTCGGTGCGGGCAAGACCGCGCGCCGTGGCCCAACGGCCGTTGCCGTCCATGATGCACGAAATATGGTGCGGAATGTTATTGAGGTCAAGGTCGGAAAAACCGACGCCCGCAGGGGCGTCGGCAAAGTACTCGACCAGTTTATGCTCGTCGTATTGCACCTTAGATCTCCATGACCTCGGCTTCTTTTTCCTTCAGAAGCTCCTCAACCTTGGCAACATACTCGTCGGTATGCTTCTGGACCTTGGCCTGCTCGCGACGGACATCGTCCTCGGTGAGCTCCTCGTCGCGCTCGAGCTTATTGTTAAAGTCGCGGCGGATGTTTCGGATGGAGACCTTGGCCTGCTCGGCGTACTCGCGGCACTCCTTAACGAGCTCGCGGCGACGCTCCTCGGTGGGAGCCGGGAACGGCAGACGCACGACGGTACCATCGGAGTTGGGGGTAATGCCCAGGTCGGAGGCACTGATGGCCTTGACGATGGCATTGATGAGCGCCTTATCCCACGGCTCGATAAGCAGCATATGGGCCTCGGGGGTCTTAACGGCGGCAACCTGCGTGACGGGTGTGGGAACACCGTAGTAGTCGACGGTGATGTCAGACAGGATGTTGGCGTTAGCGCGGCCAGTGCGGACCTTGGAGAAATTGTGCTTGAGGGACTCGAGCGACTTGTCCATGTGGGCGGTGATGTTCTCTGCCATGCTTAATCCTCCTGATAGACGAGCGTGCCGACGGGCTCACCCGCGAGCGCGCGCTTGACGGTGTCCTCGCCATCGATGTTGAGGACCAAAATGGACATACGGTTGTCCTGGCAAAGAGCCGTAGCCGTGGAATCCATAACCTGCAGGCCGCGAACGAGCACCTCATGATAGGTGATCTTGTCAAAGCGGACGGCGTCGGCGCACTTGACGGGATCCTTGTCGTAGATGCCATCAACCTTGGTGGCTTTAATGAGAATCTCGGCACCGATCTCGCAGGCGCGAAGGGCCGCGGCGGTGTCAGTCGTAAAGTACGGATTACCCGATCCGGCGGCAAAGATAACGACGTTGCCCTTGGACAGGTGGTTGATGGCGCGACGGCGAATATAGGGCTCGCAGATCTCGTTCATCTGGATAGCGCTCATCACGCGGCAGGGAACATCGTTGTGCTCGAAGGCATCCTGCAGGGCAAGCGCGTTCATAACGGTAGCGAGCATGCCCATGTAATCGGCCTGGGCGCGGTCCATACCACCGGCGGCGCCGGCCATGCCGCGGAAAATATTGCCGCCGCCGACAACGACGCCGATCTCATGACCAACGGCGAGCAGCTCCTTGACCTGCTTGGCAAGATGATCGGTAACCTTGGGGTCGATGCCGTAGTTGCCATCGCCCATCAGCGCTTCACCGGAGAGCTTCAGAAGCACGCGTTTATATCGGATGTCGGACAAAGCGATCCTCCTTTAATTAGACTCATAACATAATATCAAAGGCTTAACGGAGAGCCATGAAAAAGCAGGCTGTGAGTAAAACCCACAGCCTGCTCATTACCAGCTACAAGAGCTTATTTACTCGCCACGGACCAGACGGTCAAAGGCAACGACGGTAATGGTGTCGCCGAGCTCCTTGGAGACCTGCTCAGCGTACTTCTTGATGGTGAGGGAGCTGTCCTTGATGAACTCCTGCTCGGTGAGCACGGACTGCTTGTAGAACTTCTCCAGACGGCCAACAGCCATCTTCTCCTGGATAGCCTCGGGCTTGCCGGACTCGGCAGCCTGAGCCATGTAGATCTGCTTCTCGTGCTCGACGGTCTCAGCCGGAACCTGATCGCGGGTAGCGCAGATCGGGGCGACGGCGGCAACCTGAAGCGCAACGTCGTGAGCAAAGGTCTTGAAGGACTCAGCCTGAGCGGTCTCGGCCTTCTCGAAAGCGAACTCGACGAGAACGCCGATCTTACCACCCATGTGGATGTAAGAAGCAAGAGCGCCGTTCTCGGCCTTGCGGGCGGCGAAACGGGAAATCTTCATGTTCTCGCCCATGATGTGAATCATCTCGGTGAGCTCGGAGGAAACGGTCTCCTCGCCCATCGGCTTCTCGAGCAGAGCGTCGACGTCAGCAGGCTCGGTGGTAGCGACAACCTCAGCGACCTTGGAAGCAAAGCCGGTGAACTTAGCATTGGAGCCGACGAAGTCGGTCTCGCAGGAGAGCTCGAGCAGAGCGCCGGTCTTGCCGTCCTCGGAGACGAACGCGGCGACAGCGCCCTCGTTGGTCTCACGGCCAGCCTTCTTGGCAGCCTTGGCGAGGCCGTTCTTGCGCAGAACGTCGACAGCGGCGTCCATGTCGCCGTCAGCCTCGACGAGAGCCTTCTTGCACTCCATCATCGGGGAGTCGGTCATCTCGCGGAGCTGCTTGACCATAGCGGCGGTAATCTGGGCCATTGTGGTTCCTTTCAAAGAGATGAAAAAGAATTAACTAAGACTGATTTACTCGGCCTTGGGCTCAGCGGCCATCTCGGCCTCGGAGACCTGCTCCTTGCCGGAGCCAGCGAGGCAGGCGTCGGCCATGAGCTCGCACATAAGGGTGACAGCGGAGATAGCGTCATCGTTGCAGGGGATGCCGTACTCGACCTCGTCGGGATCGGAGTTGGTGTCGATCAGAGCGACGACGGGGATGTTCAGGCGCTGGGCCTCCTTGATGGCGTTCTCCTCGCGCTTGGTGTCGATGACGAAGAGAGCCTGGGGCAGACCCTTCATGTCGCGGGCGCCACCGAGGTTGGTCTGGAGCTTGGTGAGCTCCTTACCGAGCACAGCCTGCTCCTTCTTGGGGAGCACTGCCATACGGCCGTCCTCGACCATGGCCTCGAGCTCCTCCATGCGGTTGATGCGGGAGCGGATGGTGACGAAGTTGGTCAGCATGCCGCCGAGCCAACGCTGGTTGATGTAAGGCATGTTGGCGCGCTCAGCGGCGTTCTTGACGGCCTCCTGAGCCTGCTTCTTGGTGCCGACGAACAGCACGTTGCCACCCTTGGCGACGTTCTTGACGAAGGTGTAAGCCTGGTCGGCGTCGAGGATGGTCTGCTTGAGGTCGAGGATGTAGATGCCGTTGCGCTCACCGAAGATGAACGGCTTCATCTTGGGGTTCCAGCGACGGGTCTGGTGACCGAAGTGGCAGCCGGCCTCGAGCAGGGTGCGGATATTAATCTTGGTAGCCATGTTAAACCTCCTGTGGTTTGCCTCCGCGCGGGGTCATCCTCCAAAACCAACCCGGACATGTGCTACCAAAGCCCGGGCACCACGGTATGAAGTAGCCGCGCGTGCGTGATAAAAACCTGTTGCCGTGAAGCAACCCGATGAATGATAGCAGGATTGCCTCTTCCTGCCAACCCGCAATCAAAACCACACACCTAAGCGCAACGCGAGCCGTCCAGCTTACTCGCCCCGGGGATGGGCCTGGGTCACGGCGCGCTTAAGCCGGTCGGGCGTGAGATGCGTGTAGATCTGCGTCGTGGACAGGCTCGCATGTCCCAGCAGCTCTTGAACCGAACGTAGGTCCGCGCCACCCTCAAGCAGATCGGTCGCAAACGTGTGGCGCACCGCATGCGGCGCGATGTCGGCCGGAATGCCGGCGAGCGTCGCCAACATATGGAATCGTCGTCTGAGCATGGCAGCACTCATGCGGTTGCCGCGCACAGATATCAACAGCGGATGGGGACCGTTTGCGGCATCGCGGCGCTTTGCCTGTGCGAGCAGCGCCGGTCTCCCCTCCTCGACATAGGTGCGCGTCGCCTCGAGTGCGCGTCGATACAGAGGAACGATACGCTCCTTGCTCCCCTTGCCCCATAACCGCAGCGTACGCTCGGACCATGAGATGGATTCCACATTGAGCGCCGCAAGCTCTGAGATGCGGGCACCCGAGGCATAGAGCAGCTCGAGCATCGCCGCATCGCGCAGCCCCGGAGACGTCGAGGTATCAGGCGTCTTGAGCAGCGCCTCGACCTGCTGAGTCGTAAGGACGCCGGGCAGGTCGCGCGGCAGCTTGGGCGACGCGATCGCCGAGACCGCGTCACCCTCGACAATCCCCTCGGCAGCCATCCAACGGTAGAGCGACCGAATAGCCGACAAATGTGCCGCAAGGGTGCGAGGCGCCACCTGCTCGCGCGAAAGCTCGGCCAAATACGTGCGGACGGTACGCACGTCGGCCGCACGCGCATCGACACCCGTACGCTCGCACCAGGCAGCAAAGCGCTCCAACCGCGATCCATAGGCAGTCACCGTATTGGGAGAGAGCCCCTCGACACGTGCGATGTAGGCGATAAACGAGTCGACGGAATCGTACAGGTCAAAGGCTATGACCGGTCGCCTCCAAACAAGTCGGAACGCGTGGCCAAGTAGGCATCGAGGGCCTCGAGGGCGCGATCCGCATAAGCCTGGTAGCGGTCGCGTTTACTGCGGCGCTTGCCGTCCTCGAGCGGTGGCACCAAGCCAAAGTTAACGTGCATGGGCTGATAGCCCACGGTTGCCGGATCGGTCGCATAGCCCACGAGCGCACCCAGGGCACCCACGCGAGGAAGCTCAACAGGCTCCGCCTGGATTGCCTCGGCATAGGTATTGAGTGCAGCGAGCAGACCGGTCGCCACGGCCTCCATGTACCCCTCGGTGCCGGTGATCTGGCCGGCGAGGCGCACGCTCGTGCCGGGAACGGCAAAGGTGCCGTCAAGAACGTGCGGCGCATCAACAAAGGTGTTGCGGTGCATGACGCCGTAGCGGAAGAACTCGGCATTCTCAAGACCGGGAACCATATGGAAGACACGCTTTTGCTCGCCAAAGGTCAGATTAGTCTGGAAGCCCACCAGGTTATAGGCGGTCTTTTCCTTGTTCTCGGCACGCAGCTGAATCGCCGCCCAGGGGCGACGTCCGGTTCGCGGGTCGGTGAGGCCGACGGGCTTCATGGCGCCAAAGCGGATGGCATCCTTGCCAGTGCGGGCGACTTCCTCGGCAGGCTGACAGGCCTGGAACAGGTCACCACCCTCAAAGTCCTTGAGCACCACGCGATCGGCGGTGGTGAGTGCCTCAATAAAGGCCTCGTACTCCTCCTTGTTGAGCGGAGCATTGAGATAGTCGCCGCTCCCCTGCTCCTCATAGCGCGACTGCGAAAACAGCACGTCCATATCGAGCGTGGAGGCATCGACGATTGGCGCGGCAGCGTCAAAGAACGCCAAGGCGTCGCCACCGACGAGCTTCATGACCTCTTCGCTCAATGCTGGAGAACACAGCGGGCCCGCGGCAATGACCACGTGGCCCTCGGGAATCTGCGTGACCTCGCCATGCACGACCTCAATATTGGGTCGGGCGGCAACCTCGGCCTCGACAAGCTCGGAAAACGTAACGCGGTCGACCGCCAGGGCACCGCCGGCGGGAACGGCCGCACGATGCGCGCAATCGAGCAGTACCGAACCCATACGCTCGAGCTCGGCCTTTAACAAGCCCGCAGCAGAGTCCGGACGGGTTGACTTAAACGAATTTGAGCAGACGAGCTCGGCCAGGTGGTCGGTATGGTGGGCCGGAGAGCTCACCTGGGGGCGCATCTCGCACAGCTTTACGGCAAACCCGCGATCTGCCAGCTGGATCGCACATTCCGAACCCGCCAGACCGCCACCGATAACCGTCACCTGATCGAACTGCATCTGCAAACACCTTTCTAATTGACACGCTTTCCATTGTGACCGAAGGGCGTCTGGGCGTGAAGCGCAAACTTTGAGGGCGCATACCTTCCATCCATCATGCGCTCGATAAGTCCCTCGAGCTCGAGCGAGCCCAAAAGCTTGAGCACGCCGACAGCATCAAGCGAGACGAGCGCGGCAATGTCGTCGACCTTGAGCGGCGAGGCGATAAGCGCGTGCATCACGGCCTGCTGTGTTGGATCCAGATCGGCGATGCCAGGTGCATCGGGACGCGAGTAGCGCAGCGTGCCGTAGATGCGCGAGATGGCCATCTCGATTGATTCCTCGTCGATGATGCAACAGGCTCCGTTAGCGATGAGATAGTTGGTCCCGCGCGACTCAGGCGAAAGGATGGAGCCCGGCACTGCAAGCAGCTCTCGCCCCAAGTCCATAGCGGCCTCCGCCGTGGAGAACGTACCCGAGGGCATGCCCGCCTCGGAAACAAAGAGTGCCTGCGACAAGGCGGCGATAACGCGATTGCGCCGCGGAAAGGCGAACTTACGCGGTCCCATACCCCACGGTGAAATCGAAACGACCGCGCCGCCCGTATCGAGTGTGCGCGTGATGAGGCCGGCGCTCGAGCGCGGATAGACAACATCGGCGCCGGTCCCCAGCACCACGACGTGTTTGCCCCCGGCGTTGACCGCAGCCCAACCCGACGCCTGGTCGCAGCCGACCGCACCGCCCGAGACCACCGTCACTCCCGCCTCGACCGCCACCTTAGCCGCAAGTTCTGCCACGGCAAGACCATAAGGCGAGGCCTTACGCGCGCCGATGATGGAGAGCGCGGGCATCGAAAGCACCTCGGGGTCGCCGCGCACATAGAGCGTCTGGGGCACATCAGAAAGCTCCAAAACGGTCTCGGGATACAACGCATCGCCTGGATGCAGCTCGAAGGTCCCCTCGCCCATTATTGGTCCCTCCTTCCTTGGTACATCGCCGCCTCGAGCACGTGATCCTGCGATACCCGTTCGCTTTCGGCAACATCGGCGATCGTGCGCGCGATGCGTACCAGACGCACGATGCCGCGACCCGTGAGATGCGTGCGCTTCGACAGGCCGAGCACGCATTTCTCGGCAGCCTCATCAAGCCCAAAGGTCGAAACGACGCCGTCAATGGACCGCGACTCATCTTCCTCGGCCTCGGTATCCGCATCGTCCATACGGGATTCACGCCAGGCGCGAAAGGCGCGCCCACGCACGACGTAATCGCGCAGCTCGGCCGATGACATACCCTCCGCGCCCTCAATGATCACCTGGGGATCGGGGCGGGTCACGTCGATCATCATGTCAATGCGATCAGCCAAGGGACCGCGCAACTTGCCCCGATAGCGCTCGACCATCGCCGCCGAGCAGCGACACGGCACTTCGCGATCGCCCAAAAACCCGCAGGGGCAGGGATTGCTCGCGGCCAGCAGCTGAAAGCGCGACGGGAACGTAAAGGCCCCGTCAACGCGCACGATCCTCACGTACCCACGCTCGATGGGCTGACGCAGCGTCTGAAGCACGCCGGTGGGAAACTCTGCAAGCTCGTCCAAAAAGAGCACTCCGCCATGAGCTAGGCTAATTTCGCCCGGATGCACCGGACGACCGCCGCCGATAAGTCCCGCGGTCGAAATACTGTGATGCGGACTGCGGAAGGGGCGATGCCCCGCAAGCAGCCCATCGATGTTCTCGCCCAAGACCGAATGGATGCACAGCGCCTCTTGCTGATCCTCGAGAGAAAGCTCGGGCAAAATGCCCGTCATGCGCCGCGCAAGCATGGTCTTGCCCGAACCGGGCGAGCCGATCATGAGCAGGCCGAGCTCGCCGGCGGCCGCAAGCGCCATGCCACGTTTGGCGACCTCCTGCCCCAGCACGTCGGCATAATCGAGCTCGGGCTCAAAGGTCGCCTCGAGCACTTCAGAATCCAGGTAATGCCGTGCGGCATCCCCCATGCCATGGGCAAGCTGAGATAGGTGGTCGATAAAGCCGCAGTCAACGCCTGCAAGCGGCACATGCTGATCGGACCTACCGGCGATAAACGAAAGCCCCATATCGCGCGCCAACAGCTGAAACGCAACCTCGCCCTTGACGGGCAGCACCGTGCCGTCCAGACCAAGCTCACCTGCGATAAGGCAGCGATCGAGGTTGTTACGGGGAATCTGCCCATCGGCCGCCAAAACCGCGATGGCAATCGGCAGGTCAAAACCGCTGCCAGTTTTACGGATATCGCCGGGTGCCAGGTTGACGGTAATGCCAGAGCGTGGGATCTCGAAGCCTGCCGAGCGCATGGCGCACCGGATACGCCCGCGCGACTCCATCACCTCCATACTCGGAATGCCGAGCATCTGGATGCCCGGAACGCCACCGGCAAGCGAGACCTCGACGGTGACGGGAATTGCCTCGACGCCGCGGATGCAGGCTGCGTGTACGGCAAACGTCTCGAACGCCATCACGACACCTGCCAATCGAACGCATTGTACTGGTGCTCGATCTCGGCGATATGCCCGCCGCGGATGGTGACGCCCACGGCATCGAAGCGAATCGACCTGAGCGGATAGTGCTCCATGAGATAGCAACTTGCGATGCGACGATACCGACGCTGCTTTTGGGCGTCCACGGCCTCCTCGGGAAAGACCCGCGTGGTGCAATCCAGGGCGACGCGTCTTGTCTTTACCTCGGCCATCACCACGACATCGTCGAGCTCGTCGAGCAGCACCAGATCGGCTTCGCCCTCAATGCAACGATAGCCCTGCTCCAACAAGGTGTATCCACGCTCGTTAAAGTAATCGATGGTGATCAGCTCGCCCAGCATGCCGAGCTCGCGGGGACTGAGCCCCTTGATAAACTCGGGCGTCATCGCCCCGCAGTCGAGCTCGCCGTCTTCCCAGCGCTCCTTGAGTTGCTGCGTCTTGCTCTTTTTGCTTGCGGCACACATGGGGTCTCCTTTCCCGCACACTGCATTGCCCCGATAATGAGGGCACCTTTCATGCGGGTAAGTACCGGAAACAAACCAAAAGCTGACCAAATGCCGACAAAAAACGGGCCGTACGCAACAATCACGTTGCACACGGCCCGCTACCAGCAGGTTTATAAAACGCCAGAGGTCCCCGTCTCCACAATTGGCCTAAAAAAGGCGCTCAGTCTGCAGAAAGTTTCCGCAAAAGCTCACGCGGTGCAGCGGACAAAGTCCGTGTTTGCGAATCGCCTCGATGTGCTCGGGGCTTGCGTAGCCCTTCGACTCGGCAAAATGATACTCGGGGTACTCAGCGTCGTACTCGACCATCATCTCGTCACGCGTGACCTTGGCCATGATGGACGCCGCGGCGATACAGGCGATTTTGGCATCGCCCTTTACCACGTCGCGCTCGTTGGGAACGGCGCCCAAGGGGTTACCGTCCATAAGCACGCAATCGGGCTCAAGCCCCGTATCGGCCACGGCGCCCGCGACGGCAGCGCGGATAGCGCGGGCCATGCCCATATCATCGATATCCGCGGGCGCGATATGGCAAAAACCAATCGCCGTCGCGACCTCGGTAATCTTCACCGAGAGCAGCTCGCGGCGCGCCGGCGTGAGCTTTTTGGAATCATTGATGCCCCAGACGCGCGGCTCCATGGGGAGGCACACGGCGCACACCGTCAAAGGACCGGCCACCGAGCCGCGACCCACCTCGTCGACACCAACGACCACGCCATCCCCACCGAGCTCGTGCATCAGCTCGTACATGCCGTTGACGCGCTCGCGCTCGGCAAGTTCCTTGGCATGGCGCTTAAGGGCACGCTCGCAAGCCTTGATCACTTGCTGGCGCGGATCCTCACGATAATGCTCCACGAGGGCGGGGATCTCCTCAAACGTGGCGCTCGCCAGCTCGCCGGCAACCTGCGATGCCGAAACCGAGCTCGTCATGTTGGCCATATCGGGGCCTCCTTGTATGCAAATCAGATAAAAAGAAGGGCCACCCGAAGGTGACCCTTTTGTCCAAACGAGTGGACAGACGCTGCGATCTTCTTAGCGCTTCTCGGGGATGCGAGCAGCCTTGCCCACCTTGTCGCGGAGGTAGTACAGCTTGGCGCGACGGACGCGACCATGACGGACGACCTCGAGCTTGGCGATCTTGGGGCTGTGAAGCGGGAAGGTACGCTCAACACCGACACCGAAGGAAATCTTGCGGACGGTGAAGGTCTCGCGGGCACCGGCGCCGGCCATGCGGATGACGTCGCCCTGGAAAACCTGGATGCGCTCGCGGTCGCCTTCCTTAATGCGGTAGTGAACCTTGACGTTGTCGGCAACGCGGACCTGCGGGATGTCCTCGCGGATCTGCTGACGCTCGATTGCGCGGATGTAATCCATGTGCAATTCCTTACTCTTCTAGAGGTGCCGTACCACCTTGGCCGGCACGTAGTTGAACAAACGTATTCGAGTATACACGCGCGGGTTTCTGCTGCAAGAACAATTTTTTATGCAGACAAAAAGACAAAACCCGCACATGACAACCGCCCGCCTCACGAATGAGACGGGCGGCATGAAGGGGGCTACGCTAGGCGTCTATACCCAAAAGGTTAGGCGGAACGCTTGGCCTCGAGCTTGGCCTGAGCGGCCGCCAGGCGCGCGAGGGGCACGCGATAAGGCGAGCAGGACACATAGTCCACATCGGCCACGTTAAACAGGCCCTTGATGGACTTGGGGTCGCCGCCGTGTTCACCGCACACGCCAAAGTGCATGTCGGGATTGGTGGCACGACCCTTCTCGACGGCCATGCGCACGAGCTCCAGTACCGCCGTGTCGATGGTCTCGAAGGGGTTGTCCTTCAAGATCTTCTTGTGCATGTACAGGGGGATGAACTTGGCCTCGGCGTCGTCACGCGAGAAACCGAACGTCGTCTGCGTGAGGTCGTTGGTGCCAAAGCAGAAGAAGTCGGCGTGATGGGCGATCTCGTCAGCGACCATGCAGGCGCGCGGCAGCTCGAGCATCGTGCCCACGGGAATGTTGAGCTCGACGCCCTCCTCGGCGGAAACCTCGGCGATCACGCGCTCGATGACCTCGCGGGTCTGGACATGCTCGGCCGTGATGGAAACGAGCGGAACCATGATCTCGGGGCGCGGGTCGACGCCTTCCTTGATAAGGCGAGCGGCAGCCGTTGCCACGGCACGGACCTGCATGAGCGGCAGGTCACCGAAGACGACTGACAGGCGCACGCCGCGCAGGCCGAGCATCGGGTTGGACTCGACCATGCCGTCGATACGGCGCAGGCGGGCACGCAGGGCGGCAAACTCTTCCTCGCTGGCGCCGGCGGCTTCCTTCTTGGTGATGGCGACCTCGAGCTCGCGAGGATTATCCAGGAACTCATGAAGCGGCGGATCGAGCAGGCGAACGACCACCTCGCGACCAGACATGGTCTTGAACATGGACAGGAAGTCCTCAGTCTGGACCTTGAGCAGATCGGCCAGGGCCTGCTGCTTCACGGCCTCGTCGTCGGACAGGATGAAGCTCTGGATAATGTTCTTGCGATCGCCCAGGAACATATGCTCGGTGCGGCACAGACCGATGGCCTCGGCGCCAAACTCAAGCGCGAGCTCGGCATCCTCGGGGTTGTCGGCGTTGACGCGCACGTGGTTGGCGTGACCGTCGGTCTCGTCCAGGCGGATCTCATCAGCCCAGGACAGGATGGTGTCCAGGTCGCCGGTGAGCTCGGCGGAGACCAAATCGACAGCACCATCGACGACGATGCCCTGAGTGCCGTCGATGGAGATAATGTCGCCCTCGTGCAGCACGCAATCGCTACCCTCGATACGCACGACCTTCTCGGCCGCGTCGATATGGAAACGCTCGACACCGCAGACGCAGGGGGTACCCATGCCACGGGCGATAACGGCGGCGTGGCTCGTCTTGCCACCGTGACTGGTCAGGATGCCCTCGGCGGCGACCATACCCTTCAGGTCGTCGGGGTTGGTCTCCCAGCGGACCAGAATGACTTTATGGCCCTCGGCAGAACGCGCGACGGCGTCATCACTCGAGAACACGACTTCGCCCACGGCGGCACCGGGACTGGCGTTAAGGCCGCATGCGAGCGCCTCGTACTTCTTGGAGGAGTCGAACTGCGGGTGCAGGAGCTGGTCGAGCTGCGCGGGGTCGATGCGGCTCACGGCCTCCTCACGGGTGATGAGGCCTTCCACGACCATCTCAATAGCAATGCGCAGAGCGGCGGTTGCGGTACGCTTGCCCACGCGGGTCTGGAGCATCCAGAGCTTGCCCTGCTCGATGGTGAACTCGATGTCGCACATATCGCGGTAGTGATCCTCAAGCGTCAGGAAGACACGCTCAAGCTCCTCACCTGCGGACTCGAGACCCGGGGTGGTCTTGAGGTCGGCGATGGGCTCGGTGTTGCGGATGCCGGCAACGACATCCTCGCCCTGGGCGTTGACCAGAAAGTCACCGTAGAACTCCTTGGTGCCGTCGGCCGGGTTGCGCGTAAAGGCGACACCGGTCGCCGAGGTCTCGCCCTTATTGCCAAAGGCCATAGCCTGGACGTTAACGGCGGTGCCAAGGTCATCGGAAATGCCGTGCTGCTTGCGGTAGATGCAGGCGCGCTCGTTCATCCAGCTACCAAAGACGGCCTGGATAGCAAGGCGCAGCTGGAGCTCCGGATCGTGCGGAAAGACGGGCTTGCCTTCCGCGACCTCGAGCTCGGGGTACTGGGCGGCCTCGACGTTGTCGGAGAAAATGCACTTGAAGGTCTCGACGAGCTCCTGCAGGTCCTCGGCCGAAAGCTCGGAGTCGACGCGAACGCCGGCGACCAGGCGGGCCTGGGTCAGGGCATTCTCAAACAAGTCGGCATCGACACCCATGACGACATTGGAGAACATCTGGATAAAGCGACGATAGCTGTCCCAGGCAAAGCGCGGATTCTGCGTCTGGGCGATAAGGCCCTGAACGGACTCGTCGTTGAGGCCCAAGTTGAGGACCGTGTCCATCATGCCGGGCATTGAAAACGGAGCGCCCGAGCGCACCGAGACGAGCAGCGGGTCACGGGCATCGCCGAGCTTCTTGCCGCAGCGAGCCTCGAGGTCGGCCTCGGCGGCAACGATCTCGTCGAGCGCGCCTTCGGGCCAGACGTTGCCGGCACCGGAGTACTCGACGCAGGTCTGGCAGGTTATGGTAAAGCCACCGGGAACCGGCAGGCCGATACGGCTCATCTCGGCAAGGTTAGCGCCTTTGCCGCCAAGTACGAAGTTCATAGACTTGTCGCCCTCAGTGACACAGGTGCCCTGGGCATCGGTTCCAAAACGGTAAACCCTCTTGCAATCGCTCACGATACTTCCCCTTCCATGCGATCTCGCGCACGACCGTGGTAACGAATCGGCCCGCCGGATGCGGGCCGTGAGGGAACTATACGGCGGGTTTTGAATGGGCTTGAGCAGAGGATACGCGGTTTGGTAAACGTGCTAAAACTAGCGGTAAACGGTAGGTAAAGGTGGTTACCTTATGAAGATACCACTACAAGAGACTCGCAGGTCAAATGCAAGTTATTTGCTAAATCGCTTTATCAGTATCAGGAATTTTTTAGCTAATCCAATAAGCTACTTTTGTTGGGCGCGACGGGCGGCACGGCGGGCTCTTGCCTCTTGAATCTCTTCGAGGTGAGCGATGATCTCAGAGGCACTCTCCTCGATCGCCTTGCCGTCAGTGCGCACCACAAAGCAACCCAGACGTTTCATGAGGGCACGAGCCTCCTCGAGCTCACTGCGCACGCTCTCGGGCTCGGCATAGGAGCCGGCAACGGCACGGGTATAGTCGTCGCCCAGGCGACTATCGCGAATCTCAGAAATAACGTCGACGGTCGAAATCAGGCCAAACAACCGCATCGGGTCTACCTCGTAAATCGACTTGGGCGGCTCCATACCGTGTGCCAACGGAACGTTGGCGACCTTGTAGCCCTGATAGGCCAAATACATCGACAACGGCGTCTTGGACGTGCGGGATACGCCCAGCAGCACGATATCGGCAGCCGACAGATCGTCGCAACCGCGTCCGTCATCGTGCTCGACAAAGTACTCCATGGCCTCGATGCGGTGGAAATACCGGTCATCGATCTTATGGATCACACCCGGCACTCCTTTTGGCGGCACGCCAATAAGCGATGACAGCACCGCAAGCGTCGGGCCAATCAGGTCGACCGAGCGAATGTGCAGCATGCCCAAGTAGTCGAGCACGCGAGCACGGAGCGCCGGATCAACAATAGTGTGGAACACGGCGATGTCACGATGGTCGGCATCGACACGCGGTCCCACAAACGACTTGACCTGCTCCACTGAGTTCACCATGGGCAGGCGCAAGAGACGAAAAGCCCCGACATCAAATTGCCCGGACGCCGCGAGCACCACCTCACAAGCGGTATCACCGAGCGAGTCGGAGATAACGATAACGGTGGGACGAGCGGTGACCGGGCAATCCATGCGGGGCTCCTTTTGCGCTTATGCGCAGGCTAGCTTACTTTTTGCGGGCAAGCTCACCGATATTGGCGATGCCGGAGAAAACGGCCTCGAAGCGGTTGAGCAGCTTAAGGCGATTATCGCGAAGCTGCTCGTCCTTGTCCATGACCATAACATCGTCGAAGAAACGGTCGATGGGCGCACGCAGGGCGGCCAGAGCGGCAAACGCGGCAGGATAGTCCTCGGCGGCGAGAGCGGCATCGACGGCGGTCTGAGCGGCCTCGGAGGCGTCGGCAAGCGCAAGCTCGACCTCGCCCATCAGAGCGCGATCGTACTCCGCGCCCAGCTCGGGCTTGGAGATATGCGCGGCGCGGGCGTAGGCGGTCGCCAGGTTGTCGAAGGTCTCGGCGTCGTTCTTGCGGGCCTCGTCGAGGGCGGCGCAGCGGGCGAAGAAGACCGACGGGGCAATGATGTGCACCGCGGAAACGGCGGCAACGGTGTCGGCCGGGATCTTCTCGTCGCGGGCCATGCTCACCAGACGGCCGTGGAAGAAGTCGCGAACCTGCTGGGCGACCTCGGCGGCGTCGAACTCAATGCCCTGCTCGCTATAGAGATCGAGCGCAAAGTCGATGAGCGACGTGGGGTCGATCGGCAGACGGTCACGCAGGATGTTGATGATGCCGATGGCGGCACGACGCAGCGCATACGGGTCGGAAGAGCCGGTCGGGGGCTCGCCGATGGCAAAGATGCCGGCAATGGTATCGAGCTTGTCGGCGCAGGCCACGATGCAGCCAGCGGTGCCCTCGGGCAACTCGTCGCCAGCAAAGCGGGGACGATAGTGATCGCGGATAGCATGAGCGACCTCGTCGTTCTCCCCCATCGCGATGGCGTAGTAACCGCCCATCACACCCTGCTGGCTCGTGAACTCGACGACGGCGTTGGACACCAGGTCGGCCTTGCACAGGTGAGCGGCGCGGCCGGCATCGGCGGCCAGGTGGGCACCCAGGTGGGCCTCGCGGGCAATAGCGAGCGCGAGCTGCTCAATACGCTCGGACTTGGCGAGCACGCTGCCGAGCTTCTCCTGGAAGGCGACCTTGGCCAGGCGCTCACGGAACTCGTCGAGGGAGATCTTCAGATCCTCCTCGTAGAAGAACTTGGCGTCGTCCAGGCGGGCGCGCACGACACGCTCATTGCCGTCGATCACGCGCTCGGCATTCTCGGGCTTGCTGTTGGAGACGATCACGAACTCACGCGTCAGCTTGCCCTCGCCGTCATAGATCGGGAAGTAGCGCTGGTTGGTGAGCATAGACTCGCAGATGATCTCGTGCGGCACCTTGAGGAACTCCTCATCGAAGGTGCCGACGAGCACCGTCGGCCACTCGCAGAGGTTGATGACCTCCTCAAAGACCTTCTTGGGCGTATCGACGTGGCAGCCGGGGCGTGCAGCCTCGACCTCGGCGATACCGGCAAGGATGGCCTCGCGACGGCGCTCAGCAGAGAGCACACCGGCGTCCTCGAGCACCTGCTCGTAAACTGCGGGGCTGGCAACCACATGGTCACCGGGGCCAAGCACGCGATGACCGCGCGTGGTGTTGCCACTCGTCACGTCGGCAAAGGACACAGGCACAACGTCCTCGCCCAGAAGGCAGCAGATCCAGCGGACCGGACGCACGAACGTGGCGTGCTCGTGACCCCAGCGCTGGCTGCGGTAATTGGGCCACTGCAGGCCGGCGATGGTCTTCTCGCACAGGGCCGTCAGGATCGGGGTGGCCGGGGCGGAAGGGATGTTCTTCTCGGCAAAGACGTACTCACGGCCGTCGGTGTCCTCGCGACGGACCAGATCCTCGGCAGCCACACCGCACTTGCGGGCGAAGCCCTGGGCGGCCTTGGTGGCGTTACCGTCGGCATCGAAGGCGATGTTGGCCGCGGGGCCGCGCTTGACCTCGTGAACCTCGTCGGTCGCGGTGGCGACGTCGGCAACGAGCGCAGCCAGGCGGCGCGGGCTCGAGATCACGCGGACCTCGCCGTGGGCCAGACCGGCCTCGTCGAGACCCTTGGCGATCATGGTGCCAAGCTGCTTGACGGCATTGTTCAGCGGTGCAGAGGGCATTTCCTCCGTACCGATCTCAAACAGGAAATCCTTAGCGTCTGCCATGGCTTACGCCACCTCGCCTTCCTGATCGGCATTCTCGTTGATTCCGGCGACCTCGGCCATATAAGCCTCGCAGCACGCCTTGGCGACGGCGCGGACGCGCAGGATGTAGTTGGCGCGCTCGACTGCGGACAGCGCACCGCGGGCATCGAGCAGGTTGAAGGCGTGGCTGCACTTCATGACGCAGTCATACGCCGGCAGCGGCAGCTTGCGCTCCAGGCAGGAGTGGCACTCGGCCTCGTAGTCGTCAAACTTCTGACGCATCATCTCGACGTTGGCGACCTCAAAGTTGTAAGCGCTGAACTCGCGCTCGTTCTCCAGGAACACGTCGCCGTAGGTCATGGGCGTGCCGTCGGGCAGATAGCTCCACACCAGGTCGTAGACCGAGTTGACGCCCTGGGCGTACATGGCGATACGCTCCAGGCCATAGGTGATCTCGACGGGCACGGGGTCGACCTCGATGCCGCCCACCTGCTGGAAGTACGTAAACTGCGTGACCTCCATGCCGTTGAGCCAAACCTCCCAACCAAGGCCCCAGGCGCCGAGCGTCGGGCTCTCCCAGTCATCCTCGACAAAGCGGACGTCATGGTCGTTGGGGTCCAGGCCAATGGCGGCCAGCGAACCCAGGTAGAGCTCCTGGGCGTTGACCGGCGAGGGCTTGATGAGCACCTGGAACTGATAGTAGTGCTGCATGCGGTTGGGGTTCTCGCCGTAGCGGCCGTCGGCGGGACGGCGGCAGGGCTGTGCATAGCAGGTGCGCCACTCGGCGGGACCGAGCGAGCGCAGCGTGGTCGCGGTATGGAAGGTACCGGCACCGACCTCGGAGTCATAGGGCTGCATAATGACGCAGCCCTGCTCGCCCCAGTACTGCTGGAGGCGCAGGATGATGTCTTGGAAGGAAAGCGATGAAGCGTTCATGCCTCTAATATCCCCTCGTCGAAACGATTACACGGTTAGGTACTATAGCGGTTTTTAGTCGATAGCGCCGATACGGTTGAGCGGCCAGTAGCGCACAAGCGCCACGGCGATCAATTCGGAGCGGTCGACCGGGCCAAAGTAGCGGGAGTCAGCAGAGTTCTCGCGGTTGTCGCCCATCACCCACACACAGTCGTCAGGGACGGTGTAGGGATAGCTCACCTGGGCAGCGGGCGCCTGGACGGAAAGCGGCCAGCTCATGCCGGTCGTATAGTCCTCATCGAGCGCCTGGCCGTCGACGACAACCTTGCCGTCCTGCAGGTCGACCGTCTGGCCGGCCGTAGCGATGACCCGCTTGACGAGAACATCGTGCTCAGAGGTGCCATCGGGGTTATGGAACACCACGATATCGCCCTGTTTGACAGGCTGTCCCAGTTCGAGCGTCACCTTCTGCGCCAGGATCTGATCGCCGATCTCAATCGTGGACTCCATCGAACCGGTGGGTACCACAAAGGGTTCGACCACAAACGAGCGAATCAAGAAGGTGGCGAAGAGCGCAATCGCAACGATTACGATCCACTCAAAGGCGCCCCTCAGGGCAGATTGCTGCGATGGAACCATTCTCACTCCTCGCTCTGCGAATACGATGCGTCCAGAATCTCTTGCGCGTACGCGCGCTCCTCGGGCGTAAGGTGAGCCGTCTCGATAAGATCGGGACGCCAACGACAGGTACGCTCGATGGCGTTCTTACGACGCCAGGCATCGACCTTGGCGTGGTCGCCGCTTACGAGTACTGGGGGTACGCCCTCACCATTGAACTCGGCGGGACGGGTGTACTGCGCGTACTCAAGCAGGCCACCGTCCTCGGCGGTCGAGAAGGACTCGTCCACATTGCTCATCTCGTCGCCCAAGGCTCCGGGAATGAGCCGTACGACGGCATCGGCCACGACCATAGCGGGCAGCTCGCCGCCCGTAAGCACGTAGTCGCCGATCGACAGACGCTCATCGGCATACGCATATGCGCGCTCGTCGACGCCCTCGTAACGGCTGCACACAAACAGCAGGCGCTCGCTTTTGAGCAGGCGCTCGGCCACATGCTGCGTAAAGGGCTCGCCGCAGGGGGTGAAGAACACCACGGTAGGCTTGGGACCCTCGGAGCTGATGGCCTCGATTGCCTCGGCAATGGGCTCGACCTTCATGAGCATGCCCTGCCCGCCGCCATACGGCTCGTCATCGACGGTACGATGGCGGTCGTGCGTCCAGTCGCGCAGGTTATACGCCTTAAAATCAAAAAGGCCGGCCTTGCGGGCACGGCCCAAAATCGACGTGGACATGACGGGCTCAAACATCTCGGGAAAGACCGAAAGGGTCTCAATCAGCATGCTGTCCTCCCTACTTGTCCATATCGATCAAGCCGTCCATAACGTGGACGGAAATTGTTCCTGTGTCGGGAAGATCGAGCACAACCTGCTCGATCACGGGAATCAGCACCTCGCCGTACCGATTGCCCTCGACAACCCAAACATCGTTGGCGGGCGTCGACATGATCTCGACAATCGTGCCGAGCGACCCAAAGCGCTCGTCGACCACCTCGCGACCCATGAGGTCGGTATAGGCGGCGTCGAGCGAATCGAGCTCGAAGTCGTCACGATTGGCCAGCACATAGCATCCGGTGATGCCCTCGGCGGCCGTCAAGTCGTCTATGCCCTCAAACGAGACCAGATCGCCATCGCCCGTATCGGTGACGGACACGACCGTGCAAAAACGGTCGCGCTTGAGCGCCGGCGGCGTCAAGGCGACACGCATACCCGGCTCCAATACAGAAGGAAGCCCCCGCAGCGGCTGCGCGAGGACCTCCCCCTTCCTTCCGTGCGGCTTGACCACACGGGCGATGTTTTTGTACTGGGACCTCAAGGTCCTAGCCCAGAACCTCTACCTCGACAGCAGTGTCGAGGCGAGCGGCCAGTGCACGGGCGAGCGTGCGAATGGCCTTGATGGTACGGCCACGACGGCCGATGACCTTAGCGACGTCATCCTCGGCAACCGAAACCTCAATCGTAGAGGCGTCGTCACCATCAATGACCTCGAGGCTCACGGAATCCGGGTCGTCGACGATCTGAACAACGAGATATTCGACGAGATCGGCGATGCGATCTGAGAGCATTGCCTCACCCTCGAGCTGTGCAGCGTCAACCTCAGGCACGATTTACTCCTCGGCGCCCTCAGCGGCCTCAGCGGCAGCCTTAGCGGCCTCGGCCTCTTTAGCGAGCTGCTTCTTGGACTTCTTGACGACGGTCTCGGTCTTCTCACCCTCGTTGGCGGCCTTGACCAGAGCGGCGACGGCGTCGGTGAGCTGAGCGCCCTTGGACTGCCAGTCAGCAATCTTCTCGAGGTCGAGGTTGATGGTCTTGGGGGCGGTCATCGGGTTGTAGCGGCCAACCTCCTCGATGATACGACCGTCACGCGGGGCGCGGGAATCGGCGACGACGACACGGTAGTACGGACGCTTCTTAGCGCCGTGACGAGCAAGGCGAATCTTGACTGCCAAAGGAAACTCCTCCAACCAAGCAGCTTTAGGCTGCAACTACAAACAAACAGTTGAACATAATACGCCATCGACGCGGGCAGGTGAAGTCCGTGAGACCAACTTCTTCGGTGTAGTCGAGGGCAAATCCATATCTTAGACAAGAATTCGCGATTTGCAAGCGCATCCACGCACCCCACATGAGCTGCGCGGTATACTCATACCATGGAAAGCCGCGAACATACATACGGTTATGAGGATGCTGCGGGCGTCACGCCGCCGCCCTGGACGGGTCCGGCGGTGGGCCTGATGGACCTCGATGCATTTTTTGCGAGTGTGGAGATGCTCGACCATCCCGAATGGCGCGGAAAGCCGCTCATCGTGGGCGGAGACGCCGAGTCACGCGGCGTCGTGTCCACGTGTTCGTATGAGGCACGTCGCTTTGGCGTGCATTCTGCCATGGCTTCGGCCGAGGCGCGGCGCCTGTGCCCGCAGGCCATTTGGACGCGCGGACACTTTGATCGCTACCGTGAGGTGAGCGCGCAGGTCATGGCGATTCTCGCCGACGAGACCCCGCGCGTAGAGCGCGTGTCCATCGACGAGGCCTTTATCGATATCACACCGGGCCGCTTTGCACCCGAAGACCCGCTGCTGGTTGCGCGGCGTATAAGCGACCGTGTTGCGGCGCTGGGGGTGACGTGCTCCATCGGCGTTGGGTGCAACAAGACCGTAGCCAAAATCGCAAGCGAGCGCGACAAGCCGTTTGGTTTGACCATTGTGCGCCCCGGTACGGAACAGCGGTTTTTGGCCGCGCTGCCCGTGTCCGCCATGAGCGGAATCGGGCGTTCGGCCGAGGAGCGACTGCGTCGCATGCGCATCTACACCCTCGGCGAGCTTTCACGCGCGCCAGAGTCCACCCTGGCTGCAATCTTTGGCGTGAATGGCGAGCGTATGCGCCAACGTGCTTTGGGGCTCGAAGTATCCGAGGTTACTGGCCTGGATGAGGAACGCGAAGTTAAATCGGTGAGCAATGAGCGCACCTTTGCGAAGGATTTGACTGAGCGTGGGGATATCGAGGCGGCGATTGCGCTGCTCGGCGAGTCGGTTGGGCGCCGCCTGCGCCGTCAAGGGCTGACGGGCGGAACCGTAACGCTCAAGCTCAAGTACTCTTACGGCAGCGGACGCACGGCACAGCGCCGCTTGCCCCACCCCACCGACGACGAGAATATCTTTGTGGCCGTAGCGCTCGAGCTGCTCGACAATATCTGGCAAGAAGGCATGCACGTGCGTCTGGCGGGTATCGGCATGAGCGACTTCAACCACCAAGGCGGTATCCAAACCGACCTGTTCTGCGAGATCGATGACCGCGGAGCCCAATCCAGCGACCGCCGCGACCTCTCCGTCGCCATTGACGCCGTCCGAGACAAATTCGGCGACACCGCCCTATCCTTCGGCCGCCAATCCCGCTTCAACGAATAACCGCCTTTGGTCAAAAGGAAACCGGGCAGGTGCGGAAAACCGCAACTGCCCGGCGAACGGTAGAGGGTAGTTAAAAAGCCCCAGCCCAAATAAGATCCTAGAGGAGGTTGAGGGGGAGCTGGGGGGCGTCGCCCCAGAGCTTCTCGAGACGGTAGAAGTCACGTGCCTCGGGGGTGAAGACGTGGACGACGACCGAGCCGTAGTCCATGAGCATCCAGGTCTTCTGCTCGCGGCCCTCGATGGAGAACGGGTGCTCGCCGCAAGCCTCGGCGACCTTCTCCTCGATCTCGTCGACGATAGAATCGACTTGACGGTTGTTGGTGCCGGTGGCGAGCACAAAGTAGTCGCACACGTCGGAGAGCTCAGTCAGGTCGAGCACCTGAACGTCCTCGCCCTTCTTGTCGTAGGCGGCCTGCGCGGCGGCGCGGGCGACATCCTCGGCGGCGACACCGCTCGCGGACAGCGAGGCGGCGGTGCGGTCGGACGTGGCGACGAAGCTCTTGTGCTCCACACCTTCAAGAATCTGCTCGTCGGTCATGGTCTCGTCGGCCATGGAATACCTCTTTCTAGACGCACCCGAGCTAGCGCAGCTGGGCGTAATGGTTGTAAATCGTAATAGCCGTGGGATAAAGATAACGCCCGGTCTGGATCACGTAGACCAGACCCTGCGCAAAACAGGAGAAGAACAACTCGTCAAGCGTTGACTCCCCCACCATCTTGCGCAGCACGTGGGCATAATCACCATGGCGGTTGGGTTCGATGGCATCGGCCACAAAGACCACCATATCGAGCGGCGTCATGTCGCAAGCGCCCACGGTGTGACGGTCGACAGCCTGGAAAACGGCCGGCGATAGCTCGGGAAATAGCTGCGGAAGCTCATAGGCGGCAACCGGGCCATGCAGCAGCGGTGTCGCGGCCGAGGGAGAGCCGGCAACCTTGATGCCGTAGTGCAACGCACGGGCCACGAGCTCGTCGTCGGAGAGTACCTTATCCCAGTCGTGAATCAGACCGGCGGCGGCGGCATCAAAGCGGTCGACACCGTATACCTCGGCTAGGTGCAGCGCGGTCTCGGCAACACCCAGCGAATGCATGTAGCGCTTGCGCTTATCCTTCATACGCACATCGAGCAGCTCTTGAATGCGCTTGAGCAAGGCGCGCTCATCGCCCTCAAATTGATCCTCTACCGACAACGTTCTCCCCCATCACTCAAAATCGTCTTGCCCGAGATCGGCATACAGGCCGCGTTTGCGGATATAGCCGAGCACGGACTCGCTCGTAAGATAGCGCACGCTCATGCCACGGGCAACTCGCTTACGAATGTTGGTCGAGCTAATCGCAAGCGCCGGAATCTGGATATAGCGAACGTCAAACGGCAGGCCCGACTCTTTGATTCGCGCGCGAGCAGTATCGATGTCAAAGCCGGGACGTGTCGCAGCAATAAAGGTTGCCAGTTCGGCAATCTCACCAGCATTGTGCCAGGTCACAATATCGATAATCGCGTCGGCACCCGTAATAAAGTAAAGCTTTACCAGAGGCGGATAAAAGTCGCGAAGGGCATGAAGCGTATCGGCCGTATAGGTCACGCCCGGACGATCGATCTCGAAACGGCTCGCCAAAAAAGCCGGATTCGCAGCGGTGGCGAGGACCGTCATGGCATAGCGATCCTCAGCAGGCGTCACCGGTTTGTCGAGCTTAAAGGCGGGAGAGCCGGCCGGCATAAAGAGCACGGCATCCAAGTCGAGCGACTCGCGCGCCTGCTCGGCGGTAACCAAGTGACCGTAATGAATCGGGTCGAAGGTTCCACCCATAATGCCAAGCCGAAACTCCTGCCCATCCTTGATAGGCAGCTCAGGCAATCCGATTCCACCGCGCAGCGACATGGCCTACTCGCCCTCCGAGGTCTCGACATCGTCCGCGACTTCTGCCGCATCGACAATCTCAACACCCTCGTCCGCAGCATCGGCTACGTCAATAACCTCAACGCCTTCGTCCTCAAGCTCCTCCTCGTACTCCGAGAAGTCCTCGGCGCCCTCAAAGTCAAAGGCGCGCTGGCAAATGCGGACCTCGTCGCCCGCACGGCAGCCGGCCTTCTCGAGCGCGTCGTCAACACCCATGCGCGCAAACTTGTGCTGCAAGTAGATAACGGCTTCCTCGTTTTCCCAGTCGGTCTGGATGACCATGCGCTCGATGGCGCGACCGACCACGCGAAAGGCATGGGGCTCTTCCTGAACAATACGGAAACGCTTCTCACGCTGCAGGCGGCGGCGCTCCCACTCATCGTCGCGCAGATCGACCGGCTCATCGGAGACAGCCAACTCGGCGCGCAGCTTAGCCACTTGCTCGCCCACGGCAAGCATGAGTGTGTTGAGGCCGGCGCCCGTCACGGCAGACACGGCAAAGAACATATGTCCATCGTCGAGCGCAGCGCGTTTGAGGTCGGCAATCTTGTCAGCCGTACCCGGCGCATCGCACTTGTTGGCGACGACGATCTGCGGGCGCTCCGAAAGCTCGGCGCCATACTGCTCGAGCTCACGGTTGATGATGCGATAGTCCTCGACCGGATCGCGATCCTCAAAACCGCCCGTCATATCGACGACGTGCATGATGAGTGCCGTGCGCTCGATGTGGCGCAGGAACTGATGGCCCAGGCCCTTGCCCTCGCTCGCGCCCTCGATAAGGCCGGGGACGTCGGCAACGACATAGGAGTACTCGCCGGCACGCACCATGCCCAGGTTGGGCACGAGCGTGGTAAACGGATAGTCGGCAATCTTGGGTCGGGCGGCACTCATGCGCGCGATAAGCGAGGATTTGCCCACCGAGGGGAAGCCCACGAGCGCGGCATCGGCCATGAGCTTCATCTCGAGCTCAATCCAGTGCTCCTCGGCCGGCTCACCCAGCTGGGCGAACGCGGGCGCGCGGCGCACCGACGTCACAAAGTGCGTATTGCCCAGGCCACCGGCGCCACCGGGGGCCACGACAACGCGCTCGCCATCATGCACCAAGTCGGCAATCTCGAACATCGGGGTCTGCGTCTCGGGGTCGAGCTCGCGCACCACGGTGCCCATGGGAACCTTAAGGATCAGGTCCTCGCCGCTCTTGCCATTGCGGCGGGCGCCCTGACCGTGCGTTCCGCGCTCGGCACGAAAGTGATGCTTAAAGCGGTAATCGATCAGTGAAGACAGCTGTGCATCGGCCTGGATGACGACGTTGCCGCCACGACCGCCGTCGCCGCCATCGGGGCCGCCCTTGGGGACAAATGCCT
>CATVZP010000006.1 GCA_958348565.1 uncultured Collinsella sp. | reverse complement strand
GCCCGTGGGTTATACCCTAAGAGCAAACCACCCTTTTTAAGGGTGGTTCTGATTTCACGTCACCTTGCCTCAAATGCGACCCGCTCGCTGACTTATGCTCAACCTATGGCGTCATCTCGCCCCAAAAGGGCCTCCCTCGCTCTGGCGGGTTTTCGCTGTCGGTACCAAAACATCGGCGTCGCCTTGATTCAAACTTGCCAAAAGGTAGTCATTGGGGACGTTCTTAAATGACTAGTCGTTGGGGACGTTCTTGTTTGACTAGTCGTTTAAGAACGTCCCCAACGACTACATAGCATGAGAGTGGACAATCTCCCGGTTTGAGCCTGCATTCAAGCTCAAAGTGGGAAATTATCCACTCTCGTTTCGTTTGTTGATTTCGATGCCTACATTTGTAGGAACAGTTCGTGGAGGCGGGTGTCTTCATCGAGTTCGGGGTGGAAGGTTACGCCGAGCTGGTTGCCCTGGCGCGCGGCGACGATACGGCCGTCGACTTTCGCTAAGGCCTTTGCGTCGCCGTGGACCTCGACGATGCGGGGCGCGCGGATAAACGTCAGCGGCACTTCACCGTCGATGCCGGCTACCTGTCCCTTGGTTCGAAAGCTGCCGAGCTGCCTGCCGTAGGCATTGCGCTCGACAAGCACATCCATGGTTGCCAAACGGGGCGTGCCCTTATCGTCATGGGCGGCAAGGTCGTGAGCCAGCAGAATCAGGCCGGCGCAGGTGCCCAGGACGGGCATGCCTTCAGCGATACGGGCACGAAGCTCCTCGAGCATGCCCAACTCATCAAGCAGCTTCCCTTGAACGGTAGACTCGCCGCCGGGAAGTACCAGACGGTCAAAGTCCTGCTTCAAATCAGCCGCCTGCCTCAGCTCAATACAGTGTGCGCCCAGCTCGGACAGCCTCGCCTCGTGCTCGGCAAAAGCACCTTGGACCGCCAGCACGGCGACCGTTTGGTCTGCATAATCGCTCATGTGCGATCCTTTCTGCCGGACTAGCGTCCGCGCTCCTCCATGATGATCTCGATCTCGTCGGCGTTGATGCCCACCATGGCCTCGCCCAGGTCCTCCGAAAGCTCGGCGATGAGCTTAGCGTCGGTGAAGTTGGCCACGGCCTTGACGATGGCGGCGGCGCGCTTGGCCGGGTCGCCGCTCTTAAAGATGCCCGAGCCGACAAAGACGCCCTCGGCGCCCAGCTGCATCATCAGCGCAGCGTCGGCGGGGGTCGCTACGCCGCCGGCGGCAAAGTTCACGACGGGAAGCCTTCCCGTGGCATGGACCTCGCGCACCAGCTCGACCGGAACCTGCAGTTGCTTGGCTGCCTCAAAGAGCTCGTCATCGCGAAGGGCAATAACGTCGCGGATCTGATTTTGGATCTTGCGCATGTGACGCACAGCCTGAACGACGTCGCCCGTGCCCGGCTCGCCCTTGGTGCGAATCATCGTGGCGCCCTCGGCAACACGGCGCAGCGCCTCGCCCAGATTGCGGGCGCCGCAGACAAACGGCACGTCAAACTGGGTCTTGTCGATGTGGTAGACATCGTCGGCGGGGGAGAGAACCTCGGACTCATCGATGTAGTCGATATCGATGGCCTGAAGGACCTGCGCCTCGACGATGTGACCGATGCGGCACTTGGCCATGACGGGGATGGAGACGGCCTCTTGGATGCCCTTGATCATCTTGGGGTCGCTCATGCGCGAGACGCCGCCTGCGGCACGGATGTCGGCCGGGATGCGCTCGAGTGCCATGACGGCGCAGGCGCCCGCCTCCTCGGCGATGCGTGCCTGCTCGGGCGTGGTGACGTCCATGATGACGCCGCCCTTGAGCATCTGCGCGAGCTCGCGATTGAGTTTGACGCGATCGGCCTTGCTGGTCTGTTCTGCCATGGTTGCTCCCTTGGTTGGCATGTGCATTGCTTGACGGAACATCCTATCGGGGAGCTGGGTATGGCGAAATACTCAGATTTCGAGATAATGACAAGGTCAGACTAATACCAGATTGAATGACTTAATAAGGTCAGGTGATAGGCTCATGCTTGACTACAATTTGGAAAAACGCGGCGGAGCATCGCTCTATGAGTATGTTTACCAGCAAATTCGAGATGATATCGTTGCTGGACGCATTGCGGCGGGGGAGCATCTTCCGTCTAAGCGTGCCTTTGCCAGCCATCTGGGAATCAGTGTCATTACCATCGAGAATGCATATAGCCAGTTACTTGCCGAGGGCTATATTTGCTCAAAGCCGCGTCGTGGCTACTACGCTTGTGAGCTTCCGGATGCACCGGTTTTGCCTTTGGCTGAGACAGAGTTTGATCGAGATTCCGCTCCTGCGGGTCTTAACGTACATGATGTTGATGGACGGGTCGAGCAGTTCGACGCACTTTCTCCTTCCACTTTGGAGGCGGCGCGGCTTTGGCAAAGCGCACTGCGGGCGACGCTGGCATCCGAAGACGAGCGCGAGATCTTTTCGCCCGCACCGGCACAGGGCACCGCTCGGCTACGACGCGCAATTGCTCATCATCTGCGCGGGACAAGGGGTATGAATGTCGACCCCAACAACATTGTTATCGGCGCGGGCGCCCAGCTGCTCGATACCATGTTGGTTCAGCTGCTTGGAGCCGACAAGGTGTATGCCGTTGAAGATCCGGGCTATTTGCGCCTGACGCGCATCTATCAGGCTATGGGTTGCAAAGTTCGGCATATCCCGTTGGATGGTGAGGGCGTGGATTTGAGCGCTCTGCAGAAAACCGGGACCGACGTTCTTCACCTGATGCCGTCCCATCAGTATCCGACCGGCCTTGTGACGAGCATTGCACGTCGCTATGCGCTGCTGAGCTGGGCCGCCGAGCAGCCGGGCCGATATCTCATCGAAGACGACTTCGATTGTGAGTTTCGCCTTGCCGGCAAGCCGATTCCCGCGCTCGCGTCAATCGATGCCGCCCAGTCGGTTATCTACACCAACACGTTTTCGAAGAGCCTTTCATCGGCGTTGCGTTTGGCGTATATGGTGTTGCCCGATGAGCTGATGGAGCGGTTTAGGCACAACCTTGGTTTTTACGCCTCTTCGGTGAGCTCTGTTGACCAGGTTGCCTTGGCGCGTTTGCTGGAATCGGGTGATTACGAGCGACATGTGAACCGCGTGCGCGTGCGCGCTCGCGAGGCGCGCGATGGCCTGGCGGCGCTTGTACGGAAAGCGTTCCCGGCAGGGGAGGTCTCGATCGAGCATGCGGACGCAGGCCTTTACTGCACCGTGGTTGCGGAGCGCGGAGCGGGCGGAAGCTCTTTTGTGCGGGCCCTCACGCGCTCGAGTATCCCTTTTGTCGACATCAGTGACTGTTATTGGTGTGCCGATGGCGCATCTGTCCCTGAAAACTCAAGTCAAATTCTTGTTCAGTATGACGATTTGAGTCCAAAAGTGCTTAATACCTTGGAATTGCAGCTAATGGGAGCACTCTGCAACCTAAGTGAGTAGACCTTTGGAACTTTGGAGACCAGGTAGTTTTGTAACAAGCTATCTACCTGCGGTTTTGAAAAGCAGGATGACCGGCCTGCTCGGGATGTTCAAAAAGCCTACTCACTTGCCGCGCAAAGTTTCTGCATAAGAAAAAAATGGGGTTTTCAACAGGGCTTCGTCCAGCTTTTGGCAAGCTTTTGGCCAGTTGGGGAGGGCTGTTGAAAACTTAACAGTCCGTTCGGTGCCATTTTTGGTGCGTTCGCCCCAATGTGAGACAGGCTGGGTTGAAATTCGTGTTTTCCTGTGCCTATGAAGGATTTACTTTGTGACATATCGGCTTTTAGATACTGGCGTTTGCCTCCTCAGGTCCGCGCTTTGTGTCCGCCGCTTCCACGGCCGGAAGAAGGCCGGCAGCGATATGACCTCGCCCGTAACCCGACGGCTGCGGTTGCGCTCGGCTTTCCGTTGTATACATTGGTTCGGACGAGAAACAAACGGACTTGTCCTGCCAGCATTAGACAGCGGCTGTTTCTTGGTGAGCCCCCCAGGGAATCTGTGCTGGAAACGGAGCATGGATTTTTGATTACGTCTCCTCTACTGACGGCATTCATCATGTCGCGGCATCTGACGGATCTTCAGCTTCTTTTTGTGTTGGCGGAGATGTGCGGCCTGTTTGCGGTGTGTGCTCTGCCGGCGGCACTCGAGGCGGAGCTTTCACGTGCAATTGATTCGGGCGCGATTTCGACAACGTTCGGTTGGGTGCGCTGCCCGTCCGAGGACGGCGCCACTTCAAATTTATGGCGTCGAGACGCTTTGGTTTTGGGCAGAGACCTTGACCGTTTTTGTTCAGATGTTTGCGGGATGCGTTACGGCAATAGATTTATGGTGGTATCGCAACTCGTCCCATTGGGTGCCGCGTCGCCTTTTGAGGTCGAGGCGTATTTGTTGCTCGGGCTGCCGCGAGCCCTGGGAGGCGAAGGTTTTTGCGGCATAGAGCTCAATGTCGAAGTGACGTTAAGCACAAGTGCTCGAGCGATTGTGGGAAAGTCCCGTGTATATATCGACCTACTACTATCGACCTACTACTTTCTACGCCGGACGGCAGGCGACAGGTGGCCATTGAATGTCAGGGAAAGGCCTCGCACGGACGCGCAGGGGATGGCTTGCGTGACGCCGATCGCATGACGGCCCTTCAGGCCATGGGCTACGATGTGCTTCTCCTGACACACAGACAGATATCTGATGAGGATAGATTCCGCGCGATCGTTAAGGCCGTATGCAGGATGCTCGATGCTGAATATCGTGATAAAAGCCCGGATGAGCAAAGGGCTGAGGCATTACTCCGTTCTGAACTGTTCGTTGACTGGACAAAATTGGGAGTAATCGACGGAAAGATGCCCGCTAGGCACAAAAAGACTCGATCGTGGACGGCTGCGGTTCTAAGTGAGTAGACTTTTGGCACTTTGGCGACCAGACCGTTTTGCAACAAGTCATTTACCTGCGGCTTTATAAAGCAATATGGATGGTGTGCTCGGCAAGTTCCAAAAAGTCTACTCACTTAGTTTTTGACGAGAAACCGATGCCGAAGGCAGTCCTATTTCAGGGAGTTAACAAGTTCGTGAGGCACGAAAAAGGCCCGAACCGTGCGGTTCGGGCCTTATCGAGCTAGAGATTGTCTCTCAGGCGGCTGGCTTAGCCAAAGTAGCGCTTGAGCAGGCCGGCGAAAGCCTTGCCGTGGCGGGCCTCGTCGCGAGCCATCTCGTGCACGGTGTCGTGGATGGCATCGAGACCAGCGGCCTTGGCGCGCTTGGCAAGATCAGTCTTGCCGGCGGTGGCGCCGTTCTCGGCCTCAACGCGCATCTCGAGGTTCTTCTTGGTGGAGTCGGTCACGACCTCGCCCAGGAGCTCGGCGAACTTAGCGGCGTGCTCGGCCTCCTCGTGGGCAGCCTTCTCCCAGTACAGGCCGATCTCGGGGTAACCCTCGCGATGAGCGACGCGAGCCATGGCCAGGTACATACCGACCTCGGAGCACTCGCCCTCAAAGTTGGCGCGCAGGTCGGCAACGATGTCCTCGGAGACGCCCTCCATCTTGGCGACGCCCACGACGTGCTCGGCAGCCCACTCGAGCTGGCCCTCCTCCTGCTTCAGGAAACGAGAACCGGGAACGCCGCACTGGGGGCACTTAAAATCCTCGGGCAGCTGGTCGCCGTCGAACTCTTCCACATAACCGCAAACGGGGCAAACAAACTTCATGATTCGATCCTTTCGATCGATGGCGATTGTGCGCTCGTCCGGTCCCGTAAGGGCCCTCTCCGGACGTGCGTCTTGACGAGTTCTATTATCCATAAATGTAACCAAATGTGAAGCCTATTAGGAATGATTTTTAATAAAACAATTTTGAGATATGAAGATGTTGATTGATTAACGATTGGGAGGCCGTCTGCGATCTCTGCTGAGTACAATCGGGCGAGCAAATGTTGACCTATCAACAAATGAAGGAGCTTCCTTTATGCATCTAGCCCGCCGCGCCTGGTGCCGAACGTATCAAACGGTTTTTCGCATCGCATTGCCGGTGCTGCCCTATACCGAGCCACGCATTCTAGAACACGCTGAGGATGTGCCCACAGTGCTTCAAAAGCGTTCGATACAGCGGGTTCTTATCGTGACGGATCCCGGCATTGCCCGTCTGGGGCTCACGGCACCGCTCGAGACAGCGCTCGCGTCCAAGGGAATTGGCGTTGCGGTCTATGCCGAAACGCGTGCGAACCCCACGGTCTCAAACGTGGAAGAAGCGGCGTCCCTGTATCGAGAGCGCGCCTGCCAGGCCATTATCGGCTTTGGCGGTGGCTCGGCCATGGACTGTGCCAAGGGCGTGGGAGCACGTATCGCGCAGCCAAACAAGCCCATCAACAAGATGCGCGGCCTGTTGCGCGTTCATCGTCTCCTGCCGCTGCTTATTGCGGTTCCCACTACTGCCGGTACGGGAAGTGAAGTCACGCTCGCGGCGGTTATCACCGATGATGAGACGCACTATAAATACCCCATTAACGACTTTGTGCTCATCCCGCGTTTTGCAGTCCACGACCCCGAGTTTACGCGCGGGTTGCCTGCCTCCATTACGGGGCAGACGGGTATGGATGCCCTGACGCATGCTGTCGAGGCCTTTATCGGCCGTAGCACCACGCCCTACACGCGCAAGATGGCGCGTCAGGCGGTCCAGCTCATCCGCGACAATTTGCTCGAGGCCTATGAGCATGGCGACGACATGCGTGCGCGCCGCAATATGCTTTCGGCGGCGTATAAGGCGGGCGTTGCGTTTACCCGCTCCTATGTCGGATATGTGCATGCCATCGCGCACAGTCTGGGCGGCCGATACGGAATTCCGCACGGTTTGGCCAACGCGATCATCCTGCCGCACATGCTTCGCGCTTATGGTGACGCCGCCGCCCCCAAGCTTGCCGATCTTGCTCGCATGGCGGGCGTTGCGCCGGCTACCGCGCGGGACAGTCTTGCAGCCGAGGCCTTTATCGATTGGGTCGACCGCATGAACGAGGCCCTGGGAATCCCCAAATATGTCCTGGGCATTCGCCGCTCCGACATTCCCGAGATGGCGGCGCATGCCGATGCCGAGGCCAATCCCTTGTACCCCGTTCCTCTTTTAATGGACCGCCTGGAGCTCGAGCATATGTACGAAGTTGTTGCAGGTGGTATGTTTGAGGACGAGAACTAGGAGGTTGCCATGAACACCGAGGAAATTGCGCGCATCGTCGGCGATCAGCGCACCTACTTTAAGACGCACGCTACGTTTGATGTCGATGCTCGACGTCGCGCGCTCGTGAGTTTACGCGATACGGTACGGGCGCACGAGGCCGATATTGCCCATGCGCTCAAGACCGATTTGGGTAAGTCGCATGACGAGGCATATATGTGCGAGATCGGCACGTCGCTTTCCGAGATTCGCCATCAGATTGCGCATATGGCCCGATGGAGCCGCCCGCGCCTGCGCCCCTGCGACCTCGCCAATGCCATTAGTGTGTGCAAAACGCAAGCCGTGCCCTATGGCGTCACGCTCATTATGGCTCCGTGGAACTACCCGTTTTTGCTGACGCTCGAGCCGCTCGCTGGCGCGCTCGCTGCAGGTAACACCGTGGTCATCAAGCCGAGCGCCTATGCGCCGGCTTCGAGCGCGGTGCTCAGGCAGATTTGCGAGGAAGCATTTGATCCGCGCCTGGTGACGGTCGTCGAAGGCGGGCGTGCCGAGAATGAGGCGCTGCTCGACGAGTGCTGGGACAAGATCTTCTTTACCGGTAGCGTTCCGGTCGGCAAGCTCGTCATGGAGCGCGCAAGTGAAAACCTTACGCCCGTGACGCTTGAGCTGGGCGGCAAGAGCCCCTGCATCGTGGATGCGACGGCAAACTTGAAGGTCGCGGCACGCCGCATCGCCTTTGGTAAATGGCTCAACGTGGGCCAGACCTGTGTAGCGCCCGACTATCTGCTGGTCGATACGCGCGTACATGATGAGCTGTTGGGCCTCATCAAGGAGGAGGTCCGCCGCATGTTTGGCGAGCATCCGCTCGACAACGAGGACTACGGTCATATTGTCAATGCCAAGCATTTTGCGCGCGCACGCGGACTGATCGACCCCGATAAGGTTGTGCTGGGAGGCACGGCGCGCGAGTCGTCGCTCAAGATTGAACCGACGATCCTAGACGGCGTGACCCCCGATGACGCCGTGATGCAGGAGGAGATTTTCGGCCCTATCTTGCCGGTGCTGACGTTTGAGAGTCTAGACGAGGCCGAGACGTTTATTACGGATCGTCCGACGCCGCTGGCCCTGTATATCTTTAGCCAGGACCGCGAGGTCCAGCAGCGCTTTGTGCGCTATGTGCCCTTTGGCGGCGGCTGTGTCAACGACACGATCATGCACTTGGCTACGAGCCATATGGGCTTTGGCGGCATGGGAGCGAGCGGCATGGGGCAGTACCATGGCCGCGAGAGCTTCGATACGTTTAGCCACAAGAAGAGTATCGTGAACAAGGCGACCTGGCTGGACGTGCCATTCCGTTATGCGCCCTACGCAAGCTGGAAGCACAAATTCGTGCGCATGTTTGTGCATTAGGAAATGACAGGTAATACGAACAAGTGTTCCTATTACCTGTCATTTACGTTAGACTACTGCTATGGGGTGCGGATGGGCCAACTCCCTTTAGAAGGGAATTGGTATGAACGTAAGCGATGTTATTTCGTTACTGGCGTTGTTAATCGCGGCTATCGAACTCGGCCTGTTTATCGGCCGAATGAAATAGCCGCCCCCGCGTAAGCGAAGACGGCCACTTCTCACGATGAAAACGTGTATCGGAGTTGGCAAGACCCGCTGCAACGGGTGCCATCCGTACTCCTATCTTATCTGCAAGCGCTCTGTCTCGCAAGCGTTGCGAGACAGAGCGCTTGAAAGACGCAGGCAGGATGAATTTGTGTCCGCGCGAGTTCGTAGACTTCTCTGTAAGGTTAAACGCCGGGTATTCCGGCTGTTAGAGGAGTTGCCATGTACGAGCCTTCACGTGTTCTTTTGTCGTTTCATATTGCAGGATTTCAATATGCCGACGGCGCTTTGGTCCTAGGCGATCTTAAAGCGGGCGATAAACTGACGCTGTGCGCCGAGCGCGATAATCCCCATGACCCCGAGGCGGTTGCAATCTACTATGGCAAGACCAAACTTGGCTATGTTCCGGGAAATGAGGCCGGCCCGCTGTCCTTGATGATGTATTACGGCCATGAGGGCGTATTTGAGGCCCGCGTGCAACAGGTCGCTCCCGAGCGCAGCCCGTGGCATCAGGTGCGCGTTGGCCTCTACGTGGTGGATGCCCGCTAGTCGGCAATGGAGGCGGCCATGTTTGATGACGACGACCAGTTCGATCTGACAGACGATCCGTTTGAGTGGGATCTGCTACTCGACGACGATGAGCTGGAGCAGGACCGTAAGAAGCGGCAGGACAAGAAAACTCAGGGTGACGCCTCGAACAAGCAGGACAAGCGCCGCCGCGGACTGTTCGGCGGGCTCTTTGGATAACCGCCGCATCGCTGCGTCTGTATACTTAGCACGAGTTGAACACGTTGCGAAATGAGGACAGAGACGATGATGTGGTTTACCGCCGACCTGCACCTGGGCGACACGAATATCCTGCACGACATGGATCGACCGTTTGATTCGGTCGAGGAGATGAACCGTAAGGTCGTCGATGCCATCAATGAGTGCGTGGCGGCGGACGACCGTCTCTATATCTTGGGAGACTTTACCTATCGTTTGCCTCTGGCGGAGGCGGTGCGCCTGCGCGAGCGTATCGAATGCAAGAATGTGACGCTCATCCGCGGTAATCATGACGGTGATTGGGAAGACCCCGGCGCACCGCAGATTTGGGAAGACGTGCGCGATTACCTGGAGATTGCTCCCGGCTATGCCAAGGGCCATCGTCTGGTTGTGAGCCACTACCCCATGCTCAGCTGGAATGGCAAGGCGCGTGGCGCCATCATGCTGCACGGGCATATCCACAGCAGGGGAGACCGCACCAACGCGCGCAACCGCGATCGCGAGCGCCCCATTTTTCGCTACGATGTCGGTCTCGATGCCAACGAGTACAGGCCCGTAAGCCGAGACCAGATCTTGAGCTTCTTTGGGCTATAGGGCGCCCAAACCACCACAAAGGGGACAGGCACCTTTGTGGTGGTTCTGGCGCCGTTGCCATTATGGCGGCGGCGCCTTTTTTGTCCGTGCGGCGCGGTAGAGTGTAGGCGGTTGAAATTTGCGTCCATCGAGGAGCTGCTATGAACGAGATCAGGTGCCCGCATTGCGGCGAAGTGTTTAAGGTCGATGCGTCCGGCTATGCGGATATCGTCAAACAGGTGCGCGATGCCGAGTTCTCGCGCGACCTGGATGAGCGTGTGAAGGCAGTCCAGCGCGAGGGCGAGCAGGCGCTGGAACTTGAGCGCTCGCGTTCGACGGCCGCCTTGCAAGAGGCAGAGTCTCAGCGCAACGCTCAGCTTGTCGAGCAGAAGAACGCTGCGGCCCAGCAGCTGGCGCAAGAAGTCGCCAAGCGCGATGCCGAGCTTGCCGAGCTGCGCGCCAAGCTTGAGGGCGCTGCCACGGAGCGCGAGAGTGCAAGCCAGCGCGCGGCGGTTGAGGCCCGTGCGGATGCGCAGAAGGAAAACGCAGAGCTCCAGCGTGAGATTGACAACCTGCGCGCGCAGCTGGGACGCAAGGATGACGAAGCCAAACTTGCCGAGGCGGCGGCGCGCAATGCTGCTCAAAACGATCTGTCCGCCCGCGACGCTCAGATTGCTGAGCTACAGGCAAAGCTCTCCGCTGCGGACAAGGCCCAGGAGATGGCGCTTGCCGCTGCCACGGCAGAGTCGCAGCGTGAGCTCGATGCCGCTCGCAGCGAGGCCGAGCGCGCGCTTGCTGACTATCGCGCGAAGGTACAAGAGAAGTTTTCCGCCGCAAAGGCTCAGTCCGAGCAAGAGGCCGAGGGCCTGCGTGCCCAGCTGCGCGAACAGGAGCTGACGGCCAAAATGAACCTATCGGAGGCGGTCGCCGCGGCGGAGCGTGAGCGCGATGAGGCACGTGCCAAGCTCGCGAGCGAGCTGGCGGTGCGCGATTCTCGCGAGGAACAGGTCAAGGTGGCACACGAGCTCGAGCTCGCGCAGGCCAAGCGCGCGAGCGATGACCTGATTCGCTACAAGGACGAAGAGATTGAGCGCCTTAAGGATATGAAGGTCCGCCTGTCCACCAAGATGGTGGGCGAGTCACTCGAGCAGCACTGCGAGACCGAGTTTAACCGTCTGCGCATGACGGCGTTTCCTAACGCGTACTTCGAGAAAGATAACGATGCGTCCGAGGGTACCAAGGGCGACTTTATCTTCCGTGAGTGCGACGCGAGCGGCAACGAGGTCATTTCGATTATGTTCGAGATGAAAAACGAGAACGACGAGACTGCGACCAAGCACAAGAACGAGGACTTCTTTAAGAAGCTCGACCACGATCGTCGCCAGAAGGGCTGTGAGTATGCAGTGCTCTGCACGCTGCTCGAGCCCGAGAGCGAGCTTTACAATGCCGGCATCGTGGACGTGAGCTATCGCTACGAGAAGATGTACGTGATCCGCCCGCAGTTCTTTATTCCCATGATTACGCTTCTTCGCAACGCTGCCATGGGTTCGCTGCGCTATAAGCAGGAGCTGGCGGAGTACAAACAGCAGAATATCGACGTCACAAACTTCGAAGCCAAGATGGAAAAGTTCAAGAATGATTTCGGTCGCAACTACGAGATCGCGAGCCGCAAGTTCCAAACGGCGATCGATGAGATCGACAAGACGATTAGCCATCTGCAAAAGACCAAGGAGGCGCTCCTGTCGTCCGAGAACAACCTACGCTTGGCAAACAAGAAGGCCGACGACCTCACGATCCGCAAACTCACCTGGGGGAACAAAACCATGAAGGCGGCCTTCGACGAGGCGCGTGAGGTGGCGGCGGACACGGTTGATGAGCCCACCGATGCCGATTCGTATGAGATCGAGGATGCCGAGTAGGGGATAGCGTATCGCACAAAAGCGGGGCCGCTGGCGATGTTGCCAGCGGCCCCGCTTCGTTCCATTGCGCCCGGCTAGTCTTCGAGCAGGTCCTCAATAAAGCCGACGCGGTAGTTTTTGAAGATGACCTCGCCGCCATCTTGCGTGGCATCCAGGTCGACATCGCCCATGATGCCAAAGTCGTGGTCGCCATCCTCGTCGGCAAAAATCTGGTGCACGTGCCACACGTGATCGGTCTTCTCGTCGCTCTCGTCGATGGTAAACATCGCGGCACTGCGGGCGTCTCCGTCGGTGAGGATTTCCTCGTGCTGCTCGTGATAGGCGTCGAGGGCCTTTTGCCAGCGGACCTCGCTCATGCCCCAGTCCTCGTCGAGCTCGCCCAGATCGCGCACGTGTCCACGGGCCGCAAGGGTCACGCGGCGGAAGAGCGCGTTGCGCACCAGCAGCGTGCAGCCGCGGCGGTCGGCCACGACCTCGTCGATGCCCTGCGGCGGTGTGGCGTCGAGTGCAGCGGGGTTGCCGGCGTTCTCCCACTCGTCCACCAGGCTCGAGTCGACCGAGCGCACCACAAAGCCGAGCCACGAAATGATGTCACGCAAGCGCTCATCGCGCTTCTCAATGGGAACGGTGCGATCGAGGGAACGGTAGGCCTCGGCTAGGTAGCGCAGCAGAATGCCCTCGGAGCGGGCGATGCCGAGCTTTTGGATATAGCCCTTAAAGTCGCTCGCGCTCTCCAACATGTCGCGCAGGACGCTCTTGGGCGAGAGCTGGTAGTCGTTGGCCCAAGGTACTTCCTGGCAGTACTTGTCGAAGGCGGCATCGAGCAAGTCCTCGAGCGGCTTTTCGTAGGTGACGTCCTGGATGCGCTCCAGGCGTTCCTCATATTCGACGCCGTCAGCCTTCATTTCGGCCATCGCGCGGTCGCGCGCGGCGCGCTCCTGTGCACGCAGCACCTGCTTGGGATCCTCGAGCGTTGCCTCGACCATCGAGATCAGATCCATGGTATAGGTCTCGCTCTCGGGGTCGAGCAGCTCCAGCGCGGCAAGCAAAAACGGCGAGAGCGGCTGGTCGAGCGCAAAGTCCTCGGGCAGATCGACCGTCAGCGCATAGTCGATGTCTGGTGCGGCGTCAGCCGGAGCGTCAGGCGCGGGCGGCACCTCGGTGCGAACGACGACGCCGGAATCGATGAGCGTGGCGAAGATTTCGTCGGCACGAACCTCGAGCTTGGCCTTTTCCTCGGGCGTTTGCAGGCTTGTCTCGATGAGGTCGTGCACACGGGCGCGAGCATCGCCGCCCTGCTCGACCACGCTAATCACCATGGAGTGCGTGATACGCAGGCGTGGCTTGAGTGTCTCGGGCTGCGTTTCGATCAGGCGCTCAAAGGTCTGCTTGTTCCATGTGACAAAGCCCTCGGGGGCCTTTTTCTTTTTAATTTTACGGAGCTTCTTGGGGTCGTCGCCCGCCTTGGCCATGAGCTTTGCGTTCTCGATCTCGTGCTCCGGGGCCTCGGCGATCACCATGCCCTCGGTGTCAAAGCCCGAACGCCCGGCGCGACCAGCGATCTGATGGAACTCGCGGGCGCGCAGGCGACGCATCTTGTAGCCATCGAACTTGGTGAGCGCGGTGAGCACCACGGTGTGGATGGGTACGTTGATGCCGACGCCGAGTGTGTCGGTGCCGCAAATGACGGGCAGTAGGCCCTGCTGCGCCAGGCGCTCGACCAGGAGGCGATAGCGCGGCAGCATACCGGCGTGGTGCACACCGACGCCACATCCGAGCAGACGTTTGAGGATCTTGCCAAAAGCCGTGGAGAAGCTCGTGCCTTTGGCGGCTTCCTTAATAGCCTCGCGCTGCTCCTTGCTGGCAATGCCAAAGTTGGCGAGGGATTGCGCCGTCGCAAGGGCGGCGTCCTGGCTAAAGTGCACGATATAGAGCGGGGCCTCTCCACGGCGCATGGCGAGCTCGACCGTGCCCTCGAGCGAGGTCGTCACGTAGTCGTAGCTCAGCGGCACGGGGCGCGGGGCATCGACGACCAAGTCGCAGGTAGCACCGGTGTGTTCCTCGAGTGAGGCGGCGATGGCAGTGACATCGCCGAGCGTGGCGCTCATGAGCATGAATTGCGTGTGGGGCAGGGTGAGCAGCGGCACCTGCCATGCCCAACCGCGATCGGGGTCGGCAAAGTAATGGAACTCGTCCATGGCAACGCAGCCCACGTCGGCGTCCTCGCCCTCGCGCAGTGCATCGTTGGCAAGGATTTCGGCTGTGCAGCAGATGACGGGCGCCTTGGTATTGATATGCGTGTCGCCGGTGATCATGCCGACGTTATCGCGGCCGAGCACCTGCACCAGGTCGAAGAACTTTTCGCTGACCAGAGCCTTGATAGGAGCCGTGTAGTAGCAGCGCTTGCCCTGTGCCATGCCCATAAAGAGCATGCCCAGCGCGACAAGCGACTTGCCCGATCCGGTCGGTGTTCCCAAAATGACATGGTCACCGGCGGCTAGATCCATGAGGGCCTCTTCCTGGTGGTCCCACAGCTCAATACCGCGATTGCTCGTCCATTCAAAGAAGCGTTCGAAGGCCTGGTCGGGCGTGAGCCATGGTTCGGGCTCGCTGCCATCCTCGGGCTCCCACCAGGTGGGGGAGAGTGCGCCGAGCGAGCCGAACTCGGCTTCGGTTCCCGTGCCGCCCGAGAATGAGCTGGCGGCGCCGGCGCCGGAAACGGTGCTGGCGGAAGTATCTGTCGTGGTCTGTGCCATGTGGTTGCTTTCTCTCGCGATTGTCCGCCAACTATTATGGCGTAGCGGCGGCGCGGGGTGCCAGCGCGCGAGAAAATGCAGGAAATGGGCGTTCTGTCCAGCTGTTTGGTACAGTTGCCAGCTAAGTGAGTAGACTTTTTGCGATATCGCGAGCACATGGCTTTTGTGCAAGGGATCTACCTGCGGTTTTAGTTTTCGTTATTCGGGTTGTGCTTGGCTATTGCAAAAAAGTCTACTCACTTAGGCTTGACGGTCGTTTGCTGGCGCCTATTTGCGCTTGTTTGCGCTTGTTTGCTGACGCCGCGACCATCAGAAGCCCCCTAGGACTCCTGCGGCAGGCGCTTCTTGCCTTTGCGGGCACGGTTTTTAAAGTTCTCGACGGCCTCTTCCATGCCGAGAGGCACGTAGGTGAGCTCATCGAGGTTGTCGGGCAGGTAGCAGGCAAGGCTTTGCTCCTGCGCTCGGCCTGCTGCGAGTTGCTCTTCGGTAGGCTTCTCGCCGGGTGTGGCGCAAATGCCATAGACGGCGGCACCCATCTCGCGCGTGCGGCATTCATATTCGGTCTCGGGGTGCTCGGGATGGTCGCGGCGGACGTCGTCACTAACCCAAAGCGTGTCGTAGCCGGCCGCGGCAAACTGCCCCAGGGCGTAGTCGCGCAATGGCTTGCTGTCGGTTCGCAGCGTGACGGTAGCGCCGGCTGCAAAGAGCGAGCGGTAGAGCATCAGATGGTCGACATGGACGAGTCGTTTTTTGGCGTACTTGGCCTTGGGCTGCGGCGTGGGAAAGTTGATGGTGATGGAATCGAGCTCGCCTGCGGCAAACAGCTGCGGCAGCGATGCGGCGCCTCGGGGCAGGACGAGTGCGTTGGTCAGTTCCTGCTCATAGATTTTCTGCGCGGCATAGGCGATGCAGATGGGCTCCTGGTCCATGCCGATAAAGAGGGTGTCAGGTTCACGGTGAGCTCGCTCAACCAGATAGGTGCCTTTGCCACAGCCCAGATCTAGATGAAGGCGGGTGAAGGACGAGCCACCAACCGGCGCACAGGCTTCACGCCAATCTCCGGCATAGGCCTCGGGGTTCGTCTCAATCGCATCGGCGTAGCGCTCCAGGCGCTCCTCGAGCACAAAGTTCTTAGGCGTGCGAACGTGGACGGCTCCCATGAGGCTCCTTGGTCATAAGTGTGGAACGCATAGCTGCACGTTCCGTCAATGGGTTGAAAAAAGGGGTGGGCATGGTTTGCCCGAAAATTGCGGCGCGGCTCGACGGCGAGTCGTCAGTGTCTACAGACGCTTGAGAATCACATAGCGATTGAGCTCTCCGCTGCGACCGTCGGCATGGAAGCGCTCAAGCTCGCGCACGGGGACCTCGCCGCTCTTGTAGAACGTACGGACGCCGCGCACCAGGTCGGTGATCTGCTGATCGTCAAAGTGATGGCAATAGCGGTAGGCGTGGCGGTCGTTTTGCCAGCCAATGAGGTGGTCGCCGGCTTCAAACTGCGCTGAATCGTAACCCTCAAACGGCGGGGTGAGCTCGGCGCGGGCCTCGGCACGAACGGCCTTGCGCGCCATGCGCTCGTCGTTCATAAACTCCCAAAAGCTGATGGCGATGATGCCACCTGGGCGCGTCTGACGCACCAGGGCGTCGAGCACGCGTACGCGATACTCGCACGACGGCACGTGGTGCATAAAGCCAAAGCAGACCGAGATGTCGGCGAGCGGGGCGTCGAAAAGCACGTCGGGCGTCTCGGCGGGGTTGAGCTTCATAAGGGCGTCGAGCACATCGAGTTCCTGGAAGTGCAGGTTGGGAATGCGCAGGGCGTGACCGCGTGCATCGATGGCCAGGTCTTGGCACGAGTCGACGCCATAGAACTCAAACGGGCAGCTGGCATCTGCCGAGGGGTTTGCGCCGTCGACGCCCTTGGCGGCAAGTGCGCCGCCGGCGGCAAAGTTCTCGAATCGCATGTTGCCGCAGGCGAGGTCGAAGACGCGGACGGGATGCTCGATCGTGGCGACGTCGAGCTGCCCGAGCGCGATGTCCATGGTGCGCACCCAGCCGGGCCACGGGGCCTGGCGCGTATCGGAAAAGGAGGCGGAGTGCTCGCGATAGAACGTGTTGTTGAGCTGGATGAGCGATGAGGCGAAATCGCGGTTCACGGCGCGGAACTCCCTCCGTTGGCGGTGCGGAATTAACAGTACGACCATACTACCGTTAACGCCGCAACGGGGACAACCGAGCCGTGGGTCATTGCTTTGTTTGGACACATTTCCGCAGCTCATATGCACCCGCAACCGCCGGTTGTCAAAAATCTCACTAGAATAGGTGGCATGCTTTTGGCAGTGGCGGATAGATTTTTAACTGTGCAAGGCGCCTTAAGAACAAAAACGGTCCGGCGGCACGGCTGGCATCACATAGGAGGAACCATGAATGTAGAAACTGCGCAGCGGCTCGCCGACCTTCGCCGCAGCAAAGGCTTTAGTCAAGAAGGGCTGGCACGAAAGCTGGGACTGTCGCGCCAGGCGGTCAGTAAATGGGAGCGCGCGGAGAGCTCGCCCGATACCGAGAACCTGATCTCGCTCGCCAAGCTCTATGGCGTGAGCCTGGACGAGCTGCTCAATCCGAGCGATGAGATCGAGGACGATATCGAGTTTGAGAACGAGGACCGTGCCCGTCAGCGCGAGGCCGAGGCAGCAGAGCGCGCTCGCACCCATGAGGCGGCGGCGCGCGCTACCGAGGCGGCAACGCAGGCGAGTGATGCCGCCGCCAAGGCGGCGCAAGCGGCAAGCTGGAGTGCGCAGGCCGCCAATGCCGCTACGGCGCAGGCGACGAGTGGCGGCGCAGTTGGCTCGACTCCGGTGAAGGGCCCGTTCCAGTCGTTCCCGTATTGGGCCGTGTGCTGGCTGCTGTTCTTTTTGCTGATGTTCCTGTTTGGTGCCGGCCCCTTTGCCGCGCTGATCTTCTTCACGATTCCCATCTATCACTGGGTGGCGCGTGCGCTCGATGGTGATTGGGCGCGTGGAGATATTCAGGTTGGTCCGACGCCGGTGGCGGCTAGGGCTCAGAATACTTCCGCTTCAGTTGATACTGACGTGGCTACCGCGACCACCGCTGAGCCGATCGCCAAAGAGGGTGATGAATGATGAAGCTTTCGCATGAATCCAAGGTACGCTTGGGCGTTGGCATCGGAGCGTTTGTGCTCATCATCGGGCTTGTATTTGGTGCCTCGCGGCTATTGGCTCATTCCAATATGGTGCGAACGACCGCTATTCTATCCGGCGATTTGTCTGATTTTGACGATATGTTTGACGACGATGATCTCTTGGATAGCGGTAACTATTCCGCTCGGCCTCAGCAGCTTTCGTGTACGACCTTTGATGCTGATGAGTTTCGCTACCTCGATTTCGATATCGATGCGGCTACGGTGGACGTCAAGGTTGTTGATGGCAACAAGGCTCGCGTTATCGAGCGGGGGCGCATTGCCAATGGTATGGATGCCTCCAAGGCCGCGACGCAGAACATCGCATCCGTCGAGGACTCGACGCTCAAGGTTTCTCAGTTTGGAAGTGATGACGGTAAGGCAATTGACCGCTCGGTTACGGTTGAGCTGCCGCGCCGTGTTGCCGAGCATCTGAAGGGAATCAACGCGCACGTGGGCTCGGGTGATCTGCAGATTGCCGGTGTCACCTGTGATGGTTTCGACCTTTTCCTGGGTGCGGGAGATGTAGGGTTTGCGGGCAGCGTGACTGATGCGCTTAGTGCAGAGGTCGGGTCGGGCGATGTAACGTTCGAGCTCTACCAGGCCCCCGCGAAGTCGATGGACGTGAGTGTGGGCTCGGGCGATGTGGAGATGACGGTTCCGAACTCGACGGGCTTTAAGGCGAGCCTCACCTTGGGCAGCGGCGACTTCGAGAGCGATTTCCTTCCGCTTGGCTACGACGGCGAGACCATTTTGAATCTTGAATTCGATAACGGTGACAAGTCTGCCACGTATCGTTTTGAGGTCGGTTCGGGCGACATGTCGTTTGATTCGGAGTAGTGAGGCAGACGAAAGCCTAGGCGAAGATATAGACGCGCTGTTTGATGAAGGCGCCGAAGCCGAGATCGGCTTCGGCGCCTTTGCCTTTACAATGGGGTCATGGAACAGATTATCTTGAACATACTCGAGGCTCTGCGTCGCGGCGAGACCGTGGACGACAAAGCGCTCGTCAAACTGATACATGCCGAGGCGCGCCGCGAGGGTGCCGACAAGCGTGATCTGGCCAAGCGCCGTCTGCTGCCGTTTTACCAGCGGGTCAAACGTGAGAAGCCGGCTCGGTGGGCTGCGTGGAATGTCGATTCCGATTTGGAACGCCAACTGCTGCAGGTGCTACGCATGAAGCCGCGCCGCACGGCTTCGGGCGTAGCGACCATTACCGTCATTACCAAGCCCTGGCCGTGCTCGGGCGATTGCCTGTTTTGCCCCAACGATCTGCGCATGCCCAAAAGTTATCTGCACGCCGAGCCGGCGTGCGCCCGTGCAGAGCAAAATTGCTTTGACCCGTATCTGCAGGTGAGCGCTCGTCTGACCGCGCTTTCGCAGATGGGGCATGCGACCGACAAGATTGAGCTCATCGTGCTCGGTGGCACCTGGAGCGACTATCCGCAAGGGTATCAAACGTGGTTTATGTCGGAGCTTTTCCGTGCGCTCAATGACGATGCCGTCGCCGGCGTGGCGGCAAACCCCATGTTGGCGCGTCCGGGCATCAGCCGTGCCGAGGCAGGGCGCCTGCTCGATGACGCTCCCGCCGATACCCTGCCGCCGGTGGTAACAGAGCGCCGCGAGCGCTATCGGGCTGCCGGCATTGTGACAGACGAGGCTGAGCTTGCTGCCGGCGTTGCCGACGAGCAGGGGCGTGTGGATGCTGTCGTTGGTGGCTATAACCGCGCAGTGCGTCGTCTGTACGGCCCCGGTACGCCGTGGGGCGAGGTTGCCGAGTGGCAGACGGCAACGATGGAGGAGCTTGAGCGTCAGCAGCGCATCAACGAGACGGCGAAGCATCGCGTGGTGGGGCTCGTTATCGAGACGCGCCCCGATGCAGTAACGCCGCAGGCCCTCACGCTTATCCGCCGCCTGGGCTGCACCAAGATTCAGATGGGTATTCAGAGCCTTGACCAGCACCTGCTCGATATCAACGAGCGTCGCATTTCGGTGGCGCAGATCGAGCGGGCGTTTTCGCTTGCGCGCCTGTTTGGCTTTAAGATCCACGCGCACTTTATGCTCAACTTGTTGGGCGCTACGCCCGAGGGGGACAAGCGCGACTACGAGCGCTTTATGACCGAGGGCGCTTTTATGCCCGACGAGGTCAAGGTCTACCCGTGCGCGCTCATCGAGGGCTCGCGTTTGGTGGGCTGCTACGAGCGCGGCGAGTGGCGCCCCTATACCGAGGAAGAGCTGCTCGATGTGCTGGCCGACGACATCGTGGTGACGCCGGCGTTCTGCCGCATTAGTCGCATGATCCGCGACTTTAGTTCCGACGACATTATGGTGGGCAACAAGAAGCCCAACCTGCGCCAGCTCGTTGAGAATCGCCTGGCTGCTCGGGGTGATGGTGCGACGGTGCGTGAGATTCGCTATCGCGAGATCAGCACGGCGGGTGCCGACTTGGATGAGCTATCTCTTGATGAGGTCGCATACGAGACACCGGTGACGAGCGAACGCTTTTTGCAGTGGGTGACACCGCGGGGCAAGATCGCGGGCTTTTTGCGGTTGTCGTTGCCCGACCATTCGTTTGTTGCCACGCACGCGGACGAGTTGCCGACGACACCGGACGAGGCGATGATTCGCGAGGTGCACGTGTATGGCATGGCGGCACGTGTAGGCGATCAGGGCCAGGCGGCTCAGCATCATGGGCTGGGGCGGTCGCTGGTGGAGCGTGCGTGCGAGATTGCCCGGGATGCGGGTTATGCGCGTATCAACGTGATTAGCGCGATTGGCACACGCGAGTACTATCGCCATCTTGGATTTTATGACCATGGCCTTTATCTGCAAAAGGAGCTCTAGATGAACAAGCCGAGTGTTTCTGCCGGCGTCGTTGCCGGCGTTGCTCTGGGAGCCGCGGCGCTTGGTGCGGCTGCTGTCGCTGTTCGTGCTGCCTGTCTGCAGGTTGCGCGAACCCGCAATGGGTTGGCGCGTGTAAAACGCGCGCACAATGAGAGCGACGATGAGATTCGCGTCTTGGTGCAAGGTGGGGTCTACCAAAGTGCGAGTTACGTTGGCGAGCGTTGGGCAGAGCCGGTCTTTGCGTACTATCGTGCATTTGACGATGTGTTTGAGACTGAGGGCGCAATGCGTGACGCTTATGGTCACGGTATCGACCGTATGCTCATGCTGGGCGGGGGTGGGTTTGCCTATCCCAAGTTCGCGCTGATGTCGCACGAGGGCTTGCGCATGGACGTTATCGAGTATGACGGAGAGATTACGCGCCTGGCGCGCCGCTGGTTCTACCTGGACGAGCTGGAGCGCGCGGTGGGCGACCGCTTGCGGGTGATTACCGCTGAGGCTCGCTCGTATCTGGGTGTGACGAGCGTGGGTCATCGTCGCTACGACGTGGTCGTGAGCGATTGCTTTGGCGGTGCCGAGCCCGTACGCGAGCTGGCGACGGTTGAGGCATTGCGTTTGGTGCGAGGCGGCCTGAACCCCGGGGGTATCTACGTTGCCAATATCGTGAGCGCAAACGAGGGGAGCGACGTGACGTTCCTGCGCGACTGCGCTGCCACGGCACTCGAGGTATTCGCCCATGCCTGGGTGGTCCCATGTGGCGATGCGGAGTTCGGCGGCGAGGAGAACTACCTGCTTATCGCCAGCGACGGCGACTACGCCTTTGCCGAAGCCGTGCCCTTCGACACCGACTTCCTCGGCACCGTCCTTCACGACAAGTAAGTCTCTCCGTCCCAAAAAGACTGGTCTTAGGCGTGGTCGCGCCAGCTGAGGACGCGCTGCTTCATGCCCTCGATGTCGAGCACGCCTTCGGCGAAGCCTTTGCGCACGAGCTCCTCGGGAACGTACTCGTCGTAGCGATCAAAATAAGGCACCTCGCCGGGATAGACGAGCTCGATGGGGTCGAAGTCCTTTTCGGCCTCGGCTGCGAGCACCTCAAAGAACGTCTCCTCGTCGGCCTTCATCTTAAACTGCATAAAGTATGGACGCGACGGATCGAGCCCGCGAAGGCCAAGCTCCGCGGCGCATTTAATCTTGAGCATGCGCTCGAGTGCCAAAAAGGCGTAGCTGCCCAACCAGGGGAAGAGCACCCAAGTGTCGCCACCCAGGTTGATGAGCGGCTTAGTTCCCGCGCCCGAAATCTCGGCGGTATGACGAGCCTGCGCCAAGCGAGCCCGTGCGTTACCCATAAGGTACGGATATGCCGCGTGCTCGTTGAGCGCCTTGCGCATGCGCTCGAGCACATCCGTGTTAATGTCGCCGGGGCAGTCGCCAAAGTAGGCCGGCACCCGGCCTTTGACCTGCGTGGCAAAGACGGTATGGCGCTTCCAGTCCACTTCTTCGACAATCCAGCAATGTCCGGCGATGGCGATGCGCTCGCCGGGCGGTGGCGGGTTGACAATCGTGCCCAGCTCGGCCGATTCACTGCGAACGGTAAACTCTTCGTTTTCCTGGAACACAGCGTAGAACTTAAAGTTGTTAATGATGCGCTCGCCCGCGAGACCCACGATGAGCCCACCGCCCTCGGTGACCTGGATGTGGTCGATCTTGATGAGGTGGCGCAGCAGTACGCGATAGTCATCGGCCGAGACGCGGTGGAAATAACTAAGCGTGAGCACGCGTTGGGCAAGTTCGGCCGGCGTGAGCTCTCCGGTGCTGGCGAGCGTCGACATGGTCTGGTGATAGAGCAGACTGTAGGGGAGTCGATCGAACTCGGGTGGCTCGACCCACTTTTCTTCGCGATAGAGTTGTACGAGTGCGATGCCCTGTAGAAGCTTCCAGGGTATCGTTTCGGGCATCATCGTGCGGGGCTCGGGCTCCTCCTCGCGCATGACAAACCACATCTCGGGCGGAAGATCGCGGCGGCCTGTGCGCCCCATGCGCTGCAAAAAGGAGCTGACGGTAAACGGCGCGTCAATCTGGAACGCGCGCTCCAGGCGACCGATATCAATGCCAAGCTCCAGCGTGGAGGTGGTGACGGTCGTCTGTGCCTGCTCCTCGTCGCGCATGAGCTCCTCGGCCGTCTCGCGCAGCGATGCCGAGAGGTTGCCATGATGGATAAGGAAGCGGTCTGGCTCGTGCCGGCTTTCACAGTAGCTGCGCAACATGGAGCACACGGCCTCTGCCTCCTCGCGCGAGTTGGCAAAGACCAGGCACTTGCGGCCGCGGGTATGTTCAAAGATGTAGCCCATGCCGGGGTCGGCGTTGTCGGGTGCGGTGTCGGTGGGGTTGAGCAGTGCCTGTTCGGTTGCCTGCGGGATGTCGACTTCGCCCTCGGGGGCTGAGGAAGTGCGACTGTCCTTGGGGGCAGCCTTGCCCCGTGCCTGCTCGCGACGTTGGCGGCGCTCCTCTTGCGTGAGTTGTCCGCTGTGACGCATGTCTTGGGCACCGGCCGGCAGCGCCGCGGATGCCGCTGCCTCGATGCGCTCGCACGCGAGCACTTCTGCCTCTTGAGGGCCTGTGCTCATGAATCCCCGCTGCTGAGCCTGGGGACCCGAGTTGTAGAAGTGCTCCATGGAGATACGCCACACGCGGCGCGGCTCCTCAAAGCGGGGGATGACGCAGTCGCGTCCCGTCCCCTGCGACAAGAAGGCACCCGTGCGTTCCGGGTCCCCGATGGTGGCCGAAAGACCGATGCGCCGGGGCCGTACGCCCGCCATGCGCGAAAGACGCTCGATAAGGCAGAGTGTCTGCCCGCCACGGTCGCCGCGCATGAGCGAGTGGACCTCATCGATGACCACATAGCGCAGGTCGCAAAACATGCGCGGGATTGCCATATGCTTATGGATCAGGAGCGCCTCGAGCGACTCGGGCGTAATCTGCAAGATGCCGCTCGGCTTTTTGATGAGCTTGGCCTTGTGCGATTGCGAGACATCGCCGTGCCAGTGCCAGACGGGGATGTCGGCCTCTTCGCAGAGGTCGTTGAGGCGGACGAACTGATCATTGATGAGCGCTTTGAGGGGGCCGATGTAGAGGGCGCCCACGCTCGCGGGCGGGTTCTCCCAAAACTCGGTCAGGATGGGAAAGAAGGCTGCCTCGGTTTTGCCAGATGCCGTGGATGCCGTCAGGAGCACATTGTCTTGCGTGTTGAAGATGGCATCTGCCGCCGCAACCTGGATAGAGCGCAAGCTCTCCCAATCGTGGGAGTAGATGAAGTCTTGGATAAACGGGGCGTAGCGGTCAAAGGCGTTCACGGGGCCTCCTCTCAAAAACGAATCTCTCAACGCGGTGGGCGGTGGCTTGCTGCATGACTGCCTCAACGTTCGTCCAGATAAAACCTACCAAAATAAACCTGTCTCTTTTTGGCAGGTTAGATGGTGAACTCGGCGAAGTTGCGGTCGTCGCCTGCGGTGCCGGTGTCGTCTGTTGCGGCTGTCGGCGCCAGCGCGTCGCCACCGACGCTTTGCAGCAACTCGGCCACGTTAGCATCGGGGTTTTGACACAGGATATCGAGCAGCTCGATAAAGTCGCGGATGACCTCGCGAGGCGTCAGATGCGTGTCGGCCCCCACGCGGCCAAACTCGATCTTGAGGAAGTCCACCAAGTCGTTTTCGGTAAGCGTGGGCGTCCAGCCAAAGTAGCCGGCATGGATCTGCATGAGCTTTTCGATGAGCACCAGCAGCTCCTCGTAGGTGAGCGGCTGCAGGCGGATGATGGGCGCGAGCATGTCTTTGAGGTCATCGCGCGCAAAGCGGCCCTGGGCGAGTCGGCTGCGCAGAGCCTCGTAGGAGAACACGCCGCGGCGGCGGTCTTCGATGGAGGTCGGCGTGCCGCCCATGATCATGCCCAGGTACTGCGCCTTGCCCTGGAGCGTGTCGTTGTACATCGTTAGGATTTTCTCGTAGTTGTACTGTCGCGTGATGGCGTTAGGTATCTTGTACAGATTCACGAGCTCGTCGATGAGCACCAGCATGCCCTTGTAGCCGCTGCAGACCAAAAAACGTGCGATGAGCTTGACGTAGTCGTACCAATCGTCGTCGCTGATGATGGTCGAGGAGCCTAGCTCGGCGCGCGCCTCGCTCTTGGTGCGGTACTCGCCGCGAATCCATTTGGTCACGCGGCTCATGGCGTCATCGTCGCCCTCCGAGACGGCCGTGCGATAACGGCGGAGCATGCGGACAAAGTCAAAGCCGTGGACCATCTCTTCGAGTGGAGCGAGTTGGGCATTAACGGCAGACTCGTCGGCGTCGGCACACGAGGTGACCCAGCGATCCAGGATCAGGTTGAGTGCGCCGCCCTCGGGACGCGTCTTGGTCGATATGTTGCGGATGAGCTCGCGATAGGTGGCGAGGCCCTGGCCCTGGCCGCCCTGTAGGCGGCGCTCTGGGGAAAGGTCGGCATCGGCGACCACAAAGCCCTCGCCCATGGCATGCGTTCGGATGGTCTGGAGCAAAAAGCTCTTGCCGGCGCCGTAGCGACCGACTAGGAAACGGAAGCTTGCGCCGCCATCGGCGATGAGACTCAGGTCGGTGAGCAGAGCGCGGATCTCGACCTCTCGCCCCACGGTGATATAGGGAAGGCCAATGCGCGGGACAACGCCGCCCTTGAGCGAGTTGAGAATGACGGCGGCGACGCGCTTGGGCACGCGGGGTGCTGCGGATGCGGTATCACTCATGGTCTAAGTATCCTCTCACGTCTGCTTCGTAGTCCTCGATAATTTGCGGCCCTGCTGAGCCAAATTCAATAACGGTATCGCCCACCAGGTCAAAGAGCGCTTCGTTGATGCTATCGACGAGCATGTCTTCACTCTTGCCCGATTGTGCCACCGCCGATGCCGTCTGCGCTGCGTTTTGCTCGAGGAGTGCCCGAAGATAGGCATCTGCGGCGGGATCGAGTGCGGACGCGGTGCCGGCGGGCGTGGGCGCTGGTGCGAGGAGCGGGGCTACGACGCCAAACTGCTCGGTGGAGATGGTCGGCTCGCTAGCCTCGTCCTGCTGCATGGTCGTCGCGACTGGTTCGGCGATCGTGTCGGCCACGGGCTTGGCTTCCCGTCGTTCGGCAACTGCCGTCTCGGCATCCGCAAGCATGCCGTCCTCGCGCTCCTCGTCGATCAAAAGCGCCTCGCGCGTTTGTGCGGCGGCGCTCCGAATGTGCCCCAGCTGGCTCAAGTCGATATCGATCTTGACGGGCTGATGTGCGGCATCCCATGAAAGCCATGCCGTGATCTCGTCATCGATAATCTTAGCCAGATATTTGGGAACCTTTTCTTCCTTAAGGGGATGGCCGGGATCCAGTGCCAAGCGCAGACGCTGATCACAAGCGCGCATTATCTCACCGAGCTTGCTACTTTTTTGTCTGCTGCCGTGGATGCGCATACATTCCCAAAAGCCATTTTGGCAGCGGTAGATGTGAATGGGGTCCAGACGATATTCGCAGTCCTCGTGGCGTTCGGGCGCAAAGAACACGGCCGAGGCAAACATGGTGTAGGGCATGGCCGTCTCCTCCCCAAACAAGCTCGCTACGATGCCGGTCTTTCGGTGCGTGTCATAGTAGCGCGCCATACGGACATACACGGCGCATGCCACGTGGCGCAGGTCACGATGGTGGGAACGGTCGAGCCGTGAGTTATTCAGGTTGTACGTCGAGAGTGCGTCGATGGCAGCCATGAGCCGTTCCTCATGCGCCTCATCGGGCGGAAGGGGAAGCGTGGGCTCGGAGGTCTTACGACGCGCAGGCGGCAGGTCCGACGGCGCCGGCGCGGGTACAAGGTCTCGCGCTGCGCGGCGCAGCTCGATGAGGGCGTTGTCGAATGCGACGGTTTTAGAGTCGCGAAGCAACTTGGGGTCGAGCTCATGGAACACGGCGTAGTCCTGCAGCCACACGCGTGCGAACCGGTCGATGCTGGGTTCAAAGGCGCGATAGGCATCCCAAAATGCCTTGATCTTGTCATAGCCGTCACGCGGATTGTCGACGCCAATGCCGCAGATCAATTCGTAAAGATACAGAAAAGCAAACGAGGTCGATGTCTCCTCGATATTGCCGCGGCGCACTTGGGCGCGCCAGGTAAAGTAGCCGCGCAACTGTCGATCGCTCATGGCATTGTAGGTGGGAAAGTACGACTTAAAGGTGCCATTGTAGGGGCAATCGTCCTCAAAGTCGGCCATCAGCAGGCCTTGGCGGTAAAAGAGCTCCGCCTCCGATAGCCAACGCCCCGCGCCGCCTTTGGGATCATCTTGCCAGCGCGATATCTCGCGCATCTTGCGGTACTGGTCGGGGAGGAAGTTCTGCATCTGACGACCGGTCTTGAGAATCGGCTCGTCAGCATAGATTTCGTTTGAGAAGCGGGCGGACTGATGGGTCCGGGCCTCGGCCATAATGCGCTCGATGAGCATCTTGACGTCCTGGTCGGCCACCGCCCTCTCCTCTCCCTATATGGTGTCGGTGACCTCATATCATAGCACAGTATCAAACAGATGTTCGAGATACCGCTGCGTAGATAGATTTAGAACAGGAGGGCGTAGATGACGGCGATGACGACGGAGGGGAGCATGTTGGCCGTGCGGAAGGTCTGAGGACGGATGAGGTTGACGCCGACGCAGAAGATGAGCATGGAGCCCACGAGCGAGAGACTGTCGAGGGCCGCGGCGGTCATGATGGGGGAGAGCGCGCCGGCAAAGAGCGTGATCGTCCCCTGGAACACGGCGACGGGCAGGGCCGAGAAAATGCAGCCGCGGCCAAGCGAGGCCGTCATGGTGCAGACGATGATGCAGTCCAGCGCGCCCTTCAGGGCAAGCGTGGACCAGTCACCGAGCAGGCCGTCCTGAATCGATCCTACGATGGCCATGGCGCCGATACACACGGTGAGCGATGCCGAGACAAAGGCGTTGGTGAACTCGTTGTCGCCTTCGCTGCCGGTTTTGCGCTTGAGCCATTCGCCGAGGTTCTCGATGGCGGCTTCCAGGTTGATGGCCTCGCCGATGAGCGAACCGAGGGCAAATGAGACGATCAGCATGGTGGTGCCGGTGGTCGCCAACGCCTCTCCATCGATAACGAGCATCTTTTGCATGGTGCCGCCCAGGCCGATAAACAGAACGCACAACCCCGACGCCTTCATGAGCGTGTCTTGGATGCGGGGCGTAATGAAACGCCCGCCCATGAGGCCCAGCAGACCGCCCGCGATCAAAAGCGCGACGTTGATGATCGTTCCTAAACCCGGCATGAACCCTCCTGTAATTGATGCCAACGCGGCAATCGTAACAGAACGGGGAGGGGAGCACTCAGTATCCGAGCCAAGCGGCGGTTGGCGGTTTAGGACAGGACGGGGCTAAAGTCGAAGCGCAACGTCATGAGGTGCTGCGGGGATTCGATGGCTGCGGCAATGATGTCGGCATCTCGTGCGCGATCGAACCCTTCAAGTTCCATTTGATAGGGGAAGTCTTCTTGGATACCGATGCGACGAGGAACCAAAAGCTTGGCTCCGTCGAATTCTTCGGTTTGCGTTCCGTCTGCTGCAACGGAATAAAGGTGTAACTTGGCGGTCGTTGTGGCATCAAGTGCCGAGATAGCTTGGATATCGTTCGATGCGCTCCTTGCTCCCACTGCTGTAAGTGCCGTAGGCGCGACGACTTCACCCGAAGGCAAAAAGACGAGCTCGACGGTATTGGGGAATGCGATGAGGATATTTTTGCGGCGGGGCGCATTGGCAGCGACTGGCTCAATGCTTGCGGCATCGACGGTTTCCGTGTGGTCGAGCGCGACCATCATGCAACAGTTGCCTTCGTCGACATCTGGGGGAGCGGCAAAGTCCAGGCCGTCTTTCGGTTGGGAATCGCCTAGTTCGGTGGCGGTGCCGCCGGGCTTCTCGAGAGGAGTCGCAGCGTTGTCTTCTGATGATGCATCGCCTGCATCGTCAACATGTGCCGGTGCGTCTGCGACCTCGTCTTTGGGGGATTTGTCATTATCGCTCGATATAGGAGCAGCAATCCCGACGGATCCCACTCCGTGCCATGTCATTTGGAGCAGCGCCGGATCGGCGAGAACGCGCTGCACGCCCGGCTCCTGGGCATCGATATTGATGGGGGCGGGTCCTGATCCGCGCGTGAGGTTAAGCGAGCCCTTTTGTCTATTGCTTTGAGCCTCTCGGTCGTCCGCGTCGCCAGCGTAGAACAGCAAAGGCGCATCTCCCGTTGCGATGGCTTCGGTGCCCGCCTTGGTCAGTCGCAGCGATGCCGTAAAGGAGATGATGGGCTGCGCGCCATCGGCATTCGAGGGGACGCAGCCCAGGCATACACCTCCTTCTTTTTCATGGGCAGCGCTGTCGAAGGCGACCTTCGCCCCGTTCGCCGAGTCATCGACCGAGGCGATATCGATACGCAGTTCTACGTCGCATGGGTCGCCATCGGCGTCGACTGCAGCCGATTTCCATGTGCAGATTGCCCAACCCGCCTGGGGGCCGTTCTCCTTATCCGGACGCTCGGTATCCACGACTACCGAGCCGTCCGTATTGCGACGAAGGCATCCCGAGGTTCGGACCGTGGCGTGTGCGAGCGAAAAACGTTGGCAGGCAACGATACCCGACGAATTCGCCACGGGGGTCAGAGCTTGCGGTAAGGAGTTTGCCGTGGCGGGCGTTGCCCAAGCGGCGAGAGGCATACCGCTCGCCAGTGCGCTGCAGAGCGCGGCGACGGGCAAAAGGTTTTTGGGTGCCATGGTTCTCCTATCTATTCCGCGTACTCCGGTCGTGCTTGGCTATTGGTTGCGTTTGATGTGCAGGCCAAGACACGTTAGCCCTGTTCCCGCCGTGGCGACGCCTACCGCAATGAGTTGCCGGGTGTCGCTCGTCTGAGCGAGCGGCTCGTGACGGCTGCCGCGATTAAGGCCCGAAAGGTCGACGGTCACTTCTGTGGCCGCCTGCGCTTGCTCTTGTTGAGCAAAGGCCATGGCAGGTGCGGACGCCAAGATGCCGACGATGGCGGCCAGTGCAATCGCCTTAGGACGTGGCGTGCGCACCGGGCTCGACCGTCCAGGTGATGCTTGCCACTTGATCTCCCGTACCGCCGGCGTGGTAGATGTCACGCGTGACACGGGCGACGTGTCCACTCACATTGAGCTTGATTTTGTCCGTTCCGTCGGCAATGCCCTCGTACTTCATGTCGAAGAACGCGTCCTTGGAAAGATCGAGGCCCGTAGTCTGAGTCGCCGAGCTGGCATCCTTTTCCGCCTTATCGGGGCCAACCTTAAAATCGATGGAGTTCTGGGCCGAGCCCGTCTTTGCGTCTGCAACGATTGTCCAGTCGTTCTTGGCCGTAACCTTCATGTTGGTGACGTGGATGCCATACGCCGAGAGGTTGTCGATGGTAATCGTCTCGTCGGAGGGTCCTACAAGCGTTCCGTCGGCGCTGGCGGCAAAGGGGATGACCGTTGGCGCCTTAAACGAAACATTGCTAATGTCGGCCTTCACCGTCACATCGGTGGTTCCAACGCGCACCTCTGCCATGGCCGCCGTTGGCGCGGCGCCCATCGCAAGTGCGAGCGTAAGCCCTGCGCCCACGGCGAGTGCCCTGGCTCCGCTCAGGTTCATGGGTGTGTTCATAATCGATCCTTTCTGCTCGTCACGGACTGTTTCCGTGATGGTTGGACGAATGCGGGCAGGGTGCTGCCCTTGCGAGCGCGTCGGTCGCTAGCCTTCTGCCTGGGCCACCCGCACTTTGACGCGCGTCGGATTGCCGTGGGTATCGTAGGTCTTGGCATCGAGTGCCTGAATCTCGATATATGCCTCGCCTTCTTGGATATCGCCGGCGGGGCAGGTCTCAACCGTCTTGCCGGCTTCGACCACACCGGACTCATAGATGGTCTCGTCGTTTTGAATCACGCGGAAGCGCTGGGGAAACTTGTTGTCTTGGACGTTTTGCACGTTGACGCGCAACTTGCCGCCTTCCTGCAACTGTGCGACCGGCGCGACCGAGATCGTCATCATGTTGTCGCGGACGATGGCGTCGAGCTCACCCTGGATTTCTTGGCGCGATTTGCCCTCTGCCGTCGTGACTGAGGCGCCCGCTTCGGGCACGGGCTGCGATTGCCAGGCGTATAGCCCTACGGCGATGAGGGCGCAGACGATAGCCAGGCAGACAACGACGAGTTTCTTGCGACGCCCCAGTCCTGCAAGGCGGGGCGGCTTCTTCGCACTCATGCGGCGTCCTTGGTGGTGTAGACACGTGCGAACGTGGACGGGTCAGCTCCAAAGAGCATATGAAGCATCAGGCGGCGCGAGTAGATGAGCTCGTCGAAGTCGTGAGGGAGCTCGATATTGTGGACATGCGCGATGTGGTGGGCGAGCGCCGAGAACGACTCGGGGTCGCAGATAACATCGGTGGTGACGTGGTAGACCGCCGTATCGGGGAACGCCTCTTCGTCGAAAGGCAGGAGATAGGGATCGTCGTCGACCTCGATGGCGACGCCGTACTGGGGCCAGTAATATGCCATGGGAACCTCCCTGCTTCTGGGGCCAAAACTTCCATTGGTTTTGGCTGTCGATGCCGACCGTATCAGCCACTACTTGACCAATTTCTGACCAAATGCTTGACGGATTGACATCTCCGCAGGTAAAAGATGGCAAAAATAACTTCAACTTTTTTCGAGCGACAATTGCGTGGTCGCTGGCGGTAAAGCGACATGTGTCAAAAGCATCGTCTGCCGAGGAAACCTTGCCGCTCGCCGAATTGCACGAACGTAAAAATCGCCAATTATGGAGACGGTCTCGAACACGTCGACAAAACGATGCGGTAACATCTCCCTGCAAACACTGTAGTTAGCTAAAGGGGGAGTTCGCGTGTCTGCAACCATCAAACCCTTCACCGACGAGTTCGAAGAGTATGGTCGCGATGAGTCTCGCACATCGGGCGAGGCCTCGAGCATCTCGTTTCCGACAACGGAGGACGAGGTCCGCGCCATTTTGAAAAAGCTCCATGCCGAGCGTGTCCCGGTGACGGTTCAGGGCGCCCGGACCGGTCTTGCCGCCGGCGCCGTGCCTCATGGCGGTCACGTTCTCAATACTTCCCGCATGAATCGCTACCTAGGCATTCGCCGCGATGAGCAGGGCCGCTTTCTTTTGCGTGTGGCGCCCGGCGTCGTGCTGTCTGAGCTACGCAAGCAACTGGGCAAGAAAGTGCTGCCGACTGCCGGCTGGGACCAGACATCGCTTGAGGCCTACGAGGAGTTCCAGGAAGCCCCCGAGCAATTCTTTCCTACCGATCCCACCGAGGCATCTGCCTGTCTGGGCGGCATGACGGCATGCAACGCCTCCGGCGCCCGCAGCTACGCTTACGGCCCCATGCGCCCTCACGTCACGGGCCTTCATGTCGCGCTGACCGATGGCGACCTGCTCGAGCTTCACCGTGGCGAGGTTTTTGCACGGGGTCGTCGCCTTTCGCTCGTCACGGTGCAGGGCCGCACGCTCGAGCTCGACCTTCCCGACTACACCATGCCCAAGACCAAAAATGCTTCGGGCTATTTCGTCGCTGACGATATGGATGCCATCGATCTGTTTATCGGTGCGTGTGGCACACTCGGCGTCATCACCGAGCTCGAGATTGCCCTGCAGTCGGCGCCTGCGGTCGTTTGGGGCGTGAGCTGCTTCTTTGACAGCGAAGACAAGGCCGTGTCCTTCACCGATTCTGTGCGCCCCGTCCTGTCCCACGCGGCTGCCATCGAATATTTCGATGCGGGCGCCCTGGATATCCTGCGTCGTCAGCGTGAGCAGTCGACCGCGTTCGCCTCGCTGCCGGCGCTCGACAAAGACGCCAAGGTCTGTGTCTACGTGGAGCTCGACTGCGACGACGAAGCCCAGGCGACTGAGGAGCTGTATCACTTGGGGTGGGTACTGGAGCTTGCGGGCGGCAGCGACGATGCGACATGGGTCGCGCGCACCGAGGTCGATCGCGAGTGTCAGCGATTCTTCCGCCATGCGGTGCCCGAGAGCGTCAACATGCTCATCGACGAGCGTCGCCGCACGGATCCCACCATCACCAAATTGGGTTCGGACATGTCGGTGCCCAACGCACGCTTGGCCGATGTCATCGCCCTTTATCGCCGCACGTTGGCCGAAAGTGGGCTTGAATCTGCCGCCTGGGGGCACATCGGTAACAACCATCTGCATGTGAACATTCTGCCGCGCGATGCGCAGGATTACCGCCGCGGCGGAGAGCTCTTTGCCCAGTGGGCTTCCGAGGTCACGGCCATGGGCGGCGCCGTCTCCGCCGAACACGGCGTCGGCAAGATCAAGGCGGGCTTCTTGGAGACGATGTACGGTCACGAGGCCATGGTCGAGTCGGCGCGGCTCAAGCTCCAGCTCGATCCTGCCGGGCAGCTGGGTCGCGGCAACCTGTTTTCGGAGAAGCTCTTGGATGAGCTCGTCCAGAAAGGGGGCGCGTGAAGATGAGCGATTTCCATATGGTGGTGTGCGTCAAGGCGGTGCCGGGCAGCACCGAGGTCAAGATGGACCCCAAGACCAATACCATCGTGCGCGATGGCAAGCAGGCGGTCATTAATCCCTTTGACGCGAGCGCTTTGGAATGCGCGCTGGCGCTGAAGGACGACTTTATCGGCTTTGGCATGGACGTGCGCGTAACGGTGGTGTCGATGGGCATCCCCGCGACTGAATCGCTATTGCGCGACTGCATCGCCCGAGGCGCCGATGACGCGCTGCTGCTAACCGATCGCGCCTTTGCAGGTGCCGATACCCTGGCAACCACCTATGCCCTCAAGTGCGGCATCGAGGCGCTCGACGAGGACTTCGACCTGCTCATCTGCGGCAAGATGGCGGTGGACGGCGATACGGCCCAGATTGGCCCCGAGCTTGCCGGTGCCTTTGAGATTCCCTGCGTGACCGACGTGAGCTGCGTGCAGAGCGCAGGCTTTACGACCTGTGGTTCACTGGCGCTTGTTCACGGCTGCGATGCCGGCGAGGAGACGGTCTATCTTGAGATGCCGTGCACGATGACGACCGCCAAGGAGATTGGCCAACTGCGCATGCCGAGCATTGCCGGTATTCGTGCGGCCGAGGAGGCGGACGTGCGCGTGGTCAACGCTGCTGACGTGAACGCCGACCCCGCGCGCTGCGGCCTTGCCGGCTCGCCGACACAGGTCGTTCGATCGTTTGTGCCCGACCGCGACCAAACGTGCGAGGCCGTTGACGGAACGGCGTCCGAGCAGGCGGCAAAACTTGCCAAGATTATCGAGGGGATGGCATAGATGAGCGGACTGATTATCGATAGCGAAGCCTGTATCGGCTGCGGTCGCTGCGTTCGCGCCTGTGCCTCGGGCGGCATCGTAGTGGAAGGCGAGCGGCCCAACCGTTGCGCCCGCGTAACCGACGGCTGCATCCTATGCGGCGGGTGCGTCGACGCTTGCCCCGTCAATGCCATTTCGATCGAGCGCGACGAGGCCGCCGGCGCGGTTGACCTCGATGCGTATCGAGATATCTGGGTATTCGTTCAGACCGACGAGCACGATGTCGTGGCCCCGGTGGCCTACGAGCTCATGGGCAAGGGACGCGAGCTTGCCGATGCCCGTGGTTGCCGTCTGGTGGCACTGGTCGGTATGGGCCCCGAGGGTTCTCTCGGTGACCTGGAGCATCTGGTTTGCGCCGGTGCAGACGAGGTCCTGGTCTGTCGCGACGAGCGCCTGCGCCAGAACGACGCGGGGGTTTACGCCCGGCTGATCTGTGATTTGGTGGCAGAGCACAAGCCCGAGGCCATTCTGTACGGTGCGACCGCCTTTGGCCGCGAACTGGCACCCGGCGTTGCCGTGCGTTTGCAGACGGGCCTTACGGCTGACTGCACCGTACTTTCGATGGATACGGAGACGGGCCTGCTGCAGCAGACGCGCCCGGCGTTTGGCGGCAACTTGATGGCCACCATCATTTGCCCCAACCACCGTCCTCAGATGGCAACGGTGCGCCCCGGCATCTTTAAGGCGCCCGACTTTGACTATAACCGCTCCGGCACGATTACCCAGGTATTCCTTGCGGATGATGCCAAGGCTCGTGTCGAGATTTCGATTCCCGCCGAGGAACGGGGTCAGCAGGCTTCGATCGCCGATGCCGAGCGCCTGGTCGTGGTGGGTCGCGGCATTGGTTCCAAGAAAAACCTGCCGCTGATGCGAAAACTCGCCGGGGCTCTGGGAGCCGAGCTTGGCTGCACGCGACCTGTCGTGGAGGCCGGCTGGTTGGAGTATCGCCATCAGATTGGCCAGACGGGCGTATCGGTTTCGCCTAAGCTTCTCGTGAGTATCGGTGTTTCAGGCGCCATTCAGCATCTTGCCGGCATCGGTGGGGCGGAGTGCATTATCGCCATCAACGAGGACCCGGATGCCCCCATCTTTGGTGCTGCCCAGTACAAGGTTGTCGGCGATGCCGTCGAGGTCGTCGAGGAGCTGCTGGCCCAGCTTGAGCGCTAGGCGCGCGCCAGCCAGTCGCGCATCTCGTCCTTTAGGCGCTCCCAGGTCGCTTGCGTGGCGGGATCGGTAAAGGGGCGCGTAATGCCAAAGGGCGCGTCGAGTAGGCGGTAGATATCGCCCTGCTCGCGCGCTAGCGCGCGGCTCGCTGGATAGACGAGCTCAAACATAAAGCAGATGAGCCCCACCAGGTAGTCGGCGGCCTCGTCGCGTTCGTCGCGTGCAACGCAGCGGTGCTCGTCAAAGGCGGTAAGCGCCGGTGTCGAGAAGCGGCTCTCGAGGAACGTGTTCTCATCCACCTTGAGGATGGTGTCGACGGTGCTGTCGGCGATGGTGCGCATAATGTCGATCTTGTCGCCATCGCGTACGATATCGCAGAAGCACCGTGTACGCTCGTCGAGTTGTGCCGGCAGGCGAAAGTCACTGTGATAGGCGATGCTCGCGCGGATGAGCTCGTCGTGCTCTTCGGTCTCGATAAAATCTCGGATGCTTGTTGTGGCGGGCGCGTCGTCGGGGTTCTCGCCAAAGAGGACCTCGACGCCCAACGCCGCATGGCTCATGCTTTCGGCATCCTTAAACGTATCCCAGCGTCGCAGCTGCTCAAAGCGGCCCATATCGTGCAGCAGGCCGCAAAGCCAAGCTAGGTCAATGTCCCGCGGTGACCAGCCCTGCTCACGCGCCACGGTATCGCACGCTTTCGCCACGTGATAGGTGTGTTCGATCTTGAGTGCGATGCGCGGATTGGCGGCATCGTAAGCATCGGTATAGCGTTTGAAGGCCGCGGTCGCCCGGGCCCGATCGATAGCTGTCATAATGACTTCCTAAAAAGCTGTGTCTTTCGATCCGGTGGCAATTGTAGGTGAACTCGGTTGCTGTCGGGCGATGATTCTGCCGCGTCGTTGAATGCGGCTCGGAAAGCTTGTCGGGACGAGGAACGTTATGGTGCTCAAAATCGTTAAAACCGTCTGGCCGGTGATGCTTACCTATGTTGCGATAGGCGCGCCGTGCGGAATGATTATGGCGCAGACGGGAATGGAACCCTGGATGGTTTTTGCTCTGAGCAGCACGTTCGTGACGGGCAGCGGACAGTTTATGGTCTGCAATCTATGGCTGGCAGGTGTGCCTGCGGCGTCGATTATCGCAAGCGTCGCCGCAATCTCCTCGCGTTTTGCGCTTTACTCGGCATCGATCGCGCCGCATCTGAGGGGTGCCTCGAAGCGTCAGACGCTGGCTGTTGCCGCGACACTTACCGAAGAGGCATATGGCATCTCGCTTGCCAGGCTGGTTGAAGGGGAGGATTGGGGCCCGCGCGAGTCCTTTGTGCTCAACGCGATCCTCATCGCAACGTGGGGCGTTTCGTGTACGACGGGCGCCATCGTCGGCGCCGTTGTCGATGTTCCCACCGCTATTGCGGGTTTTGTCTGCACCTCGCTCTTTATCTGCCTGCTCTTTTCGCAGCGACTGTCGCGCGGCAATGTCGTAGCTGCCGTTATGGCTGCGGCGTCTGTCGCCATATGCAAGTTCTTGGGGTGGACGAATATCGCCGTGCCGGCAAGCGTGCTCGTCGGTGTTGCCGCAGCGCTCGCGTGCGATGCCCTCGTCGAGGGAAGGGGCGCTCGCGATGCCCGTTAATGAGTTTTTGGTTCTATGGCTATCGTCATGGGCGGCCATCGCGTTTTTCCGCATTGCCCCGGCGTTTGCCTTGCGCGGGAGAACGCTGTCGCCCCGCGTTACCGAGGCCTTGGGTTATATTCCGCCTGCCGCCTTTGCGGCGCTGGTCGCCAACGATTTGATAAGCCCTGGCGCTTTTGACGCCGGCTTGTGGCAGGGCTTGATTCCTTGGATTGCGGCCGCTGGCGTCGTGGCGGTGGCAATCAAGACAAAGTCGATGTTGTGGTGCTGCGTCTCGGGCATCGTGTTCTATATCGTTTTGAGCTTCATATAAGAGCGGGGCACGTTTAGCGTTCCGGCGCAACGAATCGAATTTCTCACCGAGCCGGTCTGCTTCTTCTGGTACCATGTTCAGACTTTACTGTAGCAAAGTGCGACGTGGGCTTTTGTTCTGCGTCAGCGGAAATGGGGGTTTCATGGCACAGGAAGCGACCGCCAACGAGCAAAGGAAATTTAAGGTACCGCGCATCCCGGGTGACATCATGATCTATCCGATGATCGTTGGCCTTTTGCTCAATACCTTCTGCCCGCAGGTCTTTGAGATCGGTGGCTTCTTTACGGCTGCCTGCCGCGGCGGCTCCAATACCATCGTCGCTGCGATCCTGCTCTTCGTGGGTGCCGGCATCAGCTTTAAGTCCACGCCGGGCGCTATCAAGACCGGCATCGTCGTACTGATCCCCAAGCTTGTTGTTGCGGCCGCCCTTGGCTTGGGTGTGGCATATTTCTTTAACGATAACTTCCTGGGCCTGAGCTCCGTGTCTATCATCGGCGGCATCACGTTTTGCAACATGGCGCTCTATACGGGCATCATGGGCGAGTTCGGCGATGAGTCCGAGCAGGGCGCTGTCGGTATCCTGTTCTTTACGGCCGGCCCCGCCGTCACGATGATCATCCTCGGTGTCTCGGGTCTCGCCAACATCCCCGTCGGCACCATCATCGGATCCATTCTGCCGCTTGTTATCGGCATGGTTCTGGGCAACCTCTTCCCGTTTATCAAGAACCTGCTGGTCCCCGGTGCCAATCCCGCGATCGCCGTTATCGGCTTTCAGCTCGGTGCGTCCATGAGCCTTTCGAGCTTTATCACCGGCGGCATCTCGGGCATCCTGCTGGGCCTCATCACGCTCTTTATCGTCGGTCCCATTACCTTTGCCTTCGAACGCCTGTGTGGCGGCAACGGTAAGGCGGCTGTGGCATGCTCCACTATCGCCGGCACGGCCATGACCACGCCGGTCGCCCTCGCCGAGGTCGCCCCGCGCTATGCCGAGCTTGCGCCCACCGCGTATGCGCAGATCGCCACCGCCGTCATCATCACGGCAATCATGGCTCCGATTCTGACCGGCTGGGTCGACAAGAAGTTTTGCCAGGGCAAAGAGGATCTGTCGGTCGAAGGCATTGAGGCCATCGAGGAGGCCGTCGCGACCGATATCGACGGTGAGTAACGGCCGTTACCGATAATAGATTCCGGCGTGCAATTCGCGCCGTTTGAGCGCCCGAACGAAAGCTGTCTTGCAGTGACGTTCGGGCGCTCTGCTATTATTCCCCTTACCCCTGCGGAGTAGGGGTGTTTATTGCCCAGACACGAATCGGGCGATTCTGACCACTTGGATATTGAAGGGATGGCGTCTAGTGGTTAAGGCACTCAAGATTGAGATATTCCTGCTATGCATGATTGTTCTTATCGGGCTTGCCGCACGAAGCCGCCGCTCCCTGTTCTCGAGCACCCAGCAGCTTTTGTTTAGCATGCTCGGTTACACGTCTGCTGCCTACATTTTCTTCGATATGATCTGGACGCTCTCAGACGGCGTGAGCACTCCTGTAGGCATCACGGCCAACTGGATTTCCAACGCGGTCTCGTTTTCGCTGTTCGCCATCGCGTGCCTCATTTGGTTTTTCTATTCCGAGACGATGCAGGGCTCTCGCCTTTTGACCGCGCACTATAGGGTGGCGCTCGTGACGTTGCCAACCGTATTGGTGGTCGTGCTGGCATTTACCAGCTACTGGACGCACACTATGTTCTATATCGATGCGCAGGGCGTATATCGTCGCGGAGCGCTTTATATGATTCAACCTATCGTTAGCTACTGCTACGTTATATATACGTCCTTGCATGCCTTTACTCGGGCTCGAAAAGTCGAAAGTCTGCAAAAGAAGGCTATTTATCGCACCCTCGCCTTTTTTGCGGTTCCCGCTCTGGTGGGCGGTACCTTCCAGGTTTTGTTTTCGGTACCGGGCCTTTGCGTCGGTATAACGCTGAGCATCCTGCTGCTCTACATCATCTACCAGGAGCAGCTGATCTCGACCGACCCGTTGACTGGCCTTAACAATCGCAACCGTTTTGAGACCTATATGCTGTCGCTGTTCTCGGGTGCTGACCAGGCCGATGATGTGTATCTGCTTATGATGGATGCCGACGGCTTTAAGCAAATTAACGACCGGTATGGACATGTTGAGGGCGATCATGCCCTCCAGGTCATATCTGCTACGCTCAAAGAGGTCTGCTCGGCGTCTGGTGGCTTTATCGCACGCTATGGTGGCGATGAGTTCGTGGTGCTTCAAAAGGCGACGGCGGAACAGGACATCATAGATCTGTGTTCGGCGATTAACGACGAGCTCGCTCGTGCCGAGGTGCCGTATGCATTGCGGATGTCCATCGGTTACGCGCGGGTCGGCGACAGTGTTGATACCTGGCAAGACTTACTTCGCGCTGCCGATGCGGAGCTCTACCGCGTCAAGGCCGAGAAAAAGAAAGCCGGCGTCCAGATACGCTAGGAAAAGGGGTGCACGCTTGCGTGCGTGGCGGCCCTCAGCTCACCGATGTACTCCATTAAGCTAAAGTACATGAATCCCCTCTGCTAAATAAGGGCAGTTCGTTAAGCTTTTTTAGGTTTGTTGACGATGATGATGCCGCTGCAGACCAACAGCAGGGCAACGATGACGGTAACGGGGCTCGTGCCAGCACCCTCGCCGAGCAGCAGCGCGCTCAGCAGCACACCAAAGACGGGGTTCATAAACCCAAAGACCGAGACGCGGCTGACGGGGTTGACGGCAAGCAGGCGCGACCACAGCGAGTAGGCGACCGCGGAGATAAGCGCCATGTAGATGATGAGCGCGATGGCGGGGGCAATCGCCGTGGGGGAGAGCGCGCCACCCATCATAAAGCCGATGGCGGTGAGGACCAGGCCGCCGACCAAGAACTGCCACCCGGCAAGCAAGACGCCGTCGTGCTCGCGCGAGAAGATGCCGATCAGGCAGGTCGAAAGGGCGCCCGCGACGGTGGAGGCCAGGATGAAGCCCTCGCCGTCGAGCGTAAAGCCAAAGGTGCCGCCCGCGCCCGAAAGGTTGACGAGCGCGACGCCGGCAAAGCCCAGTACGCAGCCGAGCACCTTGGCCGTATTGAGCTTCTCGGTGCGAAACGCCAGAGCGGCAAAGAGGATGGCTAGGAAGTTGGCGCTGGCCTCGATGATGGAACTCGACATGGCACTGGCGCGCGAGAGTCCCAGGTAGAAAAAGAAGTACTGCCCGATAGTCTGGAAGAGCGACAGGATACATATGGGCTTGATATCACGCGCTTGCGGAACGAGCGGGCGGCGCTGGGCCACGCTCATGCCAACAATGACCAGCATGCCGGCAAGGGTGAAGCGCAGACCCGCGAAGAGCAGCTGCGAGGCGCTGTCGTGCGCGGGAATGCCAAAGAGGCCGTAGCCGATCTTGATGCAGGGGAAGGCGGAGCCCCAGAGCGCGCAGCAAACGAGACAGCCCAGGATGAGTCCGGGCAGGGTGGCGAGATACGGCTTGCGGCTTTCCATGATGTCCTTCCTACATGCGCGAAGCAAAAAAGAACCCGCCACCGGATGCGTCGGTGGCGGGTGATGTTACCCGAAGGGATTGTACCCGATGGGAAAGGTTTAGGCGAAGTAGGCTACGCCGCTCTCAAAGATCGGCATGAACTTGTCGCCGGGGACATGCTCGGGCACGTTGCGGTACAGGTTGTCGCCGCGACGCTCGGCATGGCCCATCTTGCCCAGGACGCGGCCGTCGGGGCTCGTGATGCCCTCGATGGCGAGTGCGGAGCCGTTGGGGTTGACGGAAAGATCCATGCTGGGCTTGCCGTCCTCGCCCACGTACTGCGTGGCGACCTGGCCGTTGGCGATCAGCTGGGCGAGTACTTCGTCATTGGCGACAAAGCGGCCCTCGCCGTGGCTGATGGCGACGGTGTAGGGGTCGTCCAGGCTGCACTGCGACAGCCATGGGGACAGGTTGGACGAGATGCGGGTGCGCACCAGGCGGCTCTGATGACGACCGATGGTGTTGAACGTCAGCGTGGGCGCATCGGGCGTGGCGTCGACGATGTCACCGTAGGGCACCAGGCCGAGCTTGACCAGAGCCTGGAAGCCGTTGCAGATGCCCAGCATCAGGCCATCGCGGGCCTGGAGCAGGTCGCGGACTGCCTCGGTGACCTCGGGAGCGCGGAAGAACGCCGTGATGAACTTCGCGGAGCCGTCGGGCTCGTCGCCGCCCGAGAAGCCGCCGGGGATCATGACGATCTGGCTTGCACGGATGCGGCGGGCAAGCTCGTGGGTGCTCTCGGCGACGGCCTCGGGCGTGAGGTTGTTGATCACGAAGGTGTCGGCCTCGGCGCCGGCGGCGCGGAAGGCACGGGCACTATCGTACTCGCAGTTGTTGCCGGGGAACACGGGGATAACCACGCGCGGGCGGGCGATCTTGGCGCCGCCGTACACGTGGATGTCCTTGGCGCGGAAGTCGATGGTCTCGACCTCGGGGGTCTCGCCGGCGCTGCGGTAGGCGAAGACACCCTCGATGCCGCCCTCCCAGGCCTCTTGGAGCTCAGCGAGCTCGATGACCTCGGAGCCGGTGTCGATGACATAGCCCTCGACGGTGGTGCCCAGGGGCTCGACGACAACGCCATCGGCGACCTCGGGCAGCTCGGCGTCCTCGGCGAGCTCAACGATAAAGCTGCCGTAGAGCGGGGTGAAGAGGCTCTCCACGTCCACATCCTCGGCAAGCTCGATACCGATCTGGTTGCCGACGCACATCTTAAAGAGGCTCTCGGCGCCGCAGCCGTAGCCGGGCGTGGAGACAGCCAGGGCGTCGCCGGTAGCGGTGAGCGCCTCGACGGCGTCAAACGCGGCGAGCAGCTGCTGGGCGTCGGGGCGGTAGTCCTCGCCGTAGGTGGCGGGGGCGATTCGGACGACGCGGTGCGTCAGGCCCTTGAACTCAGGGGAGACGGCGCGCGCCGCGCGGCCCACGGCCACAGCGAAGCTGATCAGAGTCGGCGGAACGTTGAGCTCGCCGGCCTCGTCCTCAAACGAGCCGCTCATGGAATCCTTGCCACCGATGGCGCCGGCACCCAGGTCGACTTGGGCCATGAGAGCGCCCAGGACGGCTGCCGTGGGCTTGCCCCAGCGCTCGGCCTCGGTGCGCAGGCGCTCGAAGTACTCCTGGAAGGAGAGGTAGGCGCGCTTGTGCTCAAAGCCGGCAGCCACGAGCTTGGCGATGGACTCGACCACGGACAGGTAGGCGCCAGCAAACTGGTCGGCTTCCATCAGGTAGGGGTTGAAGCCCCATGCCATGGCGCTTGCCGTGGTGGTCTCGCCGTCCACGGGGAACTTGGCGACCATGGCCGAGCTCGGGGTGAGCTGCGTCTTGCCGCCAAAGGGCATAAGCACGGTTGCGGCACCGATGGTGGAGTCGAAGCGCTCGGAAAGGCCCTTGTTGGAGGCAACGTTGAGGTCGGTGACGAGCGAGGTCATGCGCTCGGCAAGCGTGGTGCCGGCCCAGCTGGGCTGCCACACGCTGCGGGCGCACACGTGGGCGACCTGGTGCTTGGGCGCGCCGTTGGAGTTGAGGAACTCGCGGGACAGATCGACGATGGCAACGCCGTTCCAGGCCATGCGCATGCGCGGCTCGGCGGTAACCTCGGCGATAACGGTCGCCTCCAGGTTCTCCTCGGCGGCGTAGCCCATGAACTCCTCGACGTCACCGTCGGCGACGGCGCAGGCCATACGCTCCTGGGACTCGGAGATGGCGAGCTCGGTGCCGTCCAAGCCGTCGTACTTCTTGGTCACGGTGTCCAGGTCGACATACAGGCCGTCGGCAAGCTCGCCCACGGCGACCGAGACGCCGCCGGCGCCAAAGTCGTTGCAGCGCTTGATCAGGCGGCAGGCGTCGCCGCGGCGGAACAGACGCTGCAGCTTGCGCTCGACCGGGGCGTTGCCCTTTTGGACCTCGGCGCCCGAGGTTTCGATGGACTCGGTGTTCTGGGTCTTGGAGGAGCCGGTGGCACCGCCGATGCCGTCACGGCCGGTGCGGCCGCCCAGCAGGATGATCTTGTCGGTGGGGGCGGGGCACTCGCGGCGCACGTGGTTTGCCGGGGTAGCGCCCACGACGGCGCCGACCTCCATGCGCTTGGCCACGTAGCCGGGGTGATAGAGCTCGTTGACCTGGCCGGTGGCAAGGCCGATCTGGTTGCCGTAGCTGGAGTAGCCGGCGGCGGCAGTGGTTACGAGCTTGCGCTGCGGCAGCTTGCCCTCGAGCGTCTCGGACACGGGGACGGTGGGGTCGCCGGCACCGGTGACACGCATGGCCTGGTACACGTAGCTGCGGCCCGAGAGCGGGTCGCGGATGGCGCCGCCCACGCAGGTGGCGGCACCGCCGAAGGGCTCGATCTCGGTCGGGTGGTTGTGGGTCTCGTTCTTAAACAGGAACAACCAGTCCTGGTCCTCGCCGTCGACATCGACCTTCACCTTGACGGTGCAGGCGTTGATCTCCTCGGACTCGTCGACATCGGTCATGACGCCGGTCTTCTTAAGGTACTTGGCGCCGATGGTGCCCATGTCCATGAGGCAGACGGGCTTGGCGTCGCGACCGAGCTCATGACGCATCTCCATGTAGCGGTCGAAGGCCTGCTGCACCACGGCATCGTCGATCGTCACGTCGTCCAGGACGGTGCCGAAGGTGGTGTGACGGCAGTGATCGGACCAGTAGGTGTCGATCACGCGGATCTCGGTGATGGTGGGATCGCGATCCTCATCGCGGAAGTACTGCTGGCAGAAGGCGATGTCCGCTTCGTCCATGGCAAGACCGCGCTCGGAAATAAAGGCGGCGAGGCCGGCCTCATCGAGCTCGCGGAAGCCGTCGAGCACCTCGACGGGCTGGGGCTCGGGGGTCTCCATGTACAGCGTCTCGGGCAGGTCGAGCGAGGCGATGCGCGCCTCGACGGGGTTCACCACGTAGTGCTTGATGGCCTCGATGGCGGCTTCGTCCAGAGCGCCCGAGATCATATAGACCTTGGCGGAGCGCACGGCGGGGCGCTCGCCCTGGCTGATGAGCTGCACGCACTCGCTGGCGGAGTCGGCGCGCTGGTCAAACTGGCCAGGCAGGAATTCGACGGCAAAGACGGCGCCATCGCTTGCGGGGAGCTCGTCGTAGGTCACATCGACCTGGGGCTCGCTAAAGACGGTCGGCACGCAGGAGCGGAAAAGCTCCTCGTCGATGCCCTCGACGTCGTAGCGGTTGATGATCCTCAGGGCCTCGATGCCCTTGATGCCGAGAATCTCGGTCAGCTCGCCCTTGAGCTGCTGAGCCTCGACGTCGAACCCGGGTTTCTTCTCCACGTAGATACGAGAGACCATTGGTTCCTGCCTTCCTGATCGGTTGGGCGTACGGTACGGTATGCGGCAGCGGTCGGTTTGCGGGGTCTGCCCTGCGGTCGCCTTGAGCCACATGTTTGTAAACCTCACTATGATACGACAGCTCGCGGCGCGTTGAGGACGGCGAGGGTGCTACAGTGAAGCGCAAACAAGAGAAAGGCATCACATGGCATTCGTTTCACTCGCCATCATCGCGCTCGTGGCCTTTGCAAGCCCCTTCATCGCCTCGGCGATTCCCGGAAAACCCATTCCCGAAACGGTCTTTTTGCTCGTGTTCGGCGCGGTGCTGGGACCCCATATGCTCGACATTATCCATGTAGATGCCGAGGTCTCGCTTGTGTCCGAGCTCGGTCTGGCCTTTTTGTTCCTGCTCGCCGGCTTTGAGATCGACCCCAAGAGCATCACGGGCGTCGAGGGGCGCTACGGCTTGGCGACGTGGGTCGTCACGTTTGGTATCGCCTGGCTTGCCGTGCGCTTTACCCCGTGGTTCTCGGTCAGTCATTTCGACGGTATCGCCGTGACGCTTGCCCTTACTTCCACGGCACTCGGCACGCTTGTGCCCATCATGCGCGAGCGCTCGCTCACCGGCACGCGCGTGGGCGACTCGATTCTCGCGTATGGCACTTGGGGCGAGCTCGGTCCCGTGCTCGCCATGTCGGTGCTGCTGTCTGCTCGCACTGGCATCCAGACGCTTGTAATCCTTGGCTTGTTTGCGGTGGTCTGCGTGTTGCTGGCCGTGGTCCCGAGCCGCTCCAAGCGCGTCGGCAGCCGCTTCTTTGCGTTTGTCGAGGAACGCGCCGATACCACGTCGCAGACCTTCGTGCGCCTGACGGTGCTCATCCTGGTCACGCTCGTGGCGTTCTCCGCCGTCTTTGACCTCGACATCGTGTTGGGTTCTTTTGCCGCCGGCTTTGTCCTGCGCTATATCATCCCCGAGGGCAACCATACGCTCGAGACTAAGCTCGACGGCCTGGCCTACGGCTTTTTGATCCCGGTGTTCTTTACCGTGTCGGGCGCTAAGATCGACCTGACGGCCGTGGCGTCGCGTCCGGGCTTGCTCGCGGGCTTTATCGTGGCGTTGCTGATTATTCGTGCCGTGCCCATCCTCATCTCTATGGGCATTTGTCCTGCGACGCGCGATGTGTCGGCGTATGGTCGCATTACCGTGGCCCTGTACTGCACCACGGCGCTTCCGATCATCGTTGCCGTGACGAGCGTTGCCGTCAACGCGGGCGCGCTGTCGCAAGATATTGCGTCGGTCATGGTTGCCGCCGGTGCCATCACGGTGTTCTTGATGCCGCTGCTCGCGCAGCTCTTCTACCGCGTGGTCGACGCCGCACCGGTCGCTGCCGTGGCAGAGGTTGCCGAGCATCCATCCGATGCGCTCGACATCTTGCGCGCCCATCACGATTTGGCGAGCCTGCTCGCACGCGAGCACGAGCTGCTGACCTCGCATGGACATGGGCGTTCGCTCGACGGCATACCTACCCTTGATTCCATTGCCGACCGCCTCTCGACCGAGGCGGCAAGCGGGCACATCGATGCCCGTATCGTGGACGCCGCTCATTTGCTGGCCGAGAAGACCTATGGCGACGAGATCGACCCGTCCAAGCTGACTCCGCGTGAGCGCCGCCGCCTGGAGCGCGCCAAGCTCGCCGTGCACGAATACCGCCGCCGCATGCTGGAGCTCTACGCGCGCGATGAAGCCCAGGACGACGACGGTAAGTAGTCGATAGTCTCTCAAGGGAGTCGCGTCACGCTTTGAAGGCTCGAAACGGGATGTGGTTTCCGAAACAGGGGCCGTTGGGAAACGGTGTCCCGGAATGGGCGTCCAGAGTGGGACGCGCTTTCCGCGAGAGACCCGTTGCGGAAACCACTTCCCAGAATCTGCGTTCAAAACGGGACGCAGTTTCCGCAAGGAGGTCCTGGGGGAAACCGTGCCCCGTTCTGATCCGAAATTCTGGGACAGGCTTCCGCTTCAAACAGAAGAAGGCGCGCTGCCTGCGGTTGATGCAGGCAGCGCGCCTTTTGCGTTGAGCAATGTTGAGGCTAGGAGTCGTGGCTTGCGACCTTTAGGAGCGGGCGGCTCCGTCGACGGGGAGGATGGCGCCCGTGACATAGGAGGACATGTCGCTTGCCAAGAAGACAAAGGCGTTGGCGACATCCTCGGGCTCGCCCATGCGACCCAGCGGAATGGTGGCGATGATGGGCTTGATGACCTCTTCGGGCAGGTTGGCGACCATATCGGTCTTGGTTACGCCTGGGGCGACGGCGTTGACGCGAATACCCATGGGGGCGAGCTCGCGCGAGAGCGACTGGACCATGCCATTGACGGCAAACTTGGACGTGGGGTAACCGACGCCGGAGGGCTGGCCGTACTTGGCGACCATCGAGCTTGTGGTAGTGATGGTGCCGCCGTGGCCGGCCTCGGTCATGATCTTGGCGGCCGCTTGGTGACCGTTAAAGACAGCGACGACGTTAAGGTCCATGACCTTTGCGAACTCCTCGGCCGTGTAGTCCAAAAGGGGCGAGCGCTGGGAGATGCCGGCGTTGTTGACGACCGTATCGAGACCGCCCATGTCGGCTGCAGCCTGGGTAAAGGCCTCGGTCACGGCCTCGAGCGAGGTGAGATCGCAGGAACGGCCCCAGACCTTGGCGTCGGGATAGACAGCTGTCAGCTTCTCAACGGCTGCATCGGCAGTCTCCTGGCGCGAGCCAAAGACGGTGACGGCGGCACCCTCCTCGATAAAACGGCAGGCGATGGCATAGCCGATACCGCGCGTGCCTCCGGTGACGATTGCTTTCTTGCCCTTGAGCAACATGGTGCCTCCATTCTTCGGGGGTATGGACATACGCAGCACAGCATAGTGGCGGCTCAAAACGAGCGTGTTCGCCTATCGGTGAACGGTACCCACGGTTGTCAATGAACGGTTAAGTTGTTCAAGCGTAAGTCACGTCAATTGCGCCCGAGCGCACAAACAAAAAAGCTCCCGTCCAAGACCGGACGGGAGCCCCTAAACATATATGTCGTATAGCGAAGACCGGACTAGTTGGCCATGACGCCTTCGGTCCAGGCCTCGACGTCCTCGATGCGCAGGACGTTGGCGACCTCGGCCACGCAGTCGACGCTGGCAAGCTCGGCGGCGGCAGCCTGGACGTCCTTCTCGAGCGCGCGGTGCGTCAGGAAGATGACCGAGCAGGCATCGCTGACGCCCGACTTGCCGTCCTCGACCTGGTTGATGAGCGAGATCGAGATGTTGTGCTTGGCAAAGATGTCGACCGTCTCGGACAGGGCGCCTACGCGGTCGGCGACCTTCAGGCGCACATAGTACTTAGTCTGGAGCTCGTCCATGGGCTTAAAGGCGAGGTTGTGACCATAGGGCTCAATCTCGGGCAGCGGAGCCACGCCGCGGCTGATCTGCTCGGAGAGCGACAGGATATCGCCTACGACGGCGCTCGCGGTGGGGAAGGAGCCTGCGCCCGCGCCGTAGAACATGGTCTCGCCCACGGCGTCACCCACCACGTAGACGGCGTTCATGGCACCGTTGACCTTGGCGAGCATGTGATCGGCGGGGATCAGCGTGGGATGCACGCGGACGTCGACGCCGGCGTCGGTGTTGCGGGCGATGCCGAGCAGCTTAATGGTGTAGCCGAGCTCGCGGGCCTGGGCGATGTCCTCGGCGCCGATGGTACGGATGCCCTGCTGGTACACATCGTCGGTGGTAACGCGGGTGCCAAAGCCAATGGAGGCGAGGATCGCCGTCTTGCTGGCGGCGTCGAAGCCGTCGACATCGGCGGACGGGTCGGCCTCGGCATAGCCCTTGGCCTGCGCGTCGGCAAGCACGTCGGCATAATCGGCGCCCTCGGCGTCCATGCGCGACAGGATGTAGTTGGTGGTGCCGTTGAGGATGCCGGCGATGGTCAGGATCTTGTTACCCACCAGGTCGTGCTCGAGCGTGCTCACGATGGGGATGCCGCCGCCGCAGCTGGCCTCGCACTTAATCTGCACGCCGCACGCGCGCGCCTTCTCGGCGAGCGTCTCGACATGACGGCCCAGCAGGGCCTTGTTGGCAGAGACGACGTGCTTGCCGTTCTCGAAGGCGGTGGTGAAGATCTCGGTCGCGGGGTGCTCGCCGCCGATGAGCTCGACGACGATATCGACGGCGGGGTCGGTGACGACGTCGTGCCAGTCACTCGTAAAGGCCTCGCGCTCAATGCCTGCCGCCTCGGCCTGCTCCCAAGCAAGCGCGCAGGCGCGGGTCAGCTTAAGGTCGATGCCGTAGGCTGCAAGGTACTCATCGTGGTGGCTCTTGATCAGACGGGCCACGCCGCCGCCGACGGTTCCCAGACCGATCAGGCCGACGTTCACGGTGCGCAGGGGTTCGCTCATAGATAGCTCCTTCGTGCATCTTATGGATGGATTAACCGCTTAAAGGTTGAGTGCATTCTAGCGTGAACCGAGGGCGCGTGCTCGCCAGGCAACAGGAGTCGCACAAAACGGCACCCCCGAAACGCTGCGGAAACATTGGAAACATGCTCACTACATACGACCTACGGCCTATGTGATTCAGGATGGCAAGTACATCGCCGCCTAAGTGCATATAAC